>NZ_JBTNDK010000041.1:0-22153 GCF_054511035.1 Pseudarthrobacter sp. MDT1-22 | reverse complement strand
GGGACCGGGCCGGCCGACGCATCGAAATAAAGACAGCCAAAGCGTCAGACAGGCTCTGAGTCAGACCAACCCGAACCCCACATCAATCATTACTGACAGGCTCAATCACCAGGGGCGCCGGAGTCACGCCCCGGGACACGTTTGTGGACGGCGCGGCACTGTTTCCCGGTGACACCGGCGTTCTCTCGATGAAGGTGCGCCAGGCGCTGGTCAAGCTGCTCAAGGGCCCGTACGTCGACGGCGGCCGCGACGAGAAACTGTGGACCACGCTGCTGGACAACCAGATCATCCTGCGCAGCCGCCTGTCCGAGCTGTTCCTGACCCTGCAGCTGGACCACGAGCGCAAGATCGCCGTCCTGCGCCCGGTGGATCCTGAGGCCATCGGGGGCAGCAGCCGGTCGAGCATCCTGCGCCAACAGCGTGCGCTGAGCCGGGTGGAGACCATCGTGCTGCTCCGCCTGCGGATGCTGCTGGACCGCCACGTCACGGCCCAGACCGATGCCACCATCACCCGCGAGGAAATCGCCGACCTTGTGGCCCACTACCAGCCCGCCGGCCAGCAGGACGCGCTGCGGGATTCGGACGTGGTCACCCGGGCCATCACCAAGCTCCTGGCCCGCCAGCTGCTCCTCACCACGGGCCTGGACGACGTCTACACCATCTCCAACGCCCTCCCGCTGGCTCTCCCCTTCGAAAACATCGGCGACATCCCAGCCCAAATCGAAGCCCTGGTAGCAGCAACCACAGACCCAACAGGCACAGAACCCCTGCTGGAGCTGGACGGCGACAGTGGTGCCGAGGATGACGACGCCGGCGATGACGTACCAAACGACGACGGCGATGCCGCCCAGGGAGTGGCATCGGGCCTATCGGAGCCGCGCGCTGAGCTGATCGAAGATCAGCGGCGCGGCGAAGGGGCGGGGGCGGCATCGTCGTCGGCGTCCCCAGCCACGACAACGGAGGAAGCCAAGTGAGCATCGCAATCATGCTGCCCATGGGCGACCTCACGAACCCCGGCCAGATGCGCCTGGCGTTGGTGCAGGTGGTCAACTGGGGCACGTTCCATGGGGCGCACACGATGCACGTGGACCGGAACGGAACCCTGCTGACGGGCAACTCGGGCGTGGGCAAGTCCACCCTGTTTGACGCCATGCTGCGGGTGTTTGATGCCCGGCCGCGCTCCAACGAGGCCGCGGCCCAGCGTGCCGGCGGTGCTGTGGAGGACAAGAGGACCACCTTCACGTACATGCGCGGCAAGGTGGGCGACAAAGCGGTGGGCGAGGGCTCGGCCAGCGCGTTCCAGCGCCCCGGTGCCACCTGGTCCGCCGTCGCCCTGACGTTTGATAACGCCGCGGGCACCCGCATCACGGTGTCCGCACTGTTCGACCTGCCCAAAAACGGCACGGAGTCCAGCGTTGGGCGTTTCTACGTGATCGACAGCAAGCCGCTGGACCTGCCGGCCATCGAGGACATCGCCGACAAGCGCTTCACCAAGGCTGCGCTGGAGACGATCTTCCCGGACGCCCAGATCTTCGATGTCCACAAGGCCTTCGCGGAGCGTTTCCGCCGGCTCCTGGGCATCAGTTCGGACCAGGCTCTGCCCCTGCTGCGCGTGATCCAGGCCGGCAAGGGCCTGGGCGGCAGCGTCAATACCTTCTTCCGCGACCAGGTCCTGGACGCCCCCGCTACCCTCGCCGCTGCCGATGACGTGGTGGAGGAATTCAGCAACCTCATGTCGATCCGGCAGCGGCTGGAGGACGTGCGGCAGCAGCGGGACCAGCTGGCCCCCGTGCCCGGCCTGAACAAGGAATACGCGCAGTCGCTCCTGGACGCAAACCGGCTCCGTGAGCTGTCCGGCGAGGAGTTCGACGCCTACAAGCAGCAGCTCGCCGTCACGGTGCATCAGAAGACACTGGCCCGGTTCAAGGAGCTGGCCCAGGCGAAAGCCAAGGAGCTGGGCGCGGAACGCTCGGTCCGCGACGGGCTGGCCAAGGAACTGCGCCAGCTGGAGACCGATTACAACAACCAGGGCGGCAACGCGATCTCCGCGATCGAGCAGTCGCTGGACAACGCCAAGGTGGGTCTGCGGCTGCGCGAGCAGGTGGAGGAAGCGGCCCGCAAGGCCCTGTCCGACGCCGGCCTGCAGCTGGAGTGGACCGCTGACGGTTGGGAACAGGCCCACGAGCAGGCTGCCGCCAGGTCGGCCGAACTCAAGGACGACTCCCAGGCCCTGCAGGAGCTCCGCTTCGAAGCCTTCGACGGCCACGCCACCAAAAAGCGTGAGCTGGCGGCAGCCCAGCAGGAGCTCGTGTCGCTGAAGACGCGCAAGTCCCTGCTGCCGCCGTCGAGCATTGAAAACCGTGCGGCCATCGCCGCGGCCACCGGGGTTCCTGAGGACCGGATGCCGTTCGGCGGCGAACTGATGGACCTCGCCGAAGGGGAGGAACACTGGCGGCCGGCCGCGGAGCGTGCCCTCCGGAACCTCGCCACCACGTTGCTGGTCCCCGGCGAACATTTCGCCGCGGTGACCCGCTACCTGAACGACAACAAAGTGCGTGGCGCCCTGCGCGCGGTGGACGTATCCAAGCCGATCGCGGGCGGCGCCCTCGCCGTGGAGGACGCGCGCGACGGCGATCTGCTCACCAAGCTGGACATCCTCGCCAGCGGCGCGGTGGTGGACGCCGGGGAATGGATCCGGGAGCGGATCGCCCTCGATTTCGCCTTCCCGTGCGTCGAGGACCCCAACGAGCTGGCCACCCTGGACAAGGGCCTGAGCCTGGGAGGTGTGGTCAAACGCAACCGGCACACGGTGGAGAAGGACGACCGTTTCACCAGCCGCCAGGACTACGTGCTCGGGTTCGACAACGCCGCCAAGCTGGAACTTGTGGCCGCCCAGGTGGAGGACCTGCAGCAGGAACTCGCCAAGGCCGCCGAGCTGGCGCAAAGCCGTGAAGAGTCGCACCAGGGCATGAGCCGGCAGCTCGATGCCCTCCGACGAATCGCGGAGGACCACCGGCCCTGGGAACAGGTGTCCGCTGCCGTCGCAGCCGATGAACTCACCCGGATTGAACAGCGGCTCAAGGATGCCCTCGCGGCCCAGGCCGACCTGGAACCGCTGCGGGCCAACATCGAAACGGCCCGGCAGAAACACCAGGCCAGCACCGAAGCCGCAGCAGTCCTGCAGAGCGAATACAAGGCCCTGGACCGGCAGCTGAGCGCTGCCGATTCGCTGCTGGAAGCCGCGCGTGCCCGCCTGGAGCAGGCGCCGCCGTCGGACGCCACCGTCAGTGCGCTGGAGCCGTACTTCACCGACTTCGGCGACGTCAGCGAGATGCATGAGCTGGACAACCTGGCCAACCGCGTCCGGACGGCGCTGCTCGGGGAGCTGCACGCCGCCGAGACGCGCGGTCAGGCAACCTCCGAGCGGCTGACCCGGATCTTCGAGGGCTTTGTGCGCGAGTGGGGCTCCGCGATCTCGGCGGACCACGGCACCTCAATCGGTGCGGCCGGGGAGTTCGAAGGCCGCTACCACGCCATCATCAGCGACGGCCTGCCCGCCCAGGAGTCCGAGTTCCGGCAGTTTTTCAACCAGCGCACGCATGAATCGTTCAGCACGCTGCTGCACCTGCTGGACGAGGAGCGGCGGTCCATTACCAGCCGCATCCTGCCGCTCAACGGCATCCTGTCCGAGGTCAACTTCCATGAGGGCAGCTTCCTGGAACTGGACATCAAGCAGACCCTGCCGGCCGCGGCCAAGCAGTTCAAGGACGCTATCCAGAACGCGCTGAAGGCCCGGCACGCGCGGCCAGTCCGAGGTGGCGCGGAAGCCGCTAGTGCCGGGGGAGACGACGACGCCGAGCTCACCGCTCGGTACAAGACCCTCGAAACGCTCGTAAAGCGGCTCGGCTCGCCCACCCCCGAGGACCGGCGGTGGCGCGCCGAAGTCCTGGATGTCCGCGGGCACCTGTTCATCCAGTGCAAGGAGCACCGGGAGGTGGCCGGGCCGGCCTCAGGCAGGAGGGGCGGCGGCAAGCGGACCGACGTTTACATGCATGCCGACACCGGCTCCATGTCCGGCGGCGAGCGGCAGCGCTTCACCGCGTTCATCATGGCCGCGGCGCTGAGCTACCAGCTGGGCATCGCCGAGCAGGGGTTCACCACTTACGGCACCGTGATGATGGACGAGGCGTTTGTGCTGGCATCGGAGGAGTTTGCCGGCGCCGGGATCAAGGCGCTGCACGAGTTCGGTTTCCAGCTGCTGCTGGCCGCTCCGGAGAACGTGATCGACCTGTCCCGGCACCTGGGCTCGGTGACGGAGATCCTGCGGGACAAGCGCACCAACCGCTCCGGCGTGCTTACCGCCCCGGTGATCCGGCCCAGGCCCGGCGCGGAAGGCCAGTGGCGGTCCGAGGCGAACCCCGTGGACATCGTGCTCCGCTGACCCGGACGCTCTCTCACTTGATACGGGTTTTTTACCAACGCTCTCTCACTTTCTTGAGGAAAGTGAGAGAGCGTTGGTGTTTTTTCTGCGTTAAGTGAGAGAGGGTTTTAGAGGGCAGCGGTGCAGGCGTCGATCTGGGCCTGGACGATTGCGCCGTAGTGTCCCACCAGCTCGTCAAAGTTCCAGCCGTCGAAGAGGCCCAGGGTGCGGACGGACTCGCCGAATCCGGTCATCAGGGCCACCACGGTGGAGGCGAACCGCCGCTCCGGTGTTGTGTCCCCGATCAGGCTCGCGATGGCGGCGAGGTATCTTTCGCGGACATCCGTTCGAGCTGCCTCGGGGTCGGGAGAGTCCAGAACGGCGAACGGGATGATGGCCCACGGCTCCTGCGTTCCGCGTTCCCGGCGCATCAACACACGGAACACCAGCGCCCTGCCCAGTTCCGACGTCGGGACCTCCAGTTCGGCGAGCTGCGATTCGTCGGGCCGGACGGCGGCATAGAGCTTTTCCTTGGAGACGAAGAGTTTCATGACCAGGGCCGCAGAAACGCCAGCGTCCGCGGCTATGTCCCGCACCGTGACGGCGCGGTATCCGCGTTCCCCGAAAAGCCGCCCGGCGGCGCTGAAGATCGCGTCGTGGCTGCGGCTGCTCATGCGCCCACCGGCTCCATGGACTTTTCCTCCACACGCGGCGCGGCGAGATGAACGGTGACAGAGCGGTTGTCCACCGCGAGCTTCCGCGCCATGGCCTGGTGCGTCGCCGGATCAACCATGCTCACGACGTAGCGGCCGGCGAGGGGCAGCGGAAACGCATACGCGCCGTCGTCGTCCGAAAGGGTGGTGTGCACGTAACCCCCGCTTGCCTCAAGGAGCGTCACCACCGCGCCGGCCACAGCCGCGCTTCCGGCCGTGACCAGTCCGCTGATCTCCAGCCGGTCCCGAAGAAGGAAGTTCTGGTGCCGGGTGCGGCCGTCGAAGTCGAAGACCTCGGCCATCGGCGCCCAGCCGGCTGCATTGGTCACCATGAGGTACTTCCCGGCGCCGGGGAGGGCCACCGAATAGTTGCCTTCCGTATCGACCCGGCTCCAGTCCACCGGCTCGCCGGCGGTCTGAAGTACGGTCACGACGGCGGGAGTGACGGGGCGGTTGTCCGGTGCAAGGACGCGCCCCTGCACCACGATTTCGGCCGTATTGACGGAGGCGGCGGTGTCAGCTGCGGATGGCCGGCGGGCTGCCGTGGCCTTCGGGATGAAGACCGTGGCCACCACCGATGCTGCGGCTGCCAGCGCGGCCAGCCAGAACACGTCCTTGAAGGCATCGAAGGACGGACGCTGCACGGCCCCCACCGTCATGCTGACCGAGGTGAGGACCGCGGCAACCGCTGCGCTCGACGTCGAGGTGCCGATGGACCGGACCAGGCTGTTCAGCCCGTTGGCCGAGGCCGTCTCGGTGATCGGCACCACGCCCATGATCAGTGTGGGCATGGCCGCGTAGGCGATGGCGGTGCCCACGCTGACAACGGTTGAACCGATGATTACCCATGCGATGGAGTCGTAGAAGAAGACCCGGCTCACGTAGCCCACAATCATCACGACGGCGCCGGCGATCAGCGCAGACTTACCGCCGAAGACGCGGATGATACGTCCGGAAACAGGCGCGAAAATCACCATCGCGAGCCCGGAGGGGACCATACACAGCCCTGCGGTGATGACGTTCAGCCCGAATCCGTATCCCGTGGCGGTAGGCAGCTGGAGCTGCTGGGTGGTGAGGAGCATGTTGGCGAACATGGCGAAGCCGACGAGCAGCGAGGCCACGTTGGTCATGAGCACCGGCCTGCGGCCCGATGTCCGCAGGTCAACCATCGGCTGGCTGACTTTCAGCTCGTACGGGACCCAAGCAGCCAGGAGTATTGCGGCCGTGAGGAACAGCAGCAGCACCGGCTCCGAGCCCCAGCCCCAGGCGCCGCCTTTGGAGATCGCCAGCAGCAGGGCAGCCAGGGCTGCGGAGAGCACCAGCGCCCCCGCGTAGTCGAAGCGCCCGGGCGTGCGGACCTTGGATTCGGGAACCACCAGCGCCACGGCAACGAGCAGCAGTGCGCCGGCAGCGGCGGACACCCAGAAGATCGAGGCCCACCCCAGGCTCTCGTACAGCACTCCGGCGAGGGGCAGGCCCATGGCGCTGCCGATTCCCAGCGTGGCGCTCATCAAGGCAACGGCGGAGCCCATCTTCTCCTTGGGCAGCTCATCGCGCATGATGCTGATGCCCACCGGAATCAGGGCCGATGCGAACCCTTGGAGCGTCCTGCCGATGACCAGCCACAGGAAGGATCCGCCAACCGCGGCAATGACCGAGCCGGCCACCATGATCGCCAGGCAAACCACCATCATCTTGCGCTTGCCGTACATGTCCGCGCTGCGGGACACGATGGGTGTTGCCACGGCGCTGGCGAGCAGGGTGGCGGTCACCAGCCAGGAGGCGTCGTCGGCGGTGATACCCAGGATCCGGGGGAAATCCGGAAGGAGCGGCACTACGAGCGTTTGCATGAGGGCCACCACCGTGCCGCTGAGGGCAAGTACGGCGGTGATGGCGGACGGGGACGGGCCCCGGGTGTTGTTCAGGGCGTTGGAACGCGGCATCAGGTGCTTTCAAGTGTGGACTGGGATGGAGCGCGGCACGGTGAACGCGTGTTTACCACTTAAGAGTGAACCACCGTTCACCCTGCCGGCAATGACCTGGCGCTATACGTTGCGTCACATGATCAATTACGCAATACAAAGCTTTTCTAATTCAGAGCAGGCTAGGCTACCCTTACTTAGGTTCGCATCATTCACCTAAGGAGTTCCGTGACTTCCCCCCTCTTCTCCGGCCCAAGCGCCACCCGCCGCACGCTGTTCAAGTCAGCCGGCAAGGCAACGGCCGCGCTGGCCGCCGCGGCACTCACACTGTCCGCCTGCTCCACCGGCCCCGCGTCCTCCACCTCGGACGCCAGCAGCTCCAGCTCCAGCTCCAGCAGCTCGCAGTTCCCGGTCACCATCAAGCACGCCTTCGGTGAAACCACCGTCAAGGAACAGCCCAAGCGCGTAGTCACCGTTTCCTGGGTCAACGACGACGTTGCCCTTGCCCTCGGCGTGGTCCCGGTGGGCGTCCCCAAGAACGAATGGGGCGGCAACGAGCAGGGCTCCACGCCGTGGAAGGACGCGGCGCTGAAGGAACTTGGCGCGGGCTTCGGTTCCGACAAGGCTCCGGTCCAGTTCTCCGAGGCTGATGGCATCAACTTCACCGAGATCGCCAAGCTCACCCCGGACGTCATCCTGGCCGCCTACTCCGGCCTTACCGAAGAGGACTACAAGAAGCTCAGCGAGATCGCCCCCGTGGTGGCGCACCCCGAGGTTGCCTACGGAACCTCATGGCAGGATTCAACCTCCATCATCGGCAAGGCCCTGGGCAAGGAGGCTGAAGCTACCAAGCTCATCGCCGACACTGAGGCCACCGTCAAGACGGAAGCTGCCAAGTACCCGCAGATCGCCGGCAAGAGCTTCGTCTACGGTTACACCGATCCCTCGGACCTCACTGCCACGGGCTTCTACACCGCCAATGACAACCGTCCGAAGTTCCTCTCAGCGATCGGGATGAAGCTGGCCCCGGTCGCCGAGAAGGCTTCAGCCGGCTCCAAGGACTTCTTCGTGCCGTGGGCCGCCGAGAAGGCCAACGAGCTTGAGGCCGATATCTTCCTGAGCTCGGTTGAGGATGCCGCGACCGCCGCGGCCGTCAAGAGCGACCCCCTGCTGGGCCAGATTCCGGCAGTCAAGAACGGCGCGTTCGTTGCCGACGCGGACAAGAGCCTGGTCCTGGCAATCTCGGCCTCCTCGCCGCTGAGCCTGCCGTGGGCGCTGGACACCTTCCTCCCGCAGCTCGCCACCGCCGCGGATGCAGTGAAGTAAGCACCGCTCCATGACGGAAAGTACGACGGCGGCACCCGCCGGACAGCGCGAACGGACAGTTGGGGCCCCGATCGGGTCGCAACGAGGGCCCCAAGTGTCCGTTCGCGCCGGTCGATTGGCTAGCGCCGGTGGATTGGCCCGCACCGGTGGGAAGGCCAGAACCAGGCAGGTTGCCTGGCTGCTGGCTACCGTCGTCGTACTTTCTTTGTTAGCCGCCGCTTCCCTGGCCATCGGCGCCCGGGGCCTTTCCCTGACCACCGTGTGGCAGGCCCTCACCCAGTTCGATCCCGCCAACGGGGACCACGCGGTGGTCCACGCGCGCATCCCCCGCACCGTCCTGGGCATCCTCGTTGGCGGTGCCCTGGGCCTCGCCGGCGCCGCCATGCAGGGCGTTGCCCGCAACCCGCTGGCAGACCCGGGCATCATGGGCGTCAACGCCGGAGCCGCGCTGGCCGTGGTCACCGGCATCTACCTTTTCGGCGTCACCTCCCTCAGCGGCTACATCTGGTTCGCCTTCATCGGCGCCGGAGCCGCCGCCGTCGTGGTTTACCTCATCGCGTCGATGGGCAGGGACGGTGCGACGCCGGTCAAGCTCGCCCTCGCCGGCGCCGCGCTCAGCGCCGGGCTCTATTCCCTGATGAGCGTCATTCTCGTCTCCAGCCAGGACACCCTGGACCGCTTCCGTTTCTGGCAGGTGGGCGGAATCTCCGGCCGCGACTGGGCAGTGGTGCTCCCGGGCCTCCCGTTCCTGGCCGTCGGGGCACTGATTGTTCTTGGCACCGGCCGCATCCTGAACAGCCTCGCGCTGGGTGATGACATTGCCCGCGGCCTGGGCCAGCGTGTGGGCCTGAGCCGGGGAGTCACCGCCCTGGGGATTGTGCTGCTCTGCGGCTCCGCGACGGCATTGGCAGGGCCCATCGGCTTTGTTGGCCTGGTCATTCCGCACGCGGTCCGCTCACTCGCCGGCCCCGACTACCGCTGGATACTGCCGTTCTCCCTGGTCCTCGCGCCGGCACTTTTGCTCGGCGCGGACATTATCGGCCGCGTTGTGCTGCTTCCCGGCGAGGTCCCGGCCGGCATTATGACCGCACTCGTGGGTGCGCCCGTCTTCGTCTGGCTCATCCGCCGCGGCAAGGGGGCCGGCCTGTGACCACGCTCGAATCCCCCGCCGAGATGGCACTTGACGGCAATCGCACGCGCAAACATTGGCGTGAACTGCCATCTCGCGTGCTGACCCGGACCGCCGTTCTGGCCCTCGGCGTCGTGGTTATGTTCGCCATCTACGTGCTCCTGGGCAGCTACACCGTGACCATCCCGGACTTTTTCAAGATCCTCATAGGACACCTGACCGGCGGCGAAAGAATCCCGGGCGCAAGCTTCATTATTATGGAGAACAAGCTGCCCCGGGCCGTCATCGGCGTGATGATTGGCGCTGCGTTCGGCCTCTCCGGCGGCCTGTTCCAGACCATGCTCCGCAACCCGCTGGCCAGCCCCGACGTGATCGGCATCAGCTACGGAGCCAGCGCGGCCGCGGTCACCGCCATCGTGATCTTCGGCGCCACAGGTCCCGCCGTGTCCGGAGCGGCGCTAGGCGGCGCGCTGGGTATCGCAGCGCTGATCTACGCCATCTCCCGCGGACCGTCGCTGGGCTCAGGCGGCGGCAACCGGGGGAACGCCGCGGGCAACCGGCTGATTCTGGCCGGTGTGGGCATCGCCGCCGCCCTCCACGCGGTGGTCAACTTCATGATGACCCGCGCGGACATCCGCACGGCAGCCGACGCACTCGTCTGGCTTAACGGCTCCCTCAACTCCGCCAACTGGGACCGGGCGGGCATGCTCTCCTTGGCGCTGCTGGTCCTGGTCCCCGCCGTCATCGCCCTTGCCGGGCCGCTGCGCATCCTGGAACTCGGCGACGACGCCGCGGCCGGGCTGGGCATCCGCGTCGGGTTCACGCGCCTCGCCGTGGTGGTCACCGCCGTCGCACTGGCCGCAGTGGCGACGGCGGCTGCCGGGCCGGTCTCGTTCGTCGCCTTCCTGGCCGGTCCCATCGCCCGGCGCTTCACCCGTAAAGCCAGCCTCCCGGCGTCGGCCCTGGTGGGTGCGCTGATTGTCCTCACCGCCGACTACGTCGCGGCCAACCTCGCCCCCTTGCTGCTGGACGGCACCGTGCTGCCCGTCGGTGTTATCACCGGCGCGCTCGGTGCCCCGTTCCTGCTGTGGCTTCTGGTCACGGCTAACCGAAAGGATGCCTGACATGGCCGTTCTCAGCGCCCAGGACCTCACCCTCAAATACGACCAGCGCTGCGTGGTGGACGGCCTCACGGCGGAAATCCCCGAGGGCAAGGTGACTATGATTGTGGGCGCCAACGCCTGCGGCAAGTCCACGCTCCTCCGTGGCCTGTCCCGCCTCCTTAAGCCCGCCTCCGGCACGGTGACCCTGGACGGCAAGGACATCCACGCCCGCCCGGCCCGTGAATTGGCGCGCACCCTGGGGCTCCTCCCGCAGCACCCCACGGCGCCGGACGGCATCGCTGTCCGCGACCTCGTGGGCCGCGGCCGGTATCCGCACCAGGGCTTCTTCCGCAGCTGGAGCACCGAGGACGACGCCGCCGTGCAGCGCGCGCTCGAAGCGACGGAAACGCTGGAACTCGCTGAGCGGAACGTCGATGAACTGTCCGGCGGCCAGCGCCAGCGCGTCTGGATCGCCATGGCGCTCGCCCAGGAAACCGACGTGCTCCTGCTGGACGAACCCACCACATATCTGGACCTGGCGCACCAGGTGGAAGTCCTGGACCTGGTCACGGATCTGAACCGCAAGCGCGGCACCACCGTGGCCATCGTCCTGCACGACCTGAACCTGGCGGCACGCTACGCGGACCATGTCATCGCCATGAAGGGCGGCGAGATCGTGGCCCTGGGTGACCCCATAACTGTTGTCACCGAAAAGCTGGTCCGCGACGTTTTCGGCCTTGAGTCCCGGGTGATTCCCGATCCCGTCTCGGGCACACCCCTGATCATCCCCATCGGCCGCCACCACACCGCCGCAACCGAACTGGAGCTCGTTTCATGAAGACCCGCGACATCGCCGCCACCGAGCCCATGACCCTGGCTTTCGAGGTGACCGTTTCCTCGGTGCAGGAGCTGAGCCCCAACTTCCGCCGGATCACCTTCGGCGGCTACTCGCTGCGGGACTTCGGCGTTAACGGCGATACCCTTGACCTGCGGATCAAACTGATGATCCCTTCCCTGGCGTCCGACGGTACAAAGCTGCCGCTGCCGGTCTTCGAAATGGCGCAGGCCGGCTGGTACCAGGAATGGCTGGCCATGGACCCCGCAGTCCGCGGCTCGATGCGCACGTACACGGTCCGCCAGTCCCGGCTCGATGCCGTTTATCCCGAAATTGACGTTGACTTTGTGATGCACTTCGACGCCGACGGGCACGGCGGTCCCGCCGCGAACTGGGCCCAGAACGCCCAGCCGGGCGACGCCATCACTATAATCGGCCCCAACAGCCGAGCCGCCCAGTGCTACACCGCCGAGGTCTACGGTGGCATCGAGTGGCGGCCCGGAATGGCCCAGCGCGTCCTGCTCGCCGGCGACGAAACCGCCATCCCCGCTATCTCCGCCATCCTCGAAAGCCTGCCGTCCTACATGACCGGCCACGCCCTCCTGGAAGTACCGGAAGCCGGCGACTTCCTCGACCTCACGACGGACGCCGACATCGACATCACCTGGCTTGCCCGCGGCGCCGCCATTGGCCGCTCACGCCCGCACGGCGAGCTGCTGCAGCAGGCAGTGCGCACTGCAGTTCCCGTTCCCGGCTGGGTGGGAATCAAAGCGTCCGACGCCGGCGCGGGCCCGGAGCCCGAAGACGTCAATGTGGACGTGGACGTCCTCTGGGAGACCCCCGCGCGGATGGAAACAGCCGAAATCGAGGCCACCAAGAACCCCGCCATGCCGGCCGGCGCCATGCCTTTCTACGCCTGGATCGCCGGTGAGGCTGCCGTCATCAAGGACATGCGGCGGTACCTTGTGCGGGACGTGGGGATCGACCGGAAGCAGGTTGCTTTCATGGGGTACTGGCGTCAGGGTAAGGCCGAGGTCTAAAGCCTTCCGTCGTATGCGGCGGTTGGGTGCGCCGCAACCGCCGCCTTGCCGTCGCTTAGCGGTTGGACCCGTCCCAAACTTCGCAAGCTCAGTTCGGGGCCCTCGGGTCCGCCCTTCCTCCCGACGCTGCGCTCGGCCGCGGGCGGCCTTGCTCCGCTCTGGTCGGCGATGCGCTCCTACGCAAGACAGGGGCTGCGGCTCGTTGGGCCTGTCACGTCCAAACGCTCTCTCACTTCCTGTGGGTTTTTTCCAAACGCTCTCTCACTTGTAGACGCGGACCCAATCGACCTGCATCTGCGAGGGCTTGGTGGCGGAGCCGTCCGGGAACCAATCCAGCTGCAATGTCTGCTTCATGGCGACAGAGGGCTGGTGCGCCGGGTTCGGGTCAGTGAAGGTCTTTACTCCGTCGACGTATCCGCTGATGCCGGCCGGGGTCCACTCCACCGCGTAGTTGTGCCACTGTGTGCTATCGACGGGCGTCGCCGTTGTGGTCTGGAAATCCGCTCCACCACAGGCGTAGTGCAGGAAGAACCTCATCACGGAGGTGACTGTGCTGCCCTCGGCATAATCGATCTCGGCACAGTTCGGGGCAGCGTTGTTGTTGAGGATCAGGACCGGGTGGTATTTCGGGTCCCGTGAATTGGTTTTCATGCGCGTTTCCCAGCGACCATACCTTTGTTCCGCGAACTTTGCCGACATGCCGCCCGTGGTGCCGGCTGCGTCTCCGTTAACGGTGGCCACGCCGTTGGCAACCGACCAAGCCTGGGGACTGCGCAGGCCTTTGCCGGCATGCCCAGCACTGTTATAGACACTCCATTTTGTCCGGTCCGGTGCGCCGGTGTTGGAGAATTCGTCGCCCGTCAGGACCGGGCCCCAACCGAAGGCGGCAGCTGCCTGCGCACCGTCACCCGTCGTGGCGAGAGCCTGGCCGGCTGCGGGCCCCGGCTGGGCCGGGGCCGGGGCAGCGGCCAGCGCGGGCGCCGGGGGGACGGCTGCCGCCGGGGTTTCCGCCGCCGAAGCGGGGGTCTGGCCGCTGCTCGAAGCCGTGGGCGCCGGAGATGCTGCGGCAGTTGGGGCTGGAGTGGCAGGTGCGGACTCGCGGCCAGCCGAGGATGGGGCAGACGCCCCATTGGTCGTAGGGGCTAGGCCGCATCCTGTCAGGGACAAAGCACCCATGGTCGTTATGATGGCTATTTTCTTGAACAAGATACCTCCGGGCTAGGACTGGAAGAAAAGACTGATGCACTTGAGACGATGACGAGTGCGGAAAGCATCCTTGGGCCCCTTGGCAGGGCCGGAGCTAGCAGGCGCCGAAGGGGCGCATCGGGGGTCCAGTGATCGGGCGCCCGGGGCCCTGCATTGGGGCCAGCCGCCAACGTTACCTGATCGTGACCATCGGTCGCAATAATGTGACAAAGGCTGAGGAGCTGCCGATGATCAGAGGCGGCGGCTTGATGGAAACGCCTAGCACCCGGCACTGCAAACGCTCCCTTGCACTCTGCCCCTAGATCTCAACCCTTCTGCACATCCTGTTGCTGTCCGTTTACCTTGGTGTTTCTTTGGGCGGTTACTTTCAGTGGATGGGTTCTAATCCTTTACTCTCGGACCGTGAGGGCCGGCGGGTGTTTGCCGCTTTGGGGGACTCGTTTACAGAAGGTGTTGGGGACCGGGATGAGCGGCTGCCCAACGGGGTCCGGGGGTGGGCTGACCGGGTGGCCGAGAAGCTGGCCAAGGCTGAGCCGGGGTGGGAATATGCCAACCTGGCCATCAGGAGCAAGCGCCTGCGTCACGTCATCACCGAGCAGCTGGAACCGGCGCTGGCCATGAGGCCCACGCTGATCACGCTGTACGCCGGCGGAAACGACATCCTGGACATCGGCACGGACATGGCTGCCCTGATGGATGAGTACGAGGACCTCGTGGCGCGACTCGCCGCGACCGGGGCCACGGTTGTCCTGTTCACAGGCTTCGACGTCAAAGTCTCGGCCGTTCTGGAGCTGCTGAAGAAGCGGAACACGGTCTACAACCAGCGCGTCCGCGAGATCTCTGCGAAATACGGGACAGTCCTAGTGGATTACTGGTGCCTGGACGCCTTCCATGACCGGCGGATGTGGGACTCGGACCGCCTCCACATGTCCAAGGCGGGCCACAAGTACCTCGCCGGGCAGGTGCTGGACCAGCTCGGGGTGCCCCACAAAATCCGGCTCAAGGACTGGGACCCTCCGGCGCGGCTCAGCCTCCGGGAGTGGGAACAGCGGCAGCGGCGTTGGGTTAACGACTGGGTGCTGCCGCTTTTTGGCCGCAAAATCAGGGGCGTCACCCTCGGGGATGCACTGGCGCCGCGCTGGCCAGAACCCGTCAAGGTGCCGCGGAAGCGCGGGCTGAAGAAGCTGATGGACCGGGACGCGGTGCTCAAGAACAGCCCGAAAGCAAGCGGTTAGTAAACATCTGTTGACTTGTGTGCAACATCACAGATACTGTTGCGGCACTGACGACGACTCAACGCGTCAGTTCTAGTCCGCTCAGCGCTGCGTGGGCCGTTCGGGGCATGAACCGCCGCCGTCGGGATGCCAGCGTGAACGCGGAATCCCCAACCTGCCCCTTCGGCACACGGCGTCCTTTGGCGTGCGCCGGGAGGGCCCCAGCCTTGAGAGGCACCACCGCGATGACTGACAGTTCCCTTCATTTTGACCGCAGGAAACTCCTGAAAGCAGCAGCGTTGACCCCATTCGCAGGCCTGGCACTGTCCGGCTGCGGGGCAAAGCCCGCCGATAGCGCGGCAGCCAACAAGACAGTCACGGTCACCTCCTACGGCGGCTCCTACAATGACCAGCTGACCCAGACGATTCTGGACCCCTTCTCCAAGCAGTCGGGGATCCAAACCACGCTGCTGGCCAACACCAGCCTGGCCTCCCTCAAGGCCCAGGTGCAGTCCGGGGACGTGCAGTGGGACCTCGTGGAAATCACCGCCCCGGAATACGAAACGGCCGTGGCAGAAGGCCTCCTGGAGCCGTTCGACTACAACATCATCAGCGACAAGGGCCTGCCCGGCTACGCCAAGGCGGAGTACGGCATCAAGTACCTGAGCTTCCTGTTCGTGATGGCATGGGACCAGAAGGCCATCCCCGATGCGCAGGCCCCCAAGGACTGGGCGCAGTTCTTCGACCAGGGCAAGTACGATACCAAGCGCTCGGTCTACAACCAGCTCTCGGACAGCTCCGTGCTGGAGGCGGCACTCCTGGCCGACGGCGTGCCGTTCGACCAGATCTACCCGCTCGACGTCGACCGGGCCCTGCGCGTGCTGGGCCACCACCCCGGCAAGGACCGCCTGCTTTACCACGCGGCCAACCAGGAGCCCATCCAGCAGCTCACCTCGGGCGAGGTCTCGCTGTCCACGAGCTTCAACAACCGCATTAACGCGGCCCGCAACGACGGCGCCAAACTGAACTTCAGCGCGGAGAACGCAGTGCTGGCCGGCGACTACTTCGTGGTGCCGAAGGGGGCCAAGAACAAGGAAGCCGCCTTCAAACTGATGAACTTCATGTCCAATGACGCCGAGGCCGGCGCCGCCTTCGATACGGTCACCAACCTGACCCTGGCCAACACTCCGGCGCTGTCCAAACTGCCTAAGGAAGTCGCAGACACCCTGCCCACCAGTCCGCGCCTGGCCGACAAGATCCTGGTCCGTGACGACAAGTGGTGGTCGGAGAACCTGAAGAAGACCGAGCAGCAGTTCAAGCTGTGGCAGGCCAGCTGACATGAGCAACGCAACCTTGCAACGCGCGCGTCCGGAGGGACGCGCCCCGGCACCGGAGCAGGAGAAACCCCGACGGCGGCGCACCACCTGGTGGCTGCTGCTGGCCCCGATCCTGGCCTTCGACGTCGTACTGTTCCTCAGCCCGCTGGGCAAACTGGTGGGCTCGAGCTTCACTGGCAACGCCTACCAGCGCGTCCTCGAAGACCCGCTGGTGGTCCGTTCCCTGATCAACACCCTGAGCATCAGCCTGGCATCCACCGTCGTCACCGTGGTCCTGGGCTACGTCATTGCCCTGGTGCTGTGGCGCTCCGGCACGGTGACCCGCGTGATCCTGTTCGCCGTGGTGCTGCTGCCCTTCTGGACCGGCATCCTGGTGAAGAACTTCGCGTGGGCCGTGCTACTTCAGGACAACGGCATCGTGAACTCCTTCCTCCAGACGGTGGGCCTCACCGATGCTCCCATTGAGCTGCTGCATAACCGGCTGGCCGTGATCATCGGCATGGTTCACTGCCTGCTCCCGTATGCGGTGTTCCCGATTTTCTCCTCGCTGACCTCCATCGATGACCGGCTTGCCCTGGCGGCGCGTTCGCTCGGGGCCAAGGAAGCCTCAATCTTCCGCCGGATCATCCTGCCGCTCAGCACGCCGGGCATCTCCGCGGCAGGCTTGCTCGTGTTCATCATCAGTACCGGCTTCTTCATCACCCCGGTGGTCATGGGCGGACCCGGCGACATGATGATCGCCAACCAGATCGACTACTACGCGCGCCAGCTCACCGACTTCTCCGGGGCCGCGGCCCTGGCCGTGATCCTGACAGTGCTGGTCAGCATCCTCGTTGCCATCTACCAGCGAGTGCTCAAGGCGGGAGGCCAACATGCAGACAACTAATCCCCGGCAGCGACTGCTGACGCTGCTTTCCATTCCGGTGTTCCTGTTCCTGGTGGTCCCGACGGCGATCGTGGTGCCTGTTGCCCTTAACGACAGCCGCTACATCACTTTCCCGCCCGAAAGGATCTCGTTCGCCGCCGTCGCCGGCTTCTTCGCTGACAAGGCTTGGACCTCGGCACTGACGGCCAGCCTCCAATCTGCAGCGATCGCCGTCGTGATCGGTGTGATTCTCGGCGCGACCGCGGCGATCGGCCTGCACGGACGCAAGTTCCCGGGCCAGCAGGCTGTCGTCGGGCTGATCCTGGCGCCGATGATCGTCCCCACCGTGGTGCTGGCGCTGGCGTTCTACCAGTTCTTCATCTCCCTCGGCGTGCTGGGCAGCATCCTCCCCATCGGCCTGGCGCATGCCGTCATCGCCACCCCGTACGTGTACCTGACCACGCGTGCCAGCCTTGCCGGACTGAACCCGGCGCTGGTCAATTCGGCGCAGAGCCTGGGCGCCGGATGGCTGTCCGTGTTCCGGCACGTCTACCTGCCGGTCATCCTGCCCGGGCTGGTTTCCGGGGCGCTGTTCGCCTTCTCGGTCTCCATCGACGAGACCGTCATGTCCCTGTTCATGCAGTCGCCCAGCGCCACCACCTTGCCCGTGAAGATGTTCACCGACATCCAGTTCAACCTGACCCCCAAGATCGCGGTGTCCTCGGCTCTGTTGGTCACCGTGGCCACCTTGGGGCTGTTGTTCCAGGTCATGTTCGTTCTCAAACGGCGTTCCACCGCCAGGATGCTGCCGCTGGCCGTGTCCGCACCAAACTAAGGAAGGCCCATGTCTACTTCAGTGATTTCCGCAGCAGCAAGCACCAGGGCGACGGCGTCCGCACAAGGTTCCATTGAACTCCGGCAGGTCCGCAAGACGTACGGCGACGTGGTTGCCGTCGACGAACTGGACCTGGTGGTGGAACCCGGCGAATTCGTCACCCTGCTGGGACCAAGCGGATCCGGCAAGACCACCACCATGATGATGGTGGCCGGCTTCGAGGAGCACACGTCCGGGAGCGTCCTGATCGACGGCAAGCCCGTGGATTCGCTCCCGCCCCGGGACCGGAACCTGGGCGTCGTGTTCCAGAACTACGCCCTCTTCCCGCACATGAGCGCCCGCGAAAACGTGGAGTTCGCGCTCCGGATGCGCAAGGTGCCTAAGGCTGAACGGCGTCAACGCGCCGATAGCGCGCTGGAACGCGTGGGCCTGGGCACGATGGGCGACCGCAAGCCCCGCCAGCTCTCCGGCGGGCAGCAGCAGCGCGTGGCCCTGGCCCGCGCGCTGGTGTTCAACCCGGCCGCGCTGCTCCTGGACGAGCCCATGGCCGCCCTCGACAAGCGGCTCCGCGAACACATGCAGGAAGAGATCAAGACGCTGCAGAAGAGCCTGGGCATCTCCGTCCTTTTCGTCACGCACGACCAGGACGAGGCGATGGCCATGTCCGACCGGATCGTGGTCATGAAGGACGGCAGGATCGTCCAGTCGGGCCCGCCCGAAGAGGTCTACAACCACCCGCTCACGGATTGGGTGGCCAGCTTCCTTGGCGACACCAACCTCATCCCGTGCACCGTCCTGGATCGCAAGGACGGCGAGGCGCTGGTTGACCTCGGCGGCCTGGGCCTGGGCCGTGTGCGCGACCGCGGCGTCGCCGGCGAGAACTACGCCGTGTCCATCCGTCCCGAACACCTCAAGTTCAGCTCTGAGGCAAGCGCGGACAACTGCGGCAAGGCGGCGCTGGTCTCCTCGACCAACCTGGGCGCCACGGTGCGCCACCGCCTCACGGCCGGCGGCCACGAGCTCCAGGTGCGCGAACTCAGTTCAGATGCGACGAATCGGCCCGCGCCAGGCGCGGAGCTGTTCGTGACCTGGGAGCCGGACAAGGCCCAGCTGCTGGTTCTGGAGCAGTAGGTGCTTCCGGGGAACTGCCGGGGATGCCGGGCATTTCCCCGGCAGCCTGCTGGCGCGGGGGCCAGGGGCCTAGGTGTCCAGCAGGTTTTCGTAACCCTCTGCCACGGTCGTGGCGGTGAATTCGATAACTTCGAACTCGGCCACTCCGTTGCTGTAGAAAGGATCCTTGGCCAACGCGGCATCCAGCGTGGTTCGGTCCGCCTTGGACAACAGCACACCGCCCATCGCCGGAACCAGGCGTCCGGACGCAAGGAACACGCCGTCGTCGAACGCCTGCTTAACCCACGCCATATGCGCAGGGCGGTGATAGTCCACGATGTCTTCGGGCACCTTGTAGGTCAGCGATACAACAAACATAAAGTCAGCCTACCCGGATGGGTCCACGGGAACTGGTGCGTCACTTGAACGCTCAACCACGCTCTGCTTCTAGAATGGACGCATGACCGAACCGCGCTGGCTCAACGCCGACGAACGCCGTGCCTGGCTGGCACTCCTGAGCATCAACACGCTGCTGCCGGCTGCCCTGGACAACCAGCTCCACACCGCCGGCAAGGTGTCACTGTTCGATTACAACGTCATGGCCATGCTGTCCGAAGCCGAGGGCCGCTTCCTGCCGATGAGCCAGCTGGCCGCCCGTACGAGTTCGTCGCTTTCCCGGCTCTCGCATGTGGTTGCCAAACTGGAGAAGCGCGGATGGCTGGAGCGGCGTCCGCACCCCCGCGATGCCCGGGTCACCACCGCACACCTGTCCGACGTCGGGATGGCCACTTTGGAGGCACTCGCACCGGGGCACGTGGAGGCGGTGCGCACTAAGTTCCTGGACGCCCTGACGGAACGCGACGTCAACGACCTCGCCCGCATCGGCGAAAAGATCGTGGCCCGGCTGGACGATGACCACTGGATCCTCCGCGAGACCGAAAGCCGGCCATAAGCCGTCGCCCTGATGGACACCGTCCGGACAGGCCCCGCCTTGGTTGCTCCCGGCAACAGATGAAAGACTGACGCCATGGACTTTTCGACCCGGTATGTAGCGCTCGGCGATTCCTTCACGGAAGGGGTCGGGGATGACGATCCCAGCCGCCCCAACGGCGTGCGGGGCTGGGCGGATCGCGTGGCGGAGCAGCTGGGCGCGGCGGATCCCGGCTTCGGCTACGCCAACCTGGCCATCCGCGGCAGGAAGCTCCGCCAGATCATGGCAGAACAGGTGGACGCCGCCGTCGAACTTAACCCCACCCTGGTGACCATTTACGCAGGTGCCAACGACATTCTGCGGCCCAAGATCGACATCGACGATCTGCTGGCGGAGTACGACGCCGGCATCCGCAAGCTGGCGGCCACGGGCGCCACAGTGGTGATGTTCACCGGCTTCGACGCGCGCGGTTCGAAGGTCTTCAGCACTATGCGCGGCCGCACCGCCATCTACAACGAACTGGTCCGCGGCATTGCCGGGGACCATGGAGCGTTGCTGGTGGATTACTGGCGCTTTAACGAGTACTACGACTGGGGCATGTGGGCCCAGGACCGGATGCACATGTCTGCCGCCGGGCACGCCAACATGGCCAAACGCGTCCTTACCGTCCTGGAGCACGACCACTCGATCGAGGTCCCGCCCATGACCCCGGTGCCCGAGCTGAACCGGGCCGAAGCTCTCCGCGCCAACGCCCGCTGGGTCCGCGAATTCGCCGGCCCCTGGGTGGTCCGCCGTGTTACCGGCAAGTCCTCGGGCGACGGACTGGCGCCCAAGTACGCCCAGCTCACGCGCCTCTGAAGCAGGCCCCCTTATACACCGTCCGAGCACGGATTGGTCTTTAATTGCGTGAACTCGTAGACTTGGTGAGCGCTAAGTGCGCGGAGCGTGCGCAATTGCTCCGGTGGCCCGGTAATTTTCTCCAGGGTAGCCGGTAGTTAGGGGCTCAAGTTGCGTGACTAACCGTTCACCCTGATCACTTTGGGTCGCACTTAGCCGCATGATCCTGCAGCAGATATGCGGATCATTACATTCAATTCTTGAGGAGAAGTCATGGCAGCACACTGCCAAGTGACCGGAGCCGAGCCGGGCTTTGGGCACAGCATTTCGCACTCGCACCGTCGCAACAAGCGTCGGTTCGATCCGAACATCCAGAAGAAGCGCTACTGGGTTCCGTCCCTGCGCCGTAACGTCACTCTGCAGCTTTCTGCAAAGGGCATCAAGACCATCGACGTGCGCGGCATCGACGTAGTCGTCGCCGCCATCCTTGCTCGGGGAGTGAAGCTCTAATGGCTAAGGACAAGGACGTACGTCCGATCATCAAGCTCAAGTCGACTGCGGGCACGGGTTACACCTACGTGACGCGGAAGAACCGTCGTAACGACCCGGACCGTATGGTTCTGAAGAAGTACGATCCCAAGATCCGTCAGCACGTCGAATTCCGAGAGGAGCGCTAAACACATGGCTAAGAAGTCAATGATCGCAAAGAACGAACAGCGTAAAGTCATCGTTGAGCGTTACGCTGCAAAGCGCCTCGAACTGAAGAAGGCTCTGGTTGACCCCAACTCGACCGACGAAGTTCGCGAAGCAGCACGCCTCGGCCTGCAGAAGCTTCCCCGCAACGCGTCGCCCGTCCGTCTGCGTAACCGCGACATCATCGACGGCCGTCCCCGCGGTACCTTCCAGAAGTTCGGTATCTCCCGTGTTCGCTTCCGCGACATGGCTCACCGCGGTGAGCTCCCGGGCATCACCAAGTCTTCCTGGTAATCCAGCACCGCTGATTCCAGCTGCTTGAGAAGGGCCGGCAACCGTTTGGTTGCCGGCCCTTCTGCGTTTAAGGCCTGCGGTGATCGAGCCCATCGGTGATCGAGCTTCCCGGTGAAGGGCTTGTCGAGATCCGTGAGAGGCGTCGGCCGTTGTGCCGCAGCACACAGAACTCACTTACGACGGCGGCGCCCGAATTTGGGTGCCGATACCGGCTTTGGGCCCGGAATGGCGGGGTTTCGACCTGTTGTGGGGGTGGATTTGCGGTGGGGGTTGGGTGGGTGTATTGTTTTCTAAGTCGCCGCGAGGGGAACAGCGAAGAGCTGGTTACCGCGGGCGGCCAAAC
>NZ_JBTNDK010000040.1:0-23355 GCF_054511035.1 Pseudarthrobacter sp. MDT1-22 | reverse complement strand
TCAAACGCTACGTCTGCCGCGAAATTCATCCCATCCTCATCAAGATCCAACAAGGCCACGAAACCCTCCAAAACGCCGCTTGACAACCATAGGAGCATCGAAACCCCCATCGGTTGCTCCGTGACCGCCCTTTTGAGCGCTCAAAAGGGCGCCTACGGAGCAACCGATGGGGGTCGGTTGGCGTCCACGCTCTTGAGGTGCCGGGCGAAGTGATCTTCGATCCGCTGCCAGGCTTCGGGGGAGGACTCCGGGTCAGGGCCGATGCCCATGACCCGCATCAGCGGCCGGAAAACCGCCGGGCCCAGGTCGATTTCGTTGAGGAACGCGTGGCCTGCAGTGGGAAATTCCTTGACGCTGTTTTCGATGCCGAGGTTGTCCAGGGCGGTCTCAAGCTTGCCGGCCGCGCCCTTAAGGGTGAGGTCCCGGCCGCCGAAGTTGGCCACGATGGGGCAGGCGCCGCGGAGGCTTTCCTCGAGATTGCCGGGCAGGCGGCCGTAGTTGACCGAGGCCGCGTCGAAGCCGTCGCGGGCCACCAGCAGCGCGAATCCTCCGCCCATGCAGAACCCGATCACCCCGGTCTTGCCGGTGGACAGCGGCGAAGTGGCCAGCCAGGAGCGGGCGGTGGCGAGGTCGGTGAACGCGCGGCCGCTTCCCCTGAGCATGCTCCGCATGGTGCTGACCAGGCAGCGGCGCGGGCCGCCGTCGCTGAACAGGTCCACCGCCAGCGTCAGGTACCCGGCTCGGGCCATCCGGTCTGCATGCCCGCGAACGAGTTCGTTCAGGCCGAAGGCTTCGTGGATCATCAGGACCGCGGGAAACGGACCTGGTCCGGATGGCGTGGCGAGATATCCGCCGAGCGAAGGCGAACCGCCGGCAGCGGCACTCTGGGCACTCAGGTCCACATAAGTCATGGGCCAAGGGTAGCCGCCGCCGTCAAGCCCTCCATCGACTGCTCCGTACGGGCCCTTTGGGGCGTCAAAAGGGCGCCTGGGCCCACGCCGGCAGGGTTCCCTGGCCGAGCTTGCGAGGCGAGGGGGTCGGTGGGGAGCAACGGATGGCGGTCGGCGGACACGAGAACGGCGGCGGATCCCCCATGGGAATCCGCCGCCGCTCGAATATGGGAGGACTAGTTCTTGAAGGTGTCCTTGACGTTTTCGCCGACCTTCTTGGCGTCAGCCTTGACCTGGTCCGCCTGGCCTTCGGCTTTGAGTTTGTCGTTGTCCGTGGCGTTGCCGGTCGCTTCCTTGGCCTTGCCGCCCAGGTGCTCTGCTTCGTTACTGATCTTGTCTCCGAGGCCCATGAGTCTGGCCGCCTTTCGTTTTCAGGGGATCAAACAATGCCGTTTCAGAATAACACAAAGCATGCTTACCATTTCAAGGGGCCTCCGATATCAGCGGCCTGTCGAATGTCAGCGCCCCCGACTAGGCTCGATGCATGGAACACAGCACAAGCCTGACCCAGCACATTCATGCCACGCCGGAAAAGGTCTGGGCGGTCATCTCGGACATCCCGGGTTCCGCCTCCACCCTGTCCGGCATCGACGCCGTGCAGATGCTCAGCGACGGGCCCTATGGCGAGGGGACGCGCTGGAAGGAAACGCGAACCATGATGGGCCGCTCGGAAACGGTGGAGATGTGGGTGGCGCAGGCCGATCCTCCTCGCAGCAACACGGTCAAGGCCCTCCAGGGCGGTGCCGACTACACCTCGCGCTTCAGCCTGGCCGAGCGCGACGGCGGGACGGACCTGACGCTGACCTTCGGCGCCGACGTCGTCAAGCCCACCCTGCTCAGCAAGGTCAGCATGACTCTCTTCGGCAAGCTGGGCATGAGCATGACACGCAAGGCGCTCACGAAGGACCTGGCGGAAATCGCCGCCAAAGCGGAATCGCTCTAGTGGCGGCAAAGCCCCCCAAGGTAACGGCTCCCCGGCTCTCGCCCGTCAGCCTGGAGGATGTCACGGATGATCCGGCCCCGGACTTCCAGCGTGGTGAAAGGTACGACGGCGTCCGGTACAGCCGGGCGGTCGCCGACGGTCTGGAGCTGAGCGGCACGGATTTTGCCGAGTGTGAGTTCCAGGGCGTCTCCTTCAATGACACCCAGCTCCGCGGGGCCACGTTCCGGGACTGCATCCTGTCCGAGCTGTACGCGCCGGTGTTCCGGGCCGCCCGCTCCACGTGGCGGGACGTGCAGCTGAACAATCCCCGGCTGGGCTCCGCTGAGCTGTACGAGACCGGCTGGCAGTCGGTCCGGATCGACGGCGGCAAGCTGGACTTCCTGAATCTGCGCGGGTCCAAGCTGACGGACGTTGTCATCAGCGACTGCATCATCAACGAACTGGACCTCGGTTCCGCCTCCGGGACGCGCGTGGCGCTCAAGAACTGCACCATCGGCACCCTGGATCTCACAGGCTCGCGGCTGAAGGACTTTGATCTTCGCGGCACGGATTTCCGGACCATCAGCGGCCTCGGCAGCCTGGCCGGCGTCGTGATCGACGACTATCAGCTGAGCCTGCTGGCGCCACTCCTGGCTGGGCACCTCGGCGTCCTTGTCCTGTGAGTGTAGTCTTTATAGAACGAACGGTCGGTAAATAGGGCGGTCACTGGACGGCCCCGAAGATTCCGGCTCCCTGGCGTAAAGGATTTGTTCTTATGGTCGAGGCTTTTCTTGTTGGCGGCGTCCGCACTCCCGTGGGCAGGTATGGCGGTGCGTTATCGGCGGTCCGCCCGGATGATCTGGCTGCACTGGTGGTCCGCGAGGCCGTGACCCGTGCCGGGCTGGATCCGGACAGTGTCGAGGAAGTCATCCTGGGCAACGCAAACGGCGCTGGCGAGGAGAACCGCAACGTGGCCCGGATGGCAGTCCTGCTGGCCGGGCTTCCCCTCCACATTCCCGGCATCACGGTCAACCGGCTGTGCGCCTCGGGGCTGAGCGCCATCATCCAGGCCAGCCACATGATTAAGTCCGGCACCGCGGACGTGGTGATCGCCGGCGGCGTAGAGTCCATGAGCCGGGCACCGTGGGCCCAGGAAAAACCCGCAACGGCGTTCGCCAAACCGGGACAAATCTTCGATACGTCCATCGGCTGGCGCTTCGTCAACCCCCTCTTCCAGAAGGGCGGGCTCGCCCGCGACGGCAAGATGACCTACTCCATGCCGGAAACCGCGGAAGAAGTGGCCCGCGTGGACGGCATCACCCGCGAGGACGCCGATGCCTTCGCGGTCCGCTCCCACGAGCGTTCCCTCGCCGCTATTGCCGCAGGGCGCTTCAGGGACGAGATCGTCGCGGTGACGGTCCAATCCCGCAAGGCCGAAACCGTGGTGGACACCGATGAAGGACCGCGTGCCGGCACCACCCTGGAAGTCCTCGCCGGGCTGCGCCCCGTGGTTCGGGGCGGTTCCGTGGTCACGGCCGGGAACTCGTCCACGCTGAACGACGGCGCTTCGGCCATCATCGTTGCGTCCGAGGCCGCCATCGCACGGCTGGGCCTGACGCCGCGGGCCCGGATCGTCGACGGCGCCTCCGCCGGCTGCGAACCCGAAATCATGGGCATCGGCCCGGTCCCGGCGACGCAGAAAGTGCTCGCACGGAGCGGGCTCAGCGTGGGTGACCTGGGCGCCGTCGAGCTTAACGAAGCGTTCGCCACGCAGTCGCTCGCGAGCATGCGCCGGCTCGGGCTGGACCCGGACACGGTGAATAACGACGGCGGCGCCATAAGTCTGGGGCATCCGCTCGGTTCCAGCGGATCACGGATTGCCATCACCCTGCTGGGCCGGATGGAACGCGAGGACGCCAAAATCGGCCTGGCTACGATGTGCGTCGGCGTGGGCCAGGGCACCGCGATGCTGCTGGAGCGCATCTGATGCCCGCCCCGGAAAGCGCGAACGGACACTTGAGCCCCTCTCCAGACAGCGCGAACGGACACTTGAGCACCCGCGACTTCCGCACGCTCCTGGTCGAGGAGCGCGAGGACCGCGTGGTGGTCCTCCTCAACCGCCCGGAAGTCCGGAATGCCATCGACCAGCAGATGGTGGACGAACTGCACGTGGTCTGCGCTGCGCTGGAGCAGAATCCCAAAGTCCTGATCATCTCAGGGGTCGACGGCGTCTTTGCCTCGGGTGCGGACATCGCCCAGCTGCGCGAGCGGCGCCGCGATGATGCCTTGCAGGGCATTAACTCCACGATCTTCGTGCGGATCGCGAAGCTACCCATGCCGGTCATTGCAGCGCTGGACGGCTACTGCCTGGGCGGCGGCGCCGAGCTCGCCTACGCCGCCGACTTCCGGATCGGAACGCCCAGCGTGCGGATCGGCAACCCCGAAACAGGGCTGGGGATCCTCGCTGCGGCCGGGGCCAGCTGGCGCCTCAAGGAGCTAGTGGGGGAGCCGGTGGCCAAGCAGATCCTGCTCGCGGGCCTGGTGCTCCGGGCCGAGGGGGCCCTGGCTGCCAGCCTCATCACCGAAATCCACGAGGCACCGGACCTGATGGATGCCGCGCACAACCTGGCGGACCGGATCGGCCGCCAGGACCCGCTGGCCGTGCGGATTACCAAGTCGGTTTTCCACGCCCCGGCCGAAGCCCACCCTCTGATTGACCAGCTGGCACAGGGGATCCTTTTTGAATCCCAGGCCAAGTTTGACCGCATGCAGTTGTTTCTCGACAAGAAATCAGAGAAGAAGAAACCATGACGAACCCGAACCTTCCCTCCACAGTCGGCGTCCTCGGGGGCGGCCGCATGGGCGCGGGAATCGCCCACGCCTTCCTCATCAACGGGGCCGACGTCCTGGTGGTGGAACGCGATGAAGCGTCCGCCGAAGCCGCTCGGGAACGCGTGGAATCCGCCGCCGCCAAGAGCATCGAACGCGGAGCCACCGACGCCAACCTTGATGAGATGGTGTCGCGGCTCGCTGTCACGGTGGATTATGACGACTTCAAGGACCGCCAGCTGGTGGTCGAGGCCGTCCCCGAAGAGTGGGGCCTGAAGGTCACCTCGCTCCGCGGCATCGAGGAGCGCCTGGCCGATGACGCCTACCTGGCCTCCAACACGTCGTCCCTGTCCGTCAACGGACTGGCCCGCGAACTCAAGCGGCCGCAGAACTTCCTCGGCCTGCACTTCTTCAACCCCGTCCCCGCCTCCACCCTCATCGAAGTGGTGCTCGGCGAGCAGACGTCCCCGGACCTGGCTGAGGCGGCGAAACGGTGGGTCGAGGCACTCGGCAAGACCGCCGTCGTCGTCCATGACGCACCGGGCTTTGCCTCGTCACGGCTGGGCGTGGCCATCGCGCTGGAGGCGATGCGCATGGTGGAGGAGGGGGTGGCGTCCCCGGCCGACATCGACGCCGCCATGGTCCTCGGCTACAAGCACCCCACCGGCCCGCTGAGAACCACGGACATTGTGGGCCTGGACGTGCGGTTGGGCATCGCCGAGTACCTGCATTCCACGCTGGGGGAGCGGTTCGCGCCGCCGCAGATCCTCAAGGATAAAGTGGCCCGCGGAGAGCTTGGGCGGAAGACCGGCAAGGGATTCTTCGACTGGGCTGAGTAGGATTTCCGGGTGACCCTCTTTGAACCCATCACCCTGACCGGCCGGCACGTGATTCTTGAGCCGCTGAAGCGCGATCACCATGACGGCCTGGTGGCGGCCGCACAGGATGGCGAGCTGTGGAAGCTCTGGTACACGTCTGTCCCGGCGCCGGACGGGATGGCGGCGGAGATCGACGGCAGGCTGGCGATGCAGGAGCAGGGGTCCATGCTGCCGTTCACCACTCGGCTGATCGATCCTGCCACCGGCGGCCCTGGCCGGATCATCGGCATGACCACTTACTGCAATATCGACGCTGGCACGCCCCGTGTGGAGGTCGGTTACACGTGGAACGCCGTGTCGGTCCACGGCACCGGCACCAACCCTGACTCCAAGCTGCTGCTGTTGCGGCACGCGTTCGAAACCCTGGGCTGCGTGGCTGTGGAGTTTTGTACGCACTGGCTGAACCACCAGTCCAGGGAGGCCATCGCGAGGCTCGGTGCGAAGCAGGACGGCGTGCTGCGCAGCCACCGCCGGACCAGCGACGGCGTCCTGCGTGACACCGTGGTGTTCTCTATCCTGGAGCACGAGTGGCCGATGGTACGGAACGGGCTGGAGCACAGACTCGCCAAGCACGCGTGACGGGTGCTTGGCGAGCGGGGCGTGGTTACTGCCCGGTCAGCTTGCCGACCAGTGATGCATAGTAGCCGTGCCGATAGCCCTCTCCGTTGGGGTGGAAGTTGGCGGGAGCCAGGATGTTGGCGGCATTGAAGTTGATCCAAGGCTCGGCTGAGCCAATGCCATGGCCTGCGAAGGCCGTTGCCACATCGACGTATTCGGCGCCACTTCTCATGGCGCTCAAGCGGATTACATCGTTCAGCCCAGCAGTCAGTTGATTGACCACGCCTGCTCGGGGATCCGGAAACGCAGGATCAAACAGCATCGGATAGCCGGTAAACACAATTCGTGCGTCAGAGGCCTGGGCACGGACCGCTTGGCTAAGGCCAGCCAAGCCTTGCACGAGTGCGTTTGAGCTGGGGTTCACAATTGCGTCCCGAAGCACTGCTTCCCGAACTGCAGCAGCTCCCGGACATGCATCCGGAACTGCGAAGCAGGTGGCCAACAAGCCCGTTGCGTCGAGGTCATTGCCGCCGACCGTAATGGTGACTACTTCGGCGCCGGCGACGCTGGCTGGCAGATTGCTGGCAACTGCCCCAATCGTGTACCCGGAGCAGGCTGCATTCGCGGTCAGCTGTACACCCTTCAAGTTGTCCGCAATGACCGGATACCCCTTTCGGCTCACAAAACACGTCCGGTCCGTATACGGTGCCGCGCCTTGCCCGGCGGCGTAGGAATCACCCAGCGCCACATAGTCGGTTTGGGGCGGCGCCGCCGCTTCGGCCGGAATGGCCGTGAAGCCCAAGGCCATTGCCATGGTGGCGAGGCCTGCTGCAAAAGCCGAGCGTCGCCGTCGTACTGCTGAAGCTGTCATCGAACAGTCAACCTACGCCTCAAGCACAGGCCCGTCACCGGCCTGGAGTACTCGACTTCCCGCGAGGTTACCTGCCCCACTACGCCCCCATCGCGTGCGGGCAGTGGCGGCTGTGTGGTTAGCTGTCCGGGTGGAGACGACAGAGGGAGCCGTGAGCTGGGACGGAGCCGTGAATGCCTGGCACGTTGCCGGCCGCGTTTACCGGATGGGCCGCCGCGAATGGCTCACCGAGGCAGGTTGGCGGCAGGCGCACGACGACGGCGTCCGCACCGTGGTAGATCTCCGTCACTCCCGTGAATCGCGGCGCCGGGACACCGACCCTGCCGTGGCCGAAGCGGCCTGGTCCGGCGTCAGGATCGTCTCGGCACCCACGGAAGAACCCGACGATCCGCGGTTCACCGCCGTCTGCGGGCCGTACCTCAACGATCCTGCCCATTATCTGCACAACGTCCTGCTCTACCCGAAGAAGTTCGTGGACGTATTCCGCGCTGTCGGTGCAGCCACGGGCGCCGTCCTCGTCCATTGCGCTGCGGGCCGGGACCGGAGCGGCATGGTCGCGGCAATGCTGCAGGACCTCGCCGGCGACCCGGACCAGCTCATTGCGGACGGCTACGCCAAAGCCGCCCGAGGCATCAACGAACGCTTCCGGACGCACGGCCCGCCCCATGCTGGCGAACGCTACATCGACGACGCTGAACTGACACCCCTGCTGGAGCGGCGCGGCCGGGCCGTGGTGGAGTTTGTCCGGGAGCTGGACACACGCACCTTCCTGCTGCGCAACGGCCTGTCCGAGGTCGAACTAGAGGCGGTCTCAAGCCTGCTCGGCAGCCGGGTGGCGCCATGAATTCCATGAAGTATGTGGCGGCGTCGCTCGCGGTGGCGGGAGTGGTGATGCTTGTGGCCGGGCCGTTCTGGGCCGTCCTCGCTTCAGATTTCGGGACTATGGAGGAGAACTTCGGGCTCGGCGACGGGACCGTCGACGGCGAGTGGCTCCCGGGCCAGATCTTCCTCATGGTGGGCGGGGCAGTTTTGTGCCTGGCCGCGGTTGTCGCCGCGTATATGGCACGGCGGAGCGATACAGATGAATAGAACGAAAGCGACGGCACACAGTTTGAAACGCGTATTTGCAGCAGCAGCGGCTGCCGGAGTGGCACTTTCCGTGGGGCTCGGGGCCGTGCCGGCCTGGGCGACTGAACAGCCGGCCGTTGAGCCGCCTGCGGTTTCGGAAAGCCCGACGGCGGGTGGTTCCGGGGTTGGTGCCGCTCACCTCAGCGGTGCCGGAGTTTTGGATTCTGGAGATCCGGCGGGAGGCGTTCTGGCAGGGGGCCCCTCCGCCGCAGGCCTCTCCGAAGCGGTCCGTCGGGATCTCGGCATGAGCTTGGCGGAATTCAATGCGGCCGGGGAGCTTGGCCGGCGGGCAGCTGACGCTGCGGATTCCTTGCGTGCGCTCCCTGGCTATGTTGGCATCCGCCTGCAGGCTGGCGAAATCATGGTTGAAGGGGCAGGCTCCGCCCTGCAGGCCAGGGTGGATGAGTTGAACCAGCCCGGCCCCGTCGACTTCGTGTTGGTGTCCCCTCCAACTCCAGTTGCGGCAACGCCGGTTCCCGAAACGGCGGCTGCCACGCCTCCTGTACCCACCGCAGTCCCGTCGGTTCCCGCTGTAGTGGAGCCCGAGTTGGTCGCGGGGAACATTGATCAGCTGTTCCAGGCCTATGTTCGTGACGTGGGAACCAAAGGGCTCCAGGCAGTCGCCTACACGGACGGGCACTTTGTTATCCGTACAGGTTCCGTCAACACCCCGGAATCAGAGGTCTCGGCAACCCAGGACAGCCAGCCCGCCGCGGAGGCGTCCGCACCGGGGTCCGCCGATCCCGGCAAGTTGACCCCCGCGCAGTTCGTGGCGCGCTACGCCAATGTTCAGCTGGAAAAAGGCGCCGCCGTCAAAACCGAGGACGACATCTTCGGCGGACAGGGATACTTCGCTGACAACCTGGCCATCTGCTCGGCGGGCTTTGGCGCGTTCAGCCCCACCGGGCTGCCGCTGGTCCTGACCGCCGGACACTGCACGGAAGACGGCCTAGCCAAGGCTGCCGGCATCGAGCCGCTGACCTCTGCGCCGGCTGGCGGGTCCACTACTCCGCTGACGCGACCGCTCGCCTCGCTCGGCAGTTTCGGGTTCAGCCAGTTCGGTGGCCCAAACAACTCGACAGCAACAGCGGACGGATCCAGTGTCGGGACCGATATCGCTGTCATCCAGGCCATCACGCCCGGGCTCAACCTTCAGCCGGCCGCCACCACGTGGGGCAACCCCAGGACCCCGGATCCGGTCAAGATCATCGGAACGACGGCGCCGTTCCAGGGCCAGGAGGTGTGCCGGTCCGGGCGCACCACGGGGTGGAAGTGCGGCACCGTTGATGCAGTCGGCATCTGGATGATGCCGGGACGGAACAACGTCTACCTGCAGGACGGCACAGGCACCGACCTCCGCGCCGTCCGCGCCTTCGATTCGTCGTCTGTAAAGTCAGCCGGCGGCGACTCCGGCGGCCCATGGATAAGCGGCAACTTTGCTGTAGGCACCCATACCGGAGCCGAGATGCTGAACGGGACGCAGACCCTGGCCATTGCCGCCACCCTCGAGGACTCCATGGCCACGATCCCTGGGGGAGTGCAGCTTCAACTGTTCCTCAACAAGCCCGAACTCGTTGCAGCCGCGAACCTGACATTCGCTGCCGGGACCAGCGTCACTGGGCGTGTTCCCGCTGCCCCGGCCTCTTCCGTGGCCGCTAATTCGAAGGTCCGCGTTACGCTGGCTGGCCAGCAGTCACTCGAAGTGCCTGTGGACGCCGCAGGCAACTGGTCCTTCACCGCGCCGTTTCCAGTGGGCCCTTTGACCTTCTCAGCGGAAACTATCAACGGTTTCAGCCGCTCGGGTGCCGTGTCATTGACAGTCGTCGTGGCTCCGTCGCCCCTTTCCACCCCGACAATCACGACGCCGGCGGCCGCACCGTTGCCGGCGTTGACGAGCCTTACTGGTACGGGAGCGCCCGGAGCCACTGTGACACTGTCCGGCGACGTCGCGGGCGCGGGAACCGTCGACCTGGACGGCAACTGGTCGGTTCCCCTGATAGGCCGGCCAGTCTTCGGGACGGTGAAAGCGACGGCTGTGATGTCGTCCCCGGGGATAACCGACAGCCCTGCGACCACTGCAACCTTTACGGTAACCCCGCCGGCTCCAATCATTTCCAGCATCTCTAACGGGCTACACCTACAGCAAGACACTCTGCCGGAAAGCATTTCAGGAAGCGGCGTTAACGGCGCAGAGGTGACGGTGTCCATTGATGGCATTCCCCTGTCCGGTGCAACAGCGGGGGGCGAAACCGGGTCGAGGTCTGTGGCTCGTACCGTAACTCCGCTGTTGCTGGTAGTTGACGGAGCATGGAGCGTGCCGTTCCCGGCCGGCTTGGCCCTTGGTACACATACGTTGTCTGTGACGGAGGCTGTTGATGGGATCGCTTCTGTCCCGGCCGTTGCGACGTTTGTCATTGACGCCCCGGCTCCGGCCGAACCAGCGCAATCCGCACCTCCGGCTCAGGTACCAGCCGCGACCGGTGAGCCAGCGACGTCAGGCAACAGCGCCGCCGTCGTACGTCCGCTGGGTGACAGCCGGGCCGCTAACCTGGCCAACACCGGCGCCTCCGGGCTGATTCTGTTCGCCGGCCTGGCGGCTGGTGCGATCGCCGTCGGCGGTGTGTTCCTGGTGTTGGCGAAGCGGCGGCGGAAGCGGCAGCGCCCCACCTCAAGTTGATCTATCACTTAACGTCGTCATCAGCGTGGAATGGCGACGTTAAGTGATAGAGCAACCAGAGAGTGGGGAGGGCTACTTCTTCGGCTTCATCAGCAGGTTGGTGATGCGCAGGGTGCAGAGGCGCTGGCCGGCGTCGTTGGTGATCAGGACCTCGTGCGTGGTCAGCGTGCCGCCGAGGTAGATGGGCGTGGCGGTGATGGTGATCTGACCCTCGCGCGCGGAGCGGTGGTGCGTCGCGGAGACGTCCACGCCCACGGCAGTTTTCCCCAACGTGCTGGCGTGGATCACGGCCGCCCAGGAGCCCACAGCCTCGCCCACCGCCAGGGACGCGCCGCCATGCAGCAACCCGAAGGACTGCCTGTTCCCCTCCACAGGCATCGTCGCCACCACGCGCTCGACCGATTCCTCCAGGATTTTCACGCCCATCTTCTCGTCGAGCTCGCCGAGGACGATCTTCCACGGAGTGGCGCCCGGCGTGGCGCCCGTGGTGGTGTCCGGCTCAGCGGCGTCGGGGGATAGTGCGGTCATGGGTCTCCTTTTGGCGAGGCTGAACTTCCAGTGTGCGGCACGGCACAGTCATGTACTGTAGACATATTACCGAACGGACGGTCAGTAAAGCCCTGGCCGCGTTTTGTCCCCGCCTTGGAAGGACCCGTCAACGATGACCACCACTGCAGAAACCACAGTCGACACCGTCCAGACCGTTCCCAGTTTTGTGCAGGATTCCTGGTGGACTCCCGACGCCGGTTCGGCAGCGTCCGCTGTCCTCGTGCGGGATGCGAGCACCGGAGAAGTCCTGGCCAAGGTGAGCACCGACGGCCTGGACCTTGCCGCCGTCGTGGATTACGGCCGCACCACGGGACAGACGGAACTGGGCAAGCTGACCTTCCACCAGCGCGCGCTCAAGCTCAAGGAGCTGGCGCAGTACCTGAACGCCCGGCGCGAGCACTTTTATACTTTTTCGGCCCAGACCGGTGCCACCAAGATCGACTCGATGATTGACATCGACGGCGGCATCGGCGTCCTCTTCACGTTCGGCTCCAAGGGCCGGCGCGAGCTGCCCAATTCGCAGGTAGTGGTGGACGGTCCCATGGAGGTGCTGTCCAAGGACGGTTCGTTCGTGGCCGAGCACATCTACACGCGCATCCCCGGCGTCGCCGTGCAGATCAACGCGTTCAACTTCCCGGTCTGGGGCATGCTGGAGAAACTCGCGCCAGCATTCATCGCCGGGGTCCCCACCATCGTCAAGCCGGCCACCCCCACCGGGTATGTGGCCGCGGCCGTGGTGAAGGCGATCATCGAATCCAACATCCTGCCGAAGGGCTCGCTGCAGCTGATTTCCGGCTCCGTCCGCGGCCTTCTGGACGTGTTGGACTACCGTGACCTGGTGGCTTTCACCGGCTCCGCGTCCACCGCGCTGTCCCTGAAATCCCACCCCAACGTAGTGCAGGGCGGCGTCCGGTTCACGTCCGAAACGGACTCCCTCAACGCCGCCATCCTGGGGCCCGACGCGGTGGAGGGCACCCCGGAATTCGACGCTTTCATCAAGTCAGTGGTCACCGAAATGACGGTCAAGGCGGGCCAGAAGTGCACGTCCATCCGCCGCGCCATCGTCCCGCAGGAGCTGGTGCCGGCGGTGATCGCCGCGATCGGAAAGCGCGTGGATGAGCGGGTGGTGCTGGGGGATCCCCGCGCCGACGGCGTCACCATGGGCGCTTTGGCTTCGCTCGAGCAGCTCGCGGACGTCCGCGCAGCGGTGCAGTCAATGCTCGACGCCGGCGGTGAGCTCGCGTACGGGACGCTGGATTCGCCGTCGGTCACCTCTGCCGGCGGCGCCACGGGCGTGGTGGGTGCTGGAGCCTTTATGTCGCCGGTGGTGCTGAGCTGGGCCGACGCGGAAGCTGACGCGATCCACTCGCTGGAGGCGTTCGGCCCGGTAGCCTCCGTGATCGGATACAAGGACCTGCCCGACGCCGTCCGCCTCGCCGCCCGGGGCGGCGGCTCCCTCGTGGCATCGGTGTGCACTAACGATCCTGCCGTAGCCCGCGAACTCGTCACCGGGATCGCCGCCCACCACGGCCGTGTCCTGATGCTCAACCGCGAGGACGCCCGCAGCTCCACCGGCCACGGTTCGCCGGTGCCGCACTTGGTCCACGGCGGGCCGGGCCGCGCCGGCGGCGGTGAGGAGCTGGGCGGCATCCGCTCGGTAATGCACCACATGCAGCGCACCGCCATCCAGGGCTCGCCCAACATGCTCACCGCCGTCACCGGCCTCTGGCACACCGGGGCGGACCGGAACTTTACCGTGGAGACCGAGGGAACGCACCCGTTTCGGAAGTCGCTGGCTTCGTTGCGGATCGGCGACGCCGTCCGGTCCGACCTGCGTCAAGTGTCCCTGGCGGACATCACCGCGTTCGCCAACTCCACCGGCGACATCTTCTATGCCCACACCAACCAGGAAGCGGCCGAAGCCAACCCGTTCTTCCCGGGCATCGTGGCACACGGATACCTGCTGCTGAGCTGGGCCGCCGGGCTGTTCGTGGAACCGGCGCCGGGCCCGGTCCTGGCCAACTACGGCCTGGAGAACCTCCGCTTCATCACGCCTGTGGCTGCCGGGGATTCCATCCGGGTCACCCTGACGGCCAAGAAGATCACGCCGCGCGAAACCGACGAGTACGGCGAGGTGGCCTGGGACGCGCTCCTGACCAACCAGAACGACGAGATCGTGGCCACCTACGACGTCCTCACCCTCGTCGAAAAGTAGCCCCACCCCGGACGCTCTCTCACTTAATGTACGGTTTCCGGCGACGCTCTCGCACTGGTGAGAGAGCGTCGGGGGTTTTCCCGCATTATGTGAGAGAGCGTTTGGATCTTTCCGGGTTGCCGTGGCGTAAAATTTGCACCGTAGGAGGTGGCCAAATGAACCTAGCCCTGAACACAGCCACAACCATCCTGCCCGTCGATGACGCAGCGCGCGCCCGCAGTTTCTACACCGAAAAACTGGGCCTCCCGCACCGCGGAATGACAGACAATGGAAGCGAATTACTCGGTAGCGACGGCGGCCCGATGCTGCAGTTGTTGCCGGTCTCGGACGGGAAGCACTCCGAGCACACCGCCCTTAGTTTTGAGGTGCGAAACATTGAGCGGATCGTGCAGGACATGGAGGCCAGGGGCGTCCGTTTCCAGGATTACGACCTGCCCAACCTGAAGACCGAGAACCACATCTGCACCACGGACTCCGAGAAATGCGCCTGGTTCATGGACACGGAGCACAACATCCTCTGCGTTCACGAGACGTTGGGCATGCAGGCCGAATACCAGCTCTGACCGCCTCAGCAGGTCGCACTCAGCAGGCCGCAGCATTCCCTAGTGCTGCGCGTGGAGCCCGTCGAACGCGATGGTGATGACGTCGTCGGCCAGTTTTTCCGGCGTGAGGGAGCCGCCCGGTTTGTACCATTCCACGATTGAGTTGATGGTGCCGAACAGCAGGCGCGTGACGGTGCGCGGATCGATGTCCTGGCGCAGCGAGCCTTCGTCGCGGGCTGCGGAAATCAGGGCGGCCACCTCGTGATCAAACGCGCGACGGCGTTCCAGGGCGTCGCGCTCAATGTCAGTGTTGCCCCGCAACCGTAGGAGCAGCGTGACAAACGGCAGCCGCTCCACCAGGACGGCCACGGTCTGACGCAGGACAAATTCCAGCCGTGCGTCCGCGGCGCCGCTTTGCGCCCCGGGCTGTTCGAGGATTGATTCCAGGCCACCGAGCGCATGGTCCAGGGCGAGCCTCAGGAGGTCTCCCTTGGACGGCACGTGGTGGTAGATGGCCGATTTCGAGATGCCCAGGTTCTCGGCCAGGATGCCCATGGACGTGGCGTCATAGCCGTGCCGGTTGAAGACGTCGACGGCGATGAGCAGCACCGACTGCTGGTCGTAACCGGGACGGCCGCGCTTGCTGGGGGCTGCTGTAGTGGGCATACCGGCTATTTTCCCACGAACGTTCGGTAATCCCTGTAGCGGCGCAGCCCGGGCCTCAAGTGTCCGTTCGCGCTATGCCTTGGGGCGCAGGTCGTAGATCCGGCGCAGCTTGCCGTTTGACCGCTCCAGTGAACCCGGCTCCACCACGTCAACGGCGCACGAAGAACCGACGTGGATCTTGATCTGCTCCTGCAGGGTGCGCGCCGCCGTCGTACCCTGCTCAACTGTCACCGCGTCCCGGCGTTCGATCTTGACCGTCAGCTGGTCCATCCGCTGGCCTTCGGGGCGGGTGAGTTCGAGCTGGAAGTGCGGGCTGAGCTCGGGGATGCGCAGCGCAATTTCCTCGATCTGGGACGGGAACAGGTTCACGCCGCGGAGGATGATCATGTCGTCGCTGCGGCCGGTGATGCGGCCCATCCTGCGGTGTGCGGGGCGGGCGGTGCCGGGCAGGAGGCGGGTGAGGTCCTTGGTGCGGTAGCGGATGATCGGCAACGCTTCCTTGGTGAGCGACGTGAACACGAGCTCGCCGTGTTCGCCGTCGCGCAGGACGTTTTCCTTGCCCACGACAGGGTTGAAGGCGTCGATGATTTCGGGGCGGAAGTGGTCCTCCCAGATGTGGCTGCCGTCCTGGGTTTCCACGGCCTCGCCGGCGACGCCCGGGCCCATCACTTCGGACAGGCCGTAGATGTCGCAGGCCTTGATGTTCATGGTGCCTTCGAGTTCGTGCCGCATCTCCTGCGTCCACGGTTCGGCGCCCAGGACTGCGTACTTGAGCGAGGTCGACGTCGGGTCGATACCCATGTGGGCCATGGCGTCGGCGATGGTGAGCAGGTACGTGGGCGTGGCCAGGATGGCGTCCGGCTGGAAGTCCTGGATGAGCTGGATCTGGCGTTCGGTCTGCCCGCCGGACATCGGGATGACGGTGCAGCCCAGTGCTTCAGCGCCGGCGTGCGCGCCCAGGCCGCCGGTGAACAGGCCGTAACCGTAGGCGTTGTGGACCTTCATGCCGGGCCGGACGCCTGACGCGCGGAGGCAGCGCGCCACCAGTTTGGCCCAGTCGGCCAGGTCCTGCTTGGTGTACCCGACGACGGTGGGCCGGCCTGTGGTGCCCGAACTTGCGTGCACGCGGGCTACTTCGCTCTGCGGCACGGCGAACATGCCGAACGGGTACTCGGCGCGCAGGTCTTCCTTGGTGGTGAAGGGGAAGTTGCCGAGGTCGCTGAGTTCGCGGAGGTCGGCGGGGTGGATGCCGGCGTCGTCGAATTTGCGTTTGTAGAGCGGCACGCGGTCGTAGGCGTAGGCCACGGTGTGCTGCAGGCGGGTGAGCTGGAGGGCCTCGACCTCGTCGCGGGAGATGGTTTCCTCGCGGTCCAGAATGGGATCTGTGCCCTGGGACGTGGACTGCGGCATGGGGGTTTCGGGGGCGTGGAGGGTCATGGTTTCCTACTTCTTGGGAATGGTGCGGCTGCGTCCGCGGAACTCGGCGATGAGTTCCCCAGGGTTGCCGGAGCTGGGTAACGAATCGGCCTGCGCACCGGGCTGCGTATCGGCATCGGCCGCGAAAATCTGGATGTCGTACAGCCCGCTGCGCCCTGAGCTGGATCGGCGGTCCGCGACGGCGGTGATCACCTGGCCGCGGTAGGCGGGCTTCAGGAAATTGATGTCGACGCCGGCGGCAACTGTGATGCTGTCGGCCTCTTCGGGGGTGGGATTGACCGGATTGCAGGCAAGGGCGAACGCGGAATCGGCGAAGGCGAAGATCATTCCGCCGTGGGCCATACCGAACCCGTTGAGCATTTCCTGCCGGAGCGTCATGCGGATGGTGGCGTGCCCGTCGCTGACGGCGAGGACTTCGATGCCCATCCATTCGGAGGCGTAGTCGTTTTCCAGGATGGGGTGGGTGGCCCCGGAGAGTGCTGCTTCAGCCATGCGTCATTGCCTCCAGCTTTATTTACCGAATGTTCATTAGGTAATCCCAGATGCGGGTCCGGTGTCAAGGGCAGACCGGTCTGTGGGTACCCCTGATCGGTGGGACCCCCGGCACGGAAGTGCAAGGATGGAGGGACCGGCACCACGCACAGCAAAGGGCGGACCATGGCCAAAGGCATCTACGTCAGCGCGACCACCCCGGGGTCGGGCAAATCGCTCGTGGCCCTGGGCCTGGCGGACACGCTCCACCGGCACGCGGACCGGATCGGCTTCTTTAAACCGGTGGTCCACGGCCCTGATGCCGCCAGCGACCCCATGGTGGCGCTGATGAAATCACGCTTCGCGCTCGACGACGACCGTTGCCGTGGCGGCCTGACGTCCACCGAAGTGCGTGCCCTCCTGGCAGAGGGAAAACGCGCCGACATCGATGCGCGCTGCGTGGAGATCTTCGCCGAGATCGCCAGGCATTGCGACGTGGTGATCGTGGAGGGGACGGACCTCACCGGCCAGGACGCCGCCGTCGAATTTGACCTCAACGCCCGGCTGGCCAACAACCTGGCCGCGCCGGTGGTTGCCGTGGTGGGCGCAAAGGGGCTCAGCGTCGCCGAGGCCGCGGCCGCCGTCGAGGTTGCCCGCAAGGAACTGGTGGCGGAAAAGTGCACGCTGCTGGCCATCATGGTGAACCGCGCGGACCCGGACTTAGTGGAGGAGATCGCGGCCGCCGTGAAGCCCGGCGCATCCAACCGGCCGGTGTATGTCCTGCCGGAGCTGGAGGAGATCGCCCGGCCCACCACCGGCGAGGTTGCTGCGGCGCTGGGTGTGCGGCAGATCGCCGGCCTTGCGGACATGGAACGCGACGTCCGTGACATCAAGGTGGCGGCCATGAATGTGGGCAACTTCCTGAACGTGCTGGACGAGGGTGCCCTGGTGATCGTTCCCGGCGACCGCGCGGACGTGATGGTGGCCTGCCTGGCGTCGTCGTTCTCGCCGGAATTCCCCGTGCCGTCGGCGCTGATCCTGACCGGTGGGCTGGCCCCGGACGCCAACATCTACCCGCTCCTGGCGCAAGCGCCGTTCCCGGTGTTTGCCGCCAGCCAGGACACCTACACCACGGCCAAGCGGGTCTCCGAGGTCCGCAGCGAGATCTGGTCCGGGCACCGCCGCAAGGTGGCCTCGGCCCTGGGCCTGTGGTCAAAGCGCGTGGACGAGGCCGAACTGGTGGAGCGCCTCCACCTGCCGCGCCCGGAACGGATGACCCCGCTGCGCTTCCTGCACGACCTGATCGAACGGGCCAGGGGTCAGCGCCGCCACGTGGTGCTGCCGGAGGGAACGGACGTCCGGATCCTGCTGGCCGCCGAAATCCTGCACCGCCGCGACGTTTGCGATCTCACCCTGCTGGGACCGGATTCGCAGGTCCGGGAGCTGGCAGCGGCCAACGGCGTCGACCTCGCGGGGATCAACATCGTGGACCCGGCCACCTCGGAACTGCGGCAGGGGTTCGCGGAGAAGTACGCCGAACTTCGCGCCCACAAGGGCGTGGACCTGCCCAAGGCCCTGGAAATCATGCAGGACGGCAGCTACTTCGGCACCATGATGGTCCAGCTCGGAGTGGTGGACGGCATGGTGTCCGGCGCCGCGCACACCACCGCGCACACCATCCGCCCGGCGCTCGAGTTCGTCAAAACGCGCGACGGCGTGAAGATCGTGTCCTCGGTGTTCCTGATGCTTATGCCGGACCGGGTGCTGGTCTATGGCGACTGCGCCGTGAACCCCGATCCCAACGTGGAGCAGCTCGCGGACATCGCCCTCGCCTCGGCCGAAACCGCCGCGCAGTTCGGGGTGGAGCCGCGCGTGGCCATGCTGTCCTACTCCACCGGCGGCTCGGGTTCCGGCGAGGCCGTGGACGAAGTCCGGCAGGCCACCGAACTGGTGCGTGAACGCCGCCCGGATCTCGCCGTCGAAGGCCCCATCCAGTACGACGCCGCCGTGGACGCCTCCATCGCGGCCTCCAAAATGCCGGGCTCGTCGGTGGCAGGGCAGGCGACGGTGTTCATCTTCCCCGACCTGAACACCGGCAACAACACGTACAAGGCGGTGCAGCAGAGCTCGGGCGCGGTCGCCGTCGGGCCCGTCCTGCAGGGCCTGCGCAAGCCGGTCAACGACCTCTCGCGCGGCTGCACCGTGGAGGACATCGTGAACACGGTGGCCATCACGGCCATCCAGGCGCAGGTGCCGGCCTCGTAGTAACGGCGAGTGACCCCGCGTTGAGGTTAGGAGCTTTACAGGCTCAAACGTCCGACGGCGGCACCGGGTTGGGTGCCGCCGTCGCCCATACCGGCTCGCTGGCTTAGCTGTTTTCCGGCTTGGCCATGCTGTCCGGGTCTTCCTCCTTGGCCGGCTCATCGGAGAGTCCTAGGGGCGTGAGGTCCAGGTTTTGCAGATCTTCGGGCGGCTCAGCGGCCTCGCCCACCTCTTCGGCTTTGGGGCTTCCGGTATCGTCCAGGGCCGGGTTGGAACCCTCGACGCCGGTAGGGTCCTTGGCGCCGGGGGCGGGTTCTGCGGTCCCGGGCTCGGTGTTGTCGGGCTGAGTGGTGTCGTTCGGCATGAAAGTCCCTCTCTGCGTAGTGCAACGTGTCCGCCGACTCTAGGCGCCTGCCGCGGCTGACGCAACGGCAGGCGCGGGGTGAGCCGGTCTGCAGCCTCAGCCCTGACGGGCCTTCATCCGAGGATTCTTCTTGTTGATCACAAAGGTGCGGCCCCGGCGTCGGACGATCTGGGCGCCGGGAACCTTCTTCAGGGCGCGGAGGGAATTTCTGACTTTCATGGGCTTGCTCCTTGTATGTATTAATAGCGGTTTTGACGGTTGCGGGTAGGTGCAGTGTGCGGCCGGGGCCGTCAGGACGGAGCGGGGTCGAGCTGGAACGGGTCGGTCAGACCGGCGAACCCGGCCTCCATTTCCGCGTCGGTGAGTTCGCAGGCGGAGAGCAGCTGCGCAATTTCCGCCGGGTCCATGTCCTCTCCGGTCGCGGCCAGCACGCTTCCGCGGTCCCCGTGTTCCGGATGCCAGTCCAGGTGGGCGTCCACATGGTTGAGGGGATCGGGCGCCGCACCGGCCTCCTGGTCTGCCAACCACGGTCCGGTATTTTCGAGCCACACACGCGGCCCGATGCCCTGGATGGCGATCCGGCACTGCGGTGCGGCGGCGATCCACAGGCGGCCCCGCAACCAGCAGCAGCCCTCCGCGAGGGACGCCAGGGCGTGCCGGAACCGCTCAGGGTGCAGCGGACGCTGGGCCCGGTGCGTGACAGTGGTGAACGGTGAGATGGAGGACGACGCCGGGATCCGCACCGAACCGGGGACCGTCCGGCTCAGCGCGTCGTGGTAGTTGTGGCGGCCTGGGCGGATGAGGCGGGCGTTTTCCGCCACGTCAGCGTGAGGGGCCAGTTCCCTGACCAGTTGCACGCCGCGAACACGCAAGGCGGGGTCGGCCGGAAACAGGTCCACCTCCGCCAGCAGGACGGTGTCATTGAACGACAGCTCGCCGATGAGGAATTCACCAGCAGTGCGCTGGTCCTCCGGGACCGGCGTGAACCCGGACTCAAACAGGGTGTGATGGTCCCAAATGTGGTCCTCCAGCGTGTCAGGGGCGCAGGCAAGGACAGCGGAAGCAATCGTTACCGGGAGGGAAAGGCCACGCCGCAGGGCTCCGATCGCGGCCTCCGCGGACACGGCCGGAGGGAGCCCGATGATGGCCTGGGTCTCCCCGCGTTCCAGCAGCCGCTCGATGGTGGGCACGAGGTCCAGCCGCACGGTGCAGCTCAGGCAGCCGTGTTCCAGCTGCGTCTCGGCGCGCTCCACAAGCCCGGACTGGCTGGAGATCCTGCGGATGACCACGCCGTTCTCCAACAGGTCGTGCAGAACCACCACGGCGCCGGGATTGGCCGCGGCCGCGTCTTGGCAGGCTTGCTGGCAGCACAGGGCGTCCAGGGAGCTGATCACAGTGATATGCATGCCGATTACTCTAATGAGAATCATTATCATTTACAAGCCAACGTACCCAGGAGGGCAACTTATAGAGTGGATCCCAAGGAGCGCTGCGCCAGGCTCCGGCACACCCCTCGTCAGCTGTGCCCCGCGGCACCAAGGCTTCAGGAGGCCCCCATGCTTGTGCTCGTCATCAATTCCGGTTCGTCCTCGCTCAAGTACCAGGTCCGTGACGTGGCCGCCGGGATTGTGCTGACCGAAGGGCTGATCGAGAAGATTGGCATGGGCAACGGCGGTGATGGCGACGGCGAAATCGAGGGCCCCCGGGACCATGCGGAGGCGCTGGAACAGGTGGATGCCGCGATCCATGCCGAGCTCGCGGACCTCGAGCTCGCGGCCGTGGGCCACCGGGTGGTGCACGGCGGCGAGCGGTTCGCCGAGCCGGTGCTGATCGACAACGAGATCACCCGCGCCATTGAGCGCCTCAACCCGCTGGCGCCGCTGCACAATCCCGCCAATGTCCTGGGCATCCGAGCCATCAGCAGGAAATGGCCGGACCTGCCGCAGGTGGCCGTGTTCGACACCGCTTTCCACCGCACCCTGCCCGAGCACGCCTGGCGCTACGCCGTCCCGGACGAGCTCTACACGAACCACGGCATCCGCCGCTACGGCTTCCACGGCACCTCGCACGAGTACGTCACGCACCGCGCCGCCGCGCTGCTGGATCTTCCCGTGGACGAGTTCGACGGCGTGATCGCCCACCTGGGGAACGGCGCCTCCGTCACGGCCATCCGCCGCGGTCATTCGGTGGACACGTCCATGGGCTTCACCCCGCTGGAGGGCCTGGTGATGGGCACCCGCTCAGGCGACCTCGATCCGTCCATCCTGGTATTCCTCGGCCGGAACGGGTGGACACCGGAGGACATCGACACCATGCTCAACCGCGAATCGGGGCTGAAGGGGCTCGCCGGGAACAACGACATGCGCTCGGTGGTGGAGGCGTCAGAGGCCGGCGACGCCAAGGCTACGATGGCGCTCGCGGTCACGTCCTACCGGCTGGCCAAGTACATCGGCGGATATCATGTGGCCGTCGGCGGCGCCAAGGCGCTCGTGTTCACGGCGGGGATCGGCGAAAACTCCCACCAGTTCCGCGCGCTGGTGACTGACAGGCTGCATGCGCTGGGCATAGAGCTCGACGCCGGCCTGAACAGTGAGCGGTCCAAGGAACCGCGGGTGATTTCCACGGCTGCGTCCGTCATCCCGGTGTTGGTGGTGCCCACCGACGAGGAACTGGCCATCGCGGAGGCAACTGCAGCCGTCGTCCTCTCATCGGTTGCTCCGTAGCGGCCCTTTTGGGCCCTGAAAACGGCGGTTACGGAGCAATCGACGGTGAAACGGCTTCGAGGTCTTGCCGGATGCCCGGCGCTACCGTCCCCCTTCGATCTTGCGGCTGCGCTGCTCCTGGGCCATCGGACCGTACGGATAGACCCCGATTTGAGGCTGACTGGCCTGCGTTAGCTGGTCGGTTTCGTCCGGGGTGAGCTGCAGGTCTGCCGCGGCAAGGTTGTCCACGAGCTGCTCCGTGGTCCGGGCACCCAGGATCACGGACGTGACCGCCGGCCGGTCGGCCAGCCATGCCAGCGCCACCTGGGAGTGGCTCACGTCGTGGGCAGCGGCGATGTCTTCTACGGCCGCGATAACGGCCCAGGTGCGGGGATTGTCATTGCGAGCCTTCCAGGCCTCCATGCCGCGTTCGGGGTTCTCGCCAAGCCGCGTGGCACCTGAAGGAGGCTGGTCCCGTTTGTACTTGCCCGATAGCCAGCCGCCGCCCAACGGGGACCACGGCAGCAGGCCGATCCCGGCGTCCATGGCTGCCGGGACGATCTCCGCTTCGATCTCGCGTACCAACAGGCTGTACTGGGGCTGCAGGGTCACCGGAGGGTTCCAGCCGTTCGCCCGGGCAACGTGGACCGCCTTGGTCAGCTGCCAGCCGAGGAAATTGGAGAAACCGTAGTAGGCGATCTTGCCGCTGCTGACGGCGTCGTCCAGAAACCGGAGCGTCTCCTCCAGCGGAGTGATGGGGTCCCACGCGTGCAGCTGGTAAAGGTCGATCTGTTCCACGCCCAGTCGGCGGAGGGAACTGTCCAACGCTCGGGTCAGGCGGCGGCGGGAGGTGCCGACGTCGTTTGGGGCCGTTCCCATCGGAAAGCGGCCCTTGGTGGCGAGCACCACGCGGTCCTTGGCTTCCGGCCGCTGGGCCAGCCAGCGGCCGATGATCTCTTCCGAGGCTCCGGCGCTGTAAACGTCCGCGGTGTCGATGAAGTTGCCGCCGGCGTCGAAGTAGCTGTCCAGGATGGCATGGGATGCGTCTTCGGTGGCTTCGGCACCGAAGGTCATGGTTCCCAGCGCATAAGCGGAAACCACGGCGCCGCTGTGGCCCAGGGTTCGGTATTGCATGGTGCTCCTCGGGGGTCAGTTTTCGGTGGGGGTGGTCTTGTTGGAGTGGTAGGTCCGCCACGTGTGTTCAGGCTCGAATCCCAACAGGCGCCGGGCTTTGTCGATCGACAGCATGGTCTCGTGTTCGCCCAGTTCCTTGGTGACGGTGACGTTGGGGAACACCTCCGCGGCGAGGCTGGCGCTGGAACGCGTCATGACAG
>NZ_JBTNDK010000004.1:0-219834 GCF_054511035.1 Pseudarthrobacter sp. MDT1-22 | reverse complement strand
CACACACAAGGTCAATGAACTCGGTGCGGGTACTCAGAGGAAATGACCTGACCATTAAACGCTCCATCAATCAGAGCGTTGCAACGACCATATGACTCTGCCCCTGATTTGGCGTCATCAGCTGCCAGTTCGCGTTTCAGCAGGTAACCCAGCCTGTGGATAACGCAAACCGCAGGCCGGAATCGGTCCACAATGGAGCATGACCCGGACGCCCATGCCTCCTCAGCTCCCGCACGGATCATTTCTTGTTGCCGATGTAGAGGTCCTGGGCCTCACTCGGAGACAGCTGGGGCCGCCTTGACCCCAGTTGCGTCCTGACGCACTCCACCAGCGCGCGAATTTGCGGAGTATGCCTCCCGGCTTGGCTGGAGCAGGACTGGAGGATCCACATAGCCCGTCCTGCAGACGGCTGCAAGCCGCGCCGCAGGAACGTTGTGGGTCACCAGTTGTCGTTCAAACCCGGCGAGGTCATATCGTTCGACGGCGTTCGGCTCACGTCACCGGCTCGTACCTGGCCACCATGCTGGACCTCAACGATCTTGTCGCGGCCGGTGACTCCATTGTCGTCAGCCATGGAGATGACTTCCCGATGCCACGGAAGCCGCTGGCAACTGTTGCCGACCTGAGGCACATTGTGGGTCAGTATCCGGGAATGCGCGGGGTGAAAACGGCGAGGTTAGCCTTGGATCTGATCAGGGTGGGGGCGGACTCGGCACCCGAAAGCTTGATGCGGCTGGCACTGGTACAGGCCGGACTTCCCGAACCGACATTGAATGCTGTGCTCCGCAACGGGCTGGGTCACCCTGTGGTCTGGCCGGATGCTGCCTACCCGGAGTATCGGATCGCACTGCAATATGACGGCGCCCACCACCGTGATCCTGACCAGTACCGCCGCGATATCAAGCGGCAGGGCCTGACTGAAGATGGGCTGGCGAGAAATCCGTGTCCAGAAGAGTGATCTGGAAGGGGATCGGCCCTTCGTCGTCAAAAAAGTGCGGGCGGTCCTGAGCGGTTCGTCGGCCCGCACCGGGTGGGAACGAACTGGCAGTTGATGACCCCAAACAGCGGATTTGAGTGTATTAGCTGCCAGTTCGCGCGGGGGTGAGGGGCTTAAGTGTCCGTTCGCGCCGGGCGCGCGGAGGGGGAGCGGAGGGCGCGAAGCTTGTCGCGCAGCTTGCGGGCCAGCTGGTACGCGTTGTACCGGAGCTTTTGAACGGGGAGGTCCCAGGTGCCCGGGTACTCCACCTCGCGGCCGCCGAAGGACTTCTTGAACGCGGTGAAACCTGCCCACTTGTGGTCGGGTTGGTCCGCGGGCGCGACACCCCACAGGTCCACGTGTTTCAGGCCGCGGTCTTTGGCGTCCGCCATCAGGGTCACCAGGAGCGGGATGCCCGCGCTGAGCTTGCGGTGCGTATCATCTAGGGCTGCGTGGGCATAAGTCCGGGTGTCCGCGGAATCGTAGGCCAAGGCCGCTGCGATGGGACCGCCGTGCAGTTCGGCGATGAACAGCGTCGCAGCGCCTGCCGGCATGAGGGAGGCCGCCACCTGCGTCAGGTACGCGTCGCTCTGCGGCTTGAACCCGTTCCGCCGAGATGTCATGTGCAGGAAGTTCAGCAGGATCCTGATGTCGTCCGGGTCCTGCGACGCCCGGAACGTGACGCCCTTCTTGTGGATATTCCGGTAGAGGTTCCGGTTCACGGGCTTCATCGCGGCGAGGACATCCTTGAAGTCACCTTCGAGGTCCACGATCCAGCTGAGTTCAGGCTGCTGGTTCACGGGTGCCGGCTGCAAGCCGCGCAGGCTGAGCTCCGCGGCGGCCGGCATCTCAAGCCCGGCGGACACCGGCTCAATCCGGACAAACACAGCGCCGCACGATCTGGCCGTTCCCACCAGGGCGGCCAGGGCGGCGTCGAACGCCTCCGCGGAGGATGCCACCGGCCCATAGGGGGCGTAGAGGACCTTTCCGGCCGGGTTTTTCTCCTCGACGGCCAGGAAGCTCCAGCCCGGGCCGGACTGCTGATGGACTGTGCGGCCAAGCGACGACTGGACATCCGCCCAGGCAGGCGTCTGCAGGAAGAATTCCACGGCTCAGGCCTTCAGGGATGTGGTCACGGCGAAGGCAACGGCAGGGGACTCGGCACCGGCCACCGGGTGGACATTGACCGGTGCTTCCGCGGCGGGAAGGAAAGCGCTCCCCCCGTGGGCCAGCTGCAGGTCGCCCTTGGGCGAATCGAGATACACCGATCCGGCAACGACAATAACGACGACGGCACCCGCCTGGGCCAGCGGCACCGGCTCCGCGCCGGGTGCCAGTTCGATCCGCTGAAGCTGGAACTCCCGGAAGGGCGGCTGGTAGAGCTCCTGGCCAAGGCCGGACACTTCCGGCGTGAGCATGGGGACTGCCACCGGCTGGAATTCGATGGTCCGCAGCAGCTCGGGCACATCGATGTATTTCGGCGTCAGCCCGCCGCGGAGCACGTTGTCCGAGGACGCCATGACTTCAACACCCAACCCATGCAGGTAGGCATGCACGTTGCCCGCGGGGAGGTAGACGGCCTCGCCGGGGGCCAGCGAAATCCTGTTCAGCAGCAGCGAAATCAGCACACCGGGATCACCCGGATACTTCTCGTTGAGGCTGATGACCGTGGACAGTTCTGCCTGGTACGGTGCCAGCGGAGCGCCGGAGATCAGGGCGGCCGCCACCATCGCTGTCGTGTGGGAGACGTCTTCGCCGCCCTTGATCAGCCGCTCGAAGGCAGTCCTGAGGCCGGCACCCTCGTCCGGGTTGTCCAGGACCTCGAGCAGCTCCACCAGCAGGGGCGGGATCCCGGTTTCCACCAGGTCGAAGCAGGCGGCAAGGTGGAGCAGAATCTTCCGGGTTGCTGCCGGAGAACGGAACCCGCACAGCGCTTCGAACGGTGTCAGCGCGAAGATCATTTCGGGCTTGTGGTTGTCATCGCGGTAGTTGCGGTGCGTGGCATCGGGCGCAATGCCTTCAGCATTTTCCCGGGCGAATCCGGCTTTGGCCTGGTCGATGCTGGGATGGACCTGGAGGGACAACGGCAGCGCGGCAGCAAGGATCTTGGTCAGGAACGGGAGCCGCGGGCCAAACTCGGCCACAGATTCGCTGCCCAGGAAATGGTTCGGATCTTCGGCGATCAAGGCGTCCAGCGGTGCCACGGAGCCGTCCACCCGGCGGGCCATTGAAGGGGCGCCGGGGTGGGCGCCGATCCAGAGTTCGGCTTCGGGACGACCGGACTCGGGGCGTCCCAGCAGCCCGGCGATAGCGGTTGTGGATCCCCAGGCGTAGTCGCGGAGGACGTTTTCAATTTCGTACACAGCCGGTATCCATTCTTGGTCTTCAGGTCTACGTAGTCTTGCAGTCACGTGCTGCGGCCGGGTTTTCCAGGCGACGGCCCAGCGGGCCTAGAGCGGCGCGCATTGGCCGTTGGTGGCCACGAGTTCACGCAGCGCCTGTTCGTTGCCTTCGCGTTTGAGCTGGTTCAGCATCGCCTCGGTGATCGGCTCGCCGTCGGGCGTTGTGGTCACCGGCGTGAAGTCCGACGACGGCGGGGCAGTCTGCGCGCGGACTCCCCCGGCTGCCAGGAACGCAGCCGTGGGCAGTTGCGAGGACGCCTGCAGCCGTCCGCCGGCCGCGGCGGGCTGCAAGATGCCGTCGACCGGCGTGGCAGCCTGGGGCTGCCCCGACGCGGAGGCCAGGAGCTGGTCCACCTTCTCGTGGATGATGTCAAAGTCGGGCACGGTGGAGAAGGATGCGTCAAAATCAGGTGGCCCGATGGTCAGCCGTTTGACTTCCTGGCCTTTGGCCTTCATGGCGAGATCCACGAAACTGCCCAGCTGGGAGGAGGAGATGTTGGAATCCACCACTTTGGTGCCTGCGCTGGCGATGTCCTCGAATTTGGACACCAGCGTGGCCGGATCCAGCTGTTTGAGCATGGCCTGTTGGACACACTGCTGACGCTGGATCCGGGCGTAGTCGTCGACGAATTCGCGCGAGCGTCCGTACCAAAGTGCGCGGTCGCCATCGAGTGTTTGTTCACCGGCGGGAATCCAGCCCAAGGGCATGCCATGAGTGCGGGTAACCTCGTCGAAGTAGCCGCTCATCGGAACCCAGCCGCCGGCCTTGATTCGGATCCCGCCCATGGCGTCAATCAGCTTGGCGAAGCCCTCCATGTCAACCAGGACGTAGGCCTGGACCGTGATTCCGAGGGTTCCCGATACCGCCTCAAGGGTGGCCTGCGCACCGGGGTCCGCTACACCCGGATACAGGTCCGCGTGCTCGTTGGTCACTTCGGTGTTGATGGCGTTGATGAGGCACGCGTCGCCGCAGTCGTAGCCGTCCGGGTAGATCTCCCGCATGGGCGAGCCTTCGCTGAACTGGGCGTTCTGTAGGTTGCGTGGCACGGAGATGATGGCTGTCTGGCCGGTCTTTGCGTCCACGCTGAGTACGGACAGGCTGTCCGGGCGCCTGCCTGTACGGTCGTCGCCGGCGTCACCGCCCATCATCAGGAAGTTGTAGCGGCCGTCGACGGGATCGATCTCTGGTCCCCCCGCGAAGATGCTGCCGATGGCGTTGCGGCTCACGTTCAGCAGGTACGCGGCATACCCAAGGGTGCCGCTGCTCAGGACCAGGGCCAGGACCAGGGCAATGCCGACGGCGGGACGCGCCGCCGGTGCCAGCAGCACGGGGCGGATCAGCCGGAGGGTGTTGATGAACAGGAACGCCCATCCGAGCGCCAGGGCCACCAGGACGAGGATGATCACCAGCGAGGCAAACTGATTGGTGAGGATATTGATCAGGAGCGACCGGTTCACGGCCAGCAGCAGCAGGGTGACCGCCAGCAAAGCCCAGGCGGTCAGGGTGACGCGCAGGGCAATACGGCCGAGCTTGCGGTCGCCGGCCACAATCTGGGCGCTGCCGGGCACCAGAAGGGTCATCAGGACCAGGGCAAAGCCCCGTTTGGTCCGGACGGGGGCTGAGGCGCTGGTCGGATACCGGACGGGATCAGTCATGACCTTGCCGGTTGCTGGCTGCTGCGGTTCGCTTCTGGACATGTCCGGTTCCTTAACGGCTGCCCCGGAGAACACCATTGCCGTCGGCGAAGACTTCGCTGACTTTCTGCCTGAGGTTGGCTCCCTTGCGGGTGGCGACGTCGTTGAGTTCCTGGGCGAAGTCCAGGAGGTCGGCACGGAGCGTGGCTGCCAGTTCGTCCGTGCCCGACGCGAGGATCCGGACTGCTAGCAGGCCTGCGTTCCGGGCACCGGCAATGGACACGGTGGCTACGGGAACGCCGGCAGGCATTTGCACGATGGAGAGGAGGGAATCCATGCCGTCCAGGGTCTTAAGCGGGACCGGGACGCCAATAACGGGCAAGGGAGTCACACTTGCCAGCATGCCGGGAAGGTGGGCAGCTCCGCCGGCGCCCGCGATGATGACGCGCAGCCCGCGTTCGTGGGCGGTCTGGCCGTACCGGATCATTTCGGTGGGCATCCGGTGTGCGGAGACCACATCGGCTTCAAAGGGGATGCCGAACTCAGCCAATGCATCCGCGGCGGCCTCCATGACCGGCCAATCCGAGTCTGAGCCCATGACCAGCCCAACGATGGGACGGGGGACGGTGCCGGTGGTGGTTTCGGTGGTCATGCGTTCTCCTCGGAAATCCGTGCTGATTCTTCGGTGGGAACCCGGCCGTCGCGGATGATGGCCGCCACCCGGGTTGCGCGTTGCCGGACCGAGTCCACATCATCCGTGGAGGTCCCTACGAGGTTGACATGGCCAATCTTGCGTCCCGGACGCACTGATTTTCCGTAGCAGTGGACCTTGGCGGCCGGCTCGCTGGCGAGGGCGGCCGGGTAGGCGGAAAACAGATCCTGGTTGTCGCCGCCCAGGAAGTTTTTCATGACCACTACCGGGCCCAGGATGTCGGTGGCACCCAGCGGCAGGTCCAGGACCGCCCGCAGGTGCTGCTCAAACTGGCTGGTAACCGAACCGTCCTGGGTCCAGTGCCCGGTGTTGTGGGGGCGCATCGCGAGTTCGTTGATCAGGAAGCCGACGCCGGAGCCCGGTGTTTCAAAGAGTTCCGCCGCCATGACTCCGGTGACGCCCAGTTCCGTGGCGACGCGCAGTGCCGCGTCTTCCGCAGCCGCGGCGACCTCGAGGGGGATGTCCAGGGCAGGGGCGATGACTTCGTCGCAGACGCCGTCCACCTGGATAGTGTGCACCACCGGCCAGGCTCTCGCTTCGCCGCCCGGGGTCCGCGCCACCAGCGCGGACAGTTCGCGGCTGAACTCAACTTTGGCTTCGGCGAGGAGCGGGCTCATGGCCTCGAACCACGGAGCAGCCTCTTCGGCGGCCTCGGCGGAGTCGATGATCCGCACGCCCTTTCCGTCGTAGCCGCCGCGGGGCATCTTGAGGACAACCGGCCAACCCGTTTCTTCGCCGAAGTCCACGAGCGCGGCGACGTCAGCGACAGCAGCCCAGATGGGGTTTGGGAGCCCAAGGCTGTCGATGGCAGCCCTCATCACCAGTTTGTCCTGGGCATTAAGCAGGGCGTCCGGACCGGGCTGGACATTCACGCCGGCGGCCAAAAGCGCGCGGAGGTGGTCCGTGGGGACGTGTTCGTGGTCGAACGTCATGACATCCAGGCCGGCCGCGAAGTCGAGGAGAGTCTGGAGGTCCTTGTAGTCACCCACCGGTGAAGTGGACACAGCAGACACGGCTGAAACGTCCTCAGCCTCAGCCAGGACACGGAGTTCAAAGCCAAGGGCGGTAGCGGCCGGAGCCATCATGCGCGCGAGTTGGCCGCCGCCAACTACGCCGATTACTGGAAAAGTCACATAAGCCAGCCTACAGAAAAGCTCACCGGATCCGGGCTTTGGGACGTCGAAGGGCCCGCTTTTCGGGTATTTCCGCGATCACCCTTCACTCCGCGTGGGGCGGGTTCACCGATTTCGGGTCTAAAATAGACCTCTGGCCGTGTGGCCCAATGAACTGACGGCCATGGAGGGTCATGTTTAGCGCACTTGCAGATCGTATCCGGGGGCTCGCCTCGCTATTTTGGCGTGAAGTGGCCAAGTTCGGAGCCGTGGGCGGTGTGGCCTTCGTCATTGACTCGGCCATCTTCATCTGGCTGTTCACCGGACCGATGCACGGCAGCGAGGTCTGGGCCAAAGCGATGGCAACCATCGTGGCAAGCATCTTCTCGTGGGTTGCCAACCGTTACTGGACGTTCAGACACCGCAAGCAGGCCAATGTGGCCCGTGAGGCCGCGCTGTTCGCCGTCATGAACCTGGTGGGACTGCTGATCGCCTCAGGCTGTGTCTGGTTCGCGAAATACATCCTGGACCTGAACGACAAGCCCTCGCTATTTATTGCCGGCAGCGTCGTGGGCCTGGTCCTGGGCACCATCTTCCGCTTCTTCGCTTACCGGTTCTGGGTCTTCAACGAAGAACTGGATCAGGAGCCGGAGTTCTCCCACGACCACGAGCTCATCGAACGGCACCATCGTGAGAAGGCAGCTGCCGCTGCTGCCGTCGCCCAGCACGGGGAGCAGCCGGAGGCAGACTCACCGGAAAGCCGCCGGCAGCGGCCCTAACCCGGCCGTGCCGGGAAAGCTACTTGCCGTGGATGCGTTCTGCGGCCAGCAGCTTGTCCGTCAGCTCCACATCGGCGTGAGCCAGCACCACTGAACCACCGTTATGCCACGCGCCAAGTGAGTTCGCCAGCGCCGGCTCCAGCCCTTCAGAGGCCGGGACCAGAAGCCTGACGCCTTCCTCATGCGGCGCCGCAAAACCAGTGATCAGGCTTTCGTGGATGTGCCGCTGGCCTCCGCCAGCCCGAATGGCACAGCCGGCCGCCGAAGGGTCCGTGTGCGCCATAAAGACGTCACCATGGGAGCGCACCTCGGCGGCGTAGTCGATGACTCCGGCAGGCAGGTCACCAGGCCACCGCATCGCCAGGGCTGGCAGCGCGACGGCGATAACGGCGTCGTGCTGCCCCTCAACGGTTCCGGGCCTGTCGGTGACCAGGAGCTCCGCCTCCCCGCCGCCCAGGACTGTTTCCATGCCCAGCTGCCAGGCGGCCAGTGCCCAGATCATTGACTTCCAGTGGGCTGGCAGGTCAAGAGTCAGTCGCATGCCGGGCTCGGCGTCAAGTTCGTCCTGCAGCAGATTGCTGGTTTTTGCCACCCAGTTGTCCAGCACACGACCGGAGAGTTCCACGCGCTCGGAGTCCGGGCCGTACCAGGTCAGGCGGGGCGACGTGGCGTGGCCGGAACGCAGGGAGGTCATCAGATCTATCGCCGGGATGCTCATGGCTTTATCTTGTCACGGACCCGGTGGGGCGTCCTTGGCAGGGATGCCGCGCACCGAGTCCCTAAGGGTCCTGGTCGGGTCCGGCCGGGCTGTGATGTTACTCACAGGAGTTTGTCATCTTATTTGTCTAATTCGGGCTGCGCCTGTATTTTTTGGCAGCTATTCAGCGGAAACGGGACCTTTTGGCCGCCGATGCGGACTGCCGGGCCTCCGCGCGCCGGACCTTCGGAAAACTCCCGGGCGTGGCGTGACCGGGATTGGCCCGGAAAGTTGATTATTATCCGTCCACGGCTTGACTCCCCACTAGTTACACGCGTGTAATTAGATATCGAAAGTCACTGCATAAATACGGACACGCAACCGAGTGGCCAAGTATTCAGGCAAGGGCTGCAACATTTGGGGAGGGTCGCCGTGGGGCAAGCAGAGCGTATCCATGAAGATGCCGTCGTCGCCGGACTGGCAACGGCAAAATACCGCGCACGGGGGGTGCCGAGCGACTGGTTCGTCGATCCCGCGGATCCCGACGCCGCGGACCGTTACAATCGCAATACCAAAGACCCCCTCCAGGACCAGGCCACAGCCTTCCTGGCGGCGCACGAAGCACTCCTTGACGGCGGACACGACCAGGACGATGACGACCTGGATCCGCCCATGGAACTGCGCACCCCGGCACAGGGAACAAGTTCCCAGCCGGTGTGGATCGGACTGCCGTTCAGGCAGGACTTCGACGACGAAGGTGAACTCGGCTGGCAGACTGATGCATTGTGCGCGCAAACGGATCCGGAAGCCTTCTTCCCGGAGAAGGGCGGATCCACGCGCGACGCCAAGAAGGTCTGCGGTGCATGCAATGTGCGGTCGCAGTGCCTGGAATACGCGTTGGCAAACGACGAACGGTTTGGCATTTGGGGTGGCCTTTCCGAGCGTGAGCGCCGGCGGCTAAGGAAGCGAGCAATCTAATTCTTCAGGAAGTACATGTCACTGCCGTTGTGGTGTCCCACAACGGCAGTGCCTATCTCCCCAGAACCCTGGCTGCCCTCGCGGACCAGACCCGGCCCGCGGACTCCCTCATCGGAGTGGACACCGGATCCCGCGACGACTCCGCCGTCCTCCTGGAACGGGCCTTCGGCGCAACCAATGTGAGCACCTTTCCCCCCGGCAAGAGCGGCATGGGCGGCGCCGTGCGCGCCGGGCTCAACAAGCACACGCCCTGGGAAGGCCAGTCCCAGCGCGCCGCCACAGAGTGGGTCTGGCTGCTGCACGACGATGCGGCCCCGGCCCCGGAGGCGCTGGCCGAACTCCTCAGTGCGGTGGAGCGCGCACCATCCGTGACCGTGGCCGGCTGCAAGCAACTGGACTGGCACTCGGAACGCCGGCTGATCGACGTCGGACTCTCCACCAGCCGCTGGGCCGAGCGGCTTACCCTGATCGATGCCGACGAACTGGACCAGGGCCAGTACAACGGCCGCACCGACGCGTTTGCGGTGAACTCGGCCGGCATGCTGGTCCGCCGTGATATCTGGGAACTCCTGAAGGGCTTCGACCCCGCACTGCCGGGCACCGGCGACGACGTCGACTTCTGCTGGCGCAACCGCCTCGCCGGGCACCGCGTGGTGGTAGTTCCCACTGCACGGATGTTCCACGTGGCCCACCGGCCGCATGCCCAGGGAAACGCTTCCGCGGCGCGAAAAGCCCAGGTCCATCTGCGCCTCAAGCACGCCCCGCTGTGGAAGGTGCCTATCCATGCGGTCGGTGCGCTGCTTGGCAGCATGTTCAAACTCGTGCTCAGCATTGCGGTCAAGGATCCCGGGCACGGTTTCTCCCAGCTTGTGGCCACATTCGCTGCCCTGGCCCGGCCCGGTGCCGTGGCAAAGGCCCGCCGGACCGCGGCAAACAGCCGGCGGATCCGGCGGTCCGTCATCAAGAAGCTGCAGACGCCACGGCGTGAAGTCTGGAACCACCGCCGCTCCCTGATGGAAGCCCTGGGCGCCGACAACTCCACGGCCGATGGCCTTGTCCATGACCCCCTGGCGGACCAGCCCACGGGGGACTCATCGGATGACTTCGCTGCCCTGACCACCACCGAACGGGGATGGGTGGGGACAGGCGCCATCGCCGCCATCATCATCGCGTCCGCAGCTTCCCTCACAGCGCTCAGCGGGATGTTCCGGGCCGACGCTGTTTCCGGTGGAGGCCTCATTCCGGTGTCCTCCACCCTTGGCGAAATCTGGCACCACGCCTCCAGCTGGTGGATCAGCCTGGGGGCAGGGCTTCCGGGCAAGGGCGACCCCTTCGGCTATGTGCTGTGGATCCTTGGCCTGCTCGGCGGGGGAGACGCCAACGCGGCCATGGCCTGGCTCCTGCTGCTCGCCGCCCCGCTTTCCGGCCTGACCGCATGGTTTGCGGCCGGGGGCCTGACCATCCGGCGCCGCTTCCGCCTCGTTGCCGCACTCTTCTGGGCGGCCGCTCCTGCCTTGCAGATAGCACTGAACCAGGGCCGGGCCGGTGCCTTGGTGGCCCACATCATGATCCCGCTGCTCGTCCTGGCACTCCTGCGTGCCACCGGGTCCGCTGTGGGCCACGGACGGTTCATTGTCCCGTCCCCGGGTGACGGGCGTTTCACCGAAAAACCACCCGCACGGCCTGGGATCAACGGCATGCCGTCCTGGACTGCTGCCGCCGCCGCAGGGTTGACGCTGGGTGTTGTGACCGCGTCGGCGCCTTCACTGCTAGTCCCGGCCGTTGTGGTTATTGTGCTCTGCGGGCTGATGCTTGGCCGTCGTGGCCGCACCGTGTGGTGGGCTCTTTTGCCCAGCGCCGCGCTCTTTCTTCCCTTCGGGCTGTCCGTTATCGACCGGCCGCGGGCATTGCTGGCAGACCCCGGTGTTCCGCTGGGATTCGAGGCGGCCCCGCTGTGGCAGCAGTTCCTGGGCCAGCCGCTGCTGTTCTCCGCCGACGGTGGCCTGTCCGGCCTTCCGTTCTTCAGCGGCCAGGCGATCCCATGGGCACTCGTGCTCGCATTTCTGCTGGCCGTTCCCGTCCTGCTGCTTGCCGTTGCCGCCCTGTTCCTCCCGGGTATGCGCAGCAGGACAGCACGTGTTCTCTGGGTGGCGGCTCTGGTGATCTTCGCCGGTGGCCGGCTCGCGGGGCACGTTGCCACCGGCGCAACTGCCGACACCCTCGTGACCCCGTTCACCGGACCAGCCGTCTCCGCCGCAGGGTTCGCCCTGCTCGGAGCCGCCCTGATCGGTGCCGAGCGTTTGCTTGATGCCGCGGACCGGGCAGCCTCGCCCAGTATTCGGCGCAACGTGGCCCTTCGCTCCGCGACGGCCCTTGCCATGGTGGTGCTGCTGGCCGGTCCGCTGGCCGGCATGGCGGTGTGGTCGGCCCAGAACCTGCTACGTTCCTCAGCCGTTGCACTCCCGGCCGACGTGCCGGCAGGGCCCGCGCTGGGAACGCCACGGCTGGTGCAGCCAGGCAGCGCCCGGACGCTTCCCGCCACCGCCATAGACCGTGGCACCGGGCCGGAGCAGACACGCACGCTGCTGATCGGCACCCAGGAGAACGGCTCCTTTGACGCGGCCCTGATGCGTGGCGCCGGGACCACCCTGGACAGCTTGTCAACGATTGCCGCCGCCCGGAACATCCTGGGCGCGCCCGGCCAGGAGACGGTCAGGGAGGACGACGACGTCACGGCGTCCATCCGCAGCGTGGTGGCCACGCTGGTGGCCGGCCAAGGCGTGGACCCCCGTCCCGAGCTCGAGCGCCTTGGTGCCGGATTCGTGGTGCTGCGCTCGGCAGATACCGCCGCCCAGCTCACGGCCAGCAGGATGGACGCAGTTCCGGGGCTCGTTGCCGTCGGCCAGACGGATGTCGGCTGGCTCTGGCGGATTACGCCGCTGAACCAGCCGGTACTGCAGCCCGCCGACGTTGCCCATCGCGTCAGGATCGTGGACGGCACCGGCGCCACTGTGGCACTGGTGCCCTCCAAATACGACGACGTCGACACCCCCGTCGCCGAGGGACCGGAGGGGCGGCTGGTGGTGCTCGCCGAACGGGCTGACCCGGGCTGGAGCGCCTGGTTCGACGGGCGGAAGCTCACTGCCACAACATCCGGCTCGGCCCAGGCCTTTACCTTGCCTGCCACCGCCGGCCAGCTGACCATCCGCTACGACACCCCGTGGGCCCTCTGGTCCGGAATCGCACAGATCACGGTGATAGGACTCACTGTGATGCTCGCCATTCCCATGCCCGCGCGCCGGCCCAACACAGGGCTCTCGAGGGACGAGGGATCTTTGCGTAAGGAACATCAGAATGCATAAGGACGCAGCCCGCAGGACCCCTCGCAAGCAGATGCTGGCAGGCCTGGTCTCGGCCGTGGCGATTGTGGCCACAGCCGGCGCGGGACTCGCAGCCTCCTCGGTCGCCCCGCAGCCGGCGGGGAGCCGCAGCATCCCGGCCGTGCTGGCTGCAGTTCCCGCAGGCGCCAGCACGGGGGTATGTCCTGGCCCGGCCCGCCTGCTCGAAGGAACAGAGGCGGGCACCGACCCCCAGTTCAGCCCCGAATCCGCGACCGCCAAGAGCGCTGTCACGGGCGCCGTCCTGAGCGCCCCCGGCGGTGTCCTCCCCGGCAGCAGGCTCGCCGCCCTTGACGGGACGCCCGCCGTCGAGATCGCCAAGGACGGCAGCCAGCCCGGCCAGGGGACAGGTCCCCAGGACCTGACCGCCGGCGTCGTCGCCGGGCACAGCGTGGATGATGCCAGCTTCCTGAGCGCCGACGCCCAGGCAGGCCAGAAGCCCTCAGCCGCCGGGCTTATGAGATTCACCGCCACCGACGGTGACTTGCAGGGCTCGGCGGCTGCCAATTGCCAGCCGCCCGCCAACGACCTCTGGCTGTCCGGTGCCAGCACCACCGTGGGCCGCACCTCCCTTCTTGTCCTCAGCAACGCCTCAAGCACACCTGCCACCGTCAGCCTGGAGCTCTTCGGCAGCAAGGGTCAGATCCGGGCCCCGGGCAGCAGGGGGCTGCTGGTCGCGCCGGGAGGTACCCGCTCAATCGTGCTGGCTGGCCTGGCCCCTGGTGAAGCCCAGCTCACCGTCCATGTCCGGAGCGCGGGCGGTCCGGTGGCCGCGTCTATCCAGCAGAGTGTCCTGAGGGGACTGACGCCCGGCGGCGTCGACTTCATTGCTCCGGGCGCCGCACCTGCCGCACGGCAGGTCATGACCGGAGTGGACATCCAAGACGCCGGCGCGATCTCCGCATTGACGGGAAACAGCGGCTTCAACGACGCCGGCCCCGCGCTGGCCATCACGGTTCCGGGACCGTCGGACGCGGTAGTGGAGGTCAAGCTCTTCGGCCGGGACGGCCAGAAAGCCCTCCCCGGCGGCGGCGTTGTCACGGCAAAAGCCGGGTCCGTCACCGAGATTTCCCTGGCTGGCGTCCCCGCCGGCCACTACACGGTGTCCACCAGTTCGGACGTGTCATTTGTGGCCGCAACCCGCGTCACCCGGGGCGTCACGAACGAGAAGGCCTCGGACGTCGCCTGGGCTGCCTCCGGTGTCCGGCTGGGAAGCCAGCATGTGGTGCCCGTGCCCCATGGCGGTGACCGAACCCTCGTGTTCGGCGTCCTCGAGAACCGGGCCACGGTCTCCTACGCTGCCATCACCGCGGACGGCAAGATCCGCGCGGCCGCCACTGCCGACGTCGCCGGCGGCACCACAACGTCCATCAAGGTCCCCGAGAAGGTGGACGAGTCGGTAGTGGTGGCGTACGTTGTCTCCGCGTCAGGTGACGCTGCCTACGGCGCGCTGCTCCTGCAGCAGGACGGCCGGGACGACATCTCCACGGTCGCCTTCACGCCGGCGGCTTCAGGGCAGGAAAAGGTGCCGGTCTCCCTGGGGTACTGACAGGACAGTACCGGCGGCGTCAGTACCGGCGGCGGTAGACCGGATCCAGGGTTTCCGGCGCTACGCCGAGCATTTCGGCGGTGTGTTCCACGACGACGTCGTGCACCAGGTCCTGGAGTTCCTCCCGGCTGGCGCAACCCTGCTCAACTACCCGGCGGTACAGGGTGATCACCGGGCCTTCCTCTGCCGTGGCGGGAGTGTAGGCGCCCATGGGAGGCGGTGCGGCGTCGGCCACCAGTTGCTCCAGCTGCGGGGGTATTTCGTCGACGGCGAACCGGACGCCGTCGAGCGTTTTGCCCCAGATGTCGTGGAGCCGCTGCGCGGAATCCAGCACCATGTCGTCAAAGCGGTCCGACCGTGTCCTGTAACCGGGGTGCGTTGGCAACACCAGCTCCCCGCGCAGGCCGCGACCGTGGCGGTTCCGGCGGCGCATCGCAAAGCTTCGGCCGGGCGAACCCGAACCCGTTTCTGCGGCGCGGTCATCCGGGTCAGCCAAACGGACCGTAAAAGCTGAATCATGGTTCGATGACTGCATACCTTGACTGTAAACCCGGGCGCAGAATTACGCGACATAACCCCGGTTTTCGCGCCAAGGCGCGGCGCCGATTCGGCAAATACTCCGAACAAGTTGGGATACGGAGTAGTCTGTGATGTCGTGGGAGCTATCCGTCAATGTTCAAGGTCAGCCTGCCGTCAGTCGGCGGTGGCAACTTTGACGTACGTCTATGCCGACTCCACCGCCGTCCTGGGTCCGCTTGCCACCTACGCCGAGCCGCATTGTTACGATTTGTGCGAGCAGCACGCCGGGTCGCTGACGGTGCCCCGCGGGTGGGAGGTGCTTCGCTTGGCGATGCCCACAAGCCCGCAGCAGCCCGGACCGGACGACCTCCTGGCCCTCGCCAACGCGGTCCGCGAAGCAGCGGCCCAGCCGCCCAAGTCGCAGACCACGCCGGGTCAGCGTGGCTCGCATTCAGCGCTGGAGGCCCCGGCCGGCACCGAAGGTGTCCGCCGGGGGCATCTGCGCGTCCTGCGCGAACCTTCCTGAGGCGGATCTGGCGGTAGGCTGGAACCTGCTAATCAGTCAGCCAACGGCGCGAACGCGCCCCTGTCGGGAGCACCAATCATGCCAAAGATCAGTCCTGAACTGTTGTCCGTCCTCCGCTGTCCCGTGACCGGATCGCCCCTTGTCCAGGAAGGCGAAGAGCTTGTGTCGACGGCGGCGGGAGATTCGGGCGTGAAGCTGCGCTACCCGATCGAGGACGGTATCCCGCTGCTGCTGCCGCCGGAACTTCTCCAGGCCGCCACGGCTGCCGGCTCGGACCAGCACGATCACGCCGTCCGGCCGGCCACGGACCCAAGCCCCGCCACGGACAAAACCGCAGCTACTGCCTAGGCAACGCCTGGACAACACGTACCACCACCAGCGGTCGACTTTCGCGCAGAGGCTTCAACGCCGTCGCCGCCGTCGGACAAAAGCAAAGGAACCCCATGACATTTGACTACAAGGTAGCCGACATCTCGCTGGCCGAAGCCGGCCGCCACCAGATCCGCCTGGCCGAGCACGAGATGCCAGGCCTGATGTCACTCCGCAAGGAGTTCGGACCCACCCAGCCGCTGAAGGGCGCCCGGATCGCCGGATCCCTTCACATGACGGTCCAGACTGCCGTCCTGATCGAAACCCTCACGGCCCTCGGTGCCGAGGTCCGCTGGGCCTCCTGCAACATCTTTTCCACCCAGGACGATGCCGCTGCAGCCGTCGTGGTGGGCACGGGAACGGTCGAGGACCCGCAGGGTGTCCCGGTGTTCGCCTGGAAGGGCGAGACGCTGGAGGAATACTGGTGGACTGCACAGCAGATCCTGGCCTGGCCCGGCGCGGACACCGATCCGGAGCTCGGCCCGAACATGATCCTGGACGACGGCGGCGACGCCACCATGCTGGTCCACAAGGGCGTTGAGTGCGAAGCTGCCGGCGCTGTACCGGCGGCAGGCGAAGACGAGTCCGAGGAAGGCAGGATCTTCCTGGACGTGCTGCGCGCCTCGCTGCAGGAAGACCCGCAGCGGTGGACCCGGATCGGGGCCAGCCTGCGCGGCGTCACCGAGGAAACCACCACCGGCGTGCACCGCCTCTACCAGCTGGCTGAACAGGGCAAGCTGCTGTTCCCGGCCATCAACGTCAACGACTCGGTCACCAAGAGCAAGTTCGACAACAAGTACGGCATCCGCCATTCGCTGCCTGACGGCATCAACCGCGCCACCGACGTGCTGATGGGCGGCAAGGTGGCCGTCGTCTGCGGTTATGGCGACGTCGGCAAGGGAGCCGCAGAGGCATTCCGCGGCCAGGGTTCCCGCGTCATCGTCACAGAGATCGACCCCATCTGTGCCCTCCAGGCAGCCATGGACGGCTACCAGGTGGCCAAGCTGGAGTCGGTGCTGAGCCAAGGCCACATCTTCATCACCACCACAGGGAACAAGGACGTCATCCTGGCCGAACACATGGCCGGCATGCGTGACAAAGCCATCGTGGGCAACATCGGCCACTTCGATAACGAGATCGACATGGCCGGTCTGGCGCGGATCCCCGGCATTAAGAAGGTGGAGATCAAGCCGCAGGTGCATGAGTGGGTGCTCGACGCCGGGACCGCCGAAGAGCGCTCCATCATCGTCCTGTCCGAGGGACGCCTGTTGAATCTGGGCAACGCCACCGGCCACCCGTCCTTTGTGATGAGCAACTCATTCGCCAACCAGACCATCGCCCAGATCGAGCTGTGGACCAAGCGGGACCAGCCCGAAGGCGAACGCGAATACAGCAACCAGGTCTATGTCCTGCCTAAGATCCTGGACGAAAAGGTTGCCCGCCTGCACCTCGACGCCCTCGACGTGGAGCTTACGGAACTCTCCAAGGAACAGGCCGACTACCTGGACCTGGACATCGCCGGACCGTACAAGCCCGAGCACTATCGTTACTGACGTGTGATGCCCCGGGTGCAGACCACGCCCGGGGCTGTTATGTCCAAGCATTAAGATCGGACTATGGAACCTGTTGTTAAGCCACGCCGGCGGGGGACCGCCAAGAAAATTCTCTTGGTGGCAGCCGTGTGTGTCCTTGCCGCAACGGGCGGCGTCTTCGCCGCCGTCGCGCCGGGTTTTGCGCGCGGTGGCCTGGAGTCCGAAGCCAGCTCGGCAGTCCGGTCCGTGCCGGGCGTCGCATCGCCCGTGGTGGCCCCGGTCAAGGTGGACGTCACGCCAGCCAACGCCGCAAACCAGGTGAACCCGGCAATGCCGGTGTCGCTTAAGGTGGGCAACGGCAGGATCGAGAGCGTCACGCTGACCAGCACCGCCGGCGAAGTAGTCCACGGCACCTTTGCAGGGGACGGCAGCACCTGGACAGCGACAGACCCGCTGAAATTCAACACCGAGTACAGCTACTCGTATGTGGTCACTGACGGGGCGGGACGGGATACCAACACAACAAACTCGTTCAGTACGGTTTCGAGCACGCACGAGGCGGATGCTGCCATCTACCCGCTGGACGGGATGAAGGTTGGCGTGGGCCAGCCGCTGCAGGTCATCTTCAGCGAACCGGTGGTCAACCGGGATGCCGTGGAAATGGCCATCAAAATCACCTCCAGCGCAGGGCAGGCCGGGGCCTTCCACTGGTTCAGCGACACCATGGTCCGGTACCGCCCGGAAGCCTTCTGGGCGGCGAACTCCACCGTCACCATGGACATGCAGCTTTTCGGCGTGGACCTCGGCAACGGCCAGATTGCCAACTTCAACAAAAAGGTCACCGTGAATTTCGGTGACAAGCGGGTGGCTATCGCCGATGCCGCCGCACACACTTTCACGCTCAGCGTTAATGACCAGGTAGTGAAAACCCTCCCGGTCAGCATGGGCGATCAGCGCTTCCCGTCAGCGCGCGGCTACGCGGTTCTGATGGAAAAGAACCGCTATGACCGCTTCCGGGCGGCCAGCATCGGACTCAAGCCCGGCGATCCGGCCTACTACGGCGAAGTGGACGTGGAGTATGCCATCCGCCTCACCCTGAGCGGCGCCTACATCCACCAGGCGCTGGAGTCCGCCTACCCCTTCATCGGCAACACGAACGTATCGCACGGCTGCATCGGATTCGCTCCCGACGGCGCCGCCTGGGTATTTGAGAACATGACCACCGGCGATGTGGTTCAGATCATCAACACCGAAGGCGACTACGCCGCCGTCGACGACGGCTATGGCGACTGGAACATCCCCTGGGCGGAGTACAACAACTAAGCACCGTTTGGCCCAGGACCAGGACGAGGTTCAGGCCTATGGCCCGAACGGCAGGCGGTCCAACCGCTCCGCCGTGGCCGCGTTCCGGCGCCGGGCCTGCTGCAGCCGCGCGAGTTCACGGTGACGGCGTTCGGCGGTGACGGCCGCCAGGTACTGGTCCGGGCTGGTTCCCGGGGGCGGCGGAGGGGCCACATGCCCGGCCAGTTCCGTGGCGATCGACGCTGCCATTCCGGCGGCGGACAGCGGTGACATGCGTCCGGCCTGCCGGATGAATTGGGCGGCCTGCCGTGCGGTCGCATCCGGGATCCGGCCGATGTCCGCAGCTGTGGCCCAGCCCTGAAGCTGTGGGGGAACAAAGACGCGGACCGGTACCTCTGCCGGCACGCGGCGGCGCAGCGCATACGTGCCGGCAAGGATGTCACCCAGCCGCTTGGAGCGGCTGTTGAAGAGGGCGACGCCGATGGCGAGGCCACCCAGGGTGAGGTAGATTTCCAGGAATCCAGTCAGCCCCCGGATCACGGCGTGGCGGAACCGGATGGCGCCGCCGTCGTCCCTGACCACACGCAGGCCGGTCGCCAGTTTTCCGAGCGAGAGCCCCCGGGTGAGGGTCTCCACGGCTACCGGGACAATCACGAAGCAGAAGACCACGCTCACCAGCGTCAGCGCCCGCATTGCTGCCTCGTCAAGGTCCTGGCCGGCGGCTGCGACGCCCAGCAGGATCAGGACCAGCAGGATGATGTTGAACAGGACATCCAGCAGCAGGCCAAGGGCACGGGCGGCGAAGGATGCGGGGCGCAGTTCCAGGACAACGGCCTCGCCGGTGATTATCGAACTCAAGCGGATACCCCAATCCCTGGTCAGCCATCCTGCGGACCTTCACAGTCTATGGCGGCTAGGCTGTTGCCGTGGATATGGATGCCTTCTCCGCCGCCAACGGGGACAAGTGGTCAAGGCTGCACCAGCTCGCCCATAAGCGGCGCCTCAGCGGCGAAGAGGCCGATGAACTGCTGCGCCTTTACCAGTCGACGTCGGCCCACCTTTCCTTCATCCGGTCGATTGCCCCGGAGAGCGGCCTGTCGGCTTCCTTGTCCGCCACCCTGGCCCAGGCCCGGACCCGTTTCACAGGCGCACGGTCCAACGTGATGGCGGACCTGGCCCGGTTCTTCGTGGCTGCCCTGCCGGCGGCTTTGTACCGCCTGCGGTGGCTGACGGTGGCCTGCGGCGCCGCATTTATCCTGGTTGCCGGCGCCTACGCGCTCTGGATCGGGACGTCCCCCGAGGCCCTGCGGTCCGTTGCCTCCGAGGCTGCGGTCCGGCAGTACGTCGAGAAAGACTTCATTGGCTACTATTCGGAAAATCCTGCGGCCTCGTTTGCGGGGGCCGTCTGGACCAACAATGCCTGGATCAGCGCGCAGGCGGTGGCCCTGGGCATCACCGGCTTCTGGGTACCCATGATCCTGTTCACGAACGCCCAGGGCGTCGGGATCGCCGCCGGAGTTTTCGCCGCCGTGGGCCGGCAGGATGTCTTTTACAGCTACATCCTGCCGCATGGCCTGATGGAACTGACGGCTGTTTTTATTGCCTGCGCGGCGGGCTTGAGGATCTTCTGGGCCATGGTGTCCCCGGGACCACGGACGCGGGGACGTGCCGTGGCGGACGAAGGCAGGTCGCTGATCACCGTGGCCCTGGGGTTGGTGCTGGTGCTGTTCGTTTCCGGATTAGTGGAAGGTTTTGTCACGCCCAGCCCGCTTCCGGTGTGGGCCAAGATCGGCATCGGCCTGGCGGTGCTGGCTGCCTACTGGGGCTACGTCCTGATATGGGGACGGCGGGCCTATGACGCCGGTGAACGCGGCGACTTGGTGGCTGGCGACGCTGGATACAGTGAAATCGCCGCATGAATCCGGGAGCGACGGGGTGGCTCCTCGCCCTTGTGGAGGAGCGGGCGGTAGGCTCGATATCAGATACACGGCGCTGCCCGGATCAGAGCCGGCGGCGTGGAACCCAACGGAAGTGACGCTGCTGTGAACGACAATTCGCCGACCCCTGCCAAACGCACGGAGCCGCAGCCGGATCCGGACCTGGATACTTCGTCGGACTCGGAAGAGCCGGCTTTTGCCTGGCTGAAAGACTCCGACTCCAGCACTCCCGACGTGTCCCCAGCACGTAGCGCCGGTGCCGGGCAGGGCGGTGTCACCCAGCCCGAAAGCCGCGCCGGCCGCAAAGCCGCGGAGGCCGCCGTCGAACCTCCCGCCGCGGTACCTTCCGTAGAAGAGTCGCTCCGCAAAGAACCGTCCGCCCAGGGCGCCACCCGAAACGGTGCCCACTTCAGCGAGCCGCTGCCCACGTCAGCGCTGCAGGTCCGTCCGCCGCAGGAGGAAGTGGAGCGCCGCAACGCGGAGCGCGAAAGCGCAGCCAACGCCAAGCCCGTGGCCCCGCGCATCTGGCAAGTCCTGCTGGCCCTTTTCTACCCGGTGATCCTGCTCGTGCTGGCCGTCCGTGCGGTCACCAGCCCGCTGTTCCTGTGGGCCGAGTACAACAGGCCCGGGTTCCCGGGCGACGGGTACGGGTTCAGCACCGACGACCGGATGACGTACGGTTCCTACGCGGTTGACTACCTCAGCAACTGGGCGGGGCCGCGGTATCTGGGTGATCTGGTCAATCGCAGTGGCGGGGACCTTTTCAAGGACGGCGAAGTCGGCCACATGGCGGACGTAAAAGTTGTCATCCTTTCCGCGTTTGGCGGGGGAGCACTCCTGATCGTCCTCAGCCTCGTGGCCATCGCCTACCTGCGCCGCCGCAGCACCGGCGGTGTGCGCCGCGGACTCTTCTCGGGATCCATTGTTGCGCTGGCGATCATTCTGGGCCTCGGCGCATTGGCCGTGCTCGGCTGGCAGCAGTTCTTCACCGAATTCCACCGGATCTTCTTCGCCAGCGGTTCCTGGACGTTTGCCCTTGAAGACACGCTGATCAGGCTGTTCCCGGGCCAGTTCTGGATCGATGCCGGTATTGTCATCGCCGCGCTGGTCCTCCTGGTGTCCCTGGTAACGCTCATCCTCACTTGGCCCACCCGCCGTCGTCGCGGCCTGGCCAAGGATGAGCCGATAGCCGCTGAGGCGTAGCCCCAAGCAACTGCACGTGCTCAGCCGTTTATTTTGGCGGGCAGGTTCTTGCGGCCGGTGATGGTCAGGAAGCCCTCCCGGTCCAGCTCGCCGAGGTCCCCGGTACGGAAGAACCCGTCCACAAAGGCCTCTGCGGTGGCCGCTTCGTTGGCGTGGTAACCCTTGAACACGCCGATCCCCTTGACCAGCACTTCGCCGTCCTCGGCCACCCGGATGGTGGTGCCCGGCAGGGGGACGCCCACGCTGCCCACCCTGGTCCGGGCGGGCGTGTTGGCCGTACAGGGGGCGGTTGTCTCGCTCAGCCCGTAGCCCTCAAGGACCGGGATCCCGGCGCCCCGGAAGAAGTGCGCGTCCTCAGGTGCCAGGGGGCCGGCCGCCGATACCGCGTAACGGACCCGGCCACCAAGGAGCTGGCGGAGCTTCGGGTACACCAGGCGGTCAAAGACGGCGTGCCGCGCCCGCAACGCCAGCCCTGGTCCGCTGCCCCCGCCGCGGGCGACGGTGTCCTGTGCCGTGGAGAAACGGACGGCGGCGGCTGACGCTGCCCTGAAGATCCCCGCGTTCCCGGACCCGGCAGCCTGGTGCGCGGCGTCCGCCCGGACCTTCTCGAAGATCCGGGGCACCGCCAGGAGGAACGTGGGTTTGAACGTGCCCAGATTCGCCCGCAGATCAGCAGGACGGCTGACGTGTCCCAGGGTGGCGCCCGCATGGAGGCACGCCACCTGGGCGGCGCGGGCGAGCACATTGGCCAGCGGCAGGAACATCAGGGTGCGCGCATTCTGCCCCTTGAGGATCTCCGGGAGAAAGGCGACGACGTTGACGGCCACGAGTGCAAAGTTGCCGTGGGTGATCACGCAGCCTTGGGCCGTCCGGTGGTGCCGGACGTGTAGGCCAGGGACGCGACGTCGTCCAGGCCCGCGGCGGAGCGGTGGCGTTCCAGCTCGGCGTCCGTGACGCCCATTCCGGCAGCCGAGAGGCTGGCGAGGTTCGGGGCGTCGTCGTCGTCATCCATCCTCACCACGGGGACCAGCCGGTCCTTGAGCAGGATGGAAGACTCCATGATGCCTGTAATAAGCGACACCTTGCCGCGGTCCTGCGCGAACACGCGGCGCGCGCCGGCGTCGTGCAGGATCCACTCCACCTGGCCGGGGGTTGAGGTCTCGTCGATGGGGACGCTCACGCCGCCGGCAAACCAGATGGCGAAGTCCACCAAGGCCCACTCGTAGCGGGTGGCGGACATGACGGCCACGGTGTCGCCGGGCTCCAGGCCGCCGGCGATCAGTCCTTTGGCGAGGGCACAGACATCGTGCAGGAATTTTTGCGCCGGAACGTCGGTCCAGCCGTTGGGGCCTTTGCGCGCGTAGAGGGCGTGGGCCGGGTTGGCGGCTTCCCGCTGGCGCAGGAGATCGGTGACATTGCTGCCGGGCTCCAGCTCCACCAGGAGGTTTGTGCTCGCTTCTCGCACGGGGGCGTCTCCGTTCCGCTGCCTCAACGCAGTTCGCGGCTGGTCAGGGTTTCATGCAATCCTGCCTTAGATCCAGGACGGCATCCACATCCGGTAGCGCCATTCCTGATAGGGGATGGTCTCCGCGGTCCACACCGGGTAGAAAAATGCGGACAACAGGACTGCCCCGGCGACGAAGAGTGCCACCAGGTAAACACCGGCCCGCCGGCGCCAGAGCGGGTCGGTGTCCCGGCCCAGGACGAGGCCCAGGCAATACACCAGTGCGAGCACCAGGAAGGGCTCAAAGGAGACGGCGTAAAAGAAAAACATGGTCCGCTCCGGGTACAGGAACCACGGCAGGTAGCCGGCGCCCACGCCCGCAAGGATCGCCCCTGCGCGCCAGTCCCGGCGCCCGGCCCACCAGAACAGCAGGACCACCAGCGAGATGGCCGCTCCCCACCAGATCATCGGGTTCCCCACCGAGAGAATGGCGGAGGCGCAGTTGGGCACGTCGCATCCCGGGGCGCCCTGCTCCGGCTTCTGGTAGAAGAACGACGTCGGCCGGCCCATCACCAGCCAACTCCAGGCGCTTGCCTCGTACGGGTGTTCGGAGCCCAGTCCCTGGTGGAACTTGTACGCCTCCAGATGGTAGTGCGCCAGCGAACGCAGGGAGTCCGGCAGCCAGCCCCACTCCGCTGAGGGGTTGCTCTGGGCCCACCTCCGGAAGTAGGCGCCCTCGGAACGGAACCAGCCCGTCCAGGTGGCGGTGTAGACCACCGCCGCAACCGGAACCATGCTGGCAAAGGCAGGCAGTCCATCCTTGATGATTCCGCCGCTGACCCAGCCGCGGATTCCCGCGACGCGCCGTGCGTTGAGGTCCCACAGGACCGTCAGCACGCCGAAGCCGGCGAGGAAAAACAGGCCCGACCATTTGGTGCCTATGGCGAGTCCCATGCACACGCCCGCGGCGAGACGCCACCAGCGGATCCCCAGCCACGGTCCCGCCAGCAGTTGGCTGGCTGCGGGCCGAGCGTTCCGGGACGCGGCCGCGAGCCGTCCGAGCCGTGCGGCCAGCCGCCGTCGTCCGTCATCGCGGTCCAGCAGCAAAGCCCCGAAGGCCGCCAGGAGCCAGAACATCAGGAAGATATCCAGGAGGGATGTCCGCGACATCACCAGGTGGTGGCCGTCGACGGCGAGCAGCAGGCCCGCGGCGGCAGCCAGCGGCACTGAGCGGAACAGTTTCAGTGCAATCAGCGTGAGCAGCAGGATGGACAGGGTTCCGGTCAGTGCGGCCGCGAACCGCCAGCCGAACGGATTATCGGCTCCGAAGAGCCACATGCCGCCGGCGATCATCCACTTGCCCACGGGCGGATGGACCACGTACTCGGGAGTGTCCAGGAGGATGGCCGGGTTGCCTGCGTTGAAGGAGTCGTTGGCCTTGTCCGGCCAGCCCCGTTCGTAGCCGCTGACCACGTAGGAGTAGGCGTCCTTGACGTAGTACGTTTCATCGAAGACCAGGCTGTGCGGCGTGTCCAGCCGGACAAAGCGGAGGACGCCGCCGATCACGGATGTCAGGGCGGGCACCAGCCAGAACCAGAGACGCAGCGACGGCGGGTAATCCCGCCAGCTGCGCGTGCTGCCGTTCAGGCGCTCGCGGAGGGCTGTGGCAGAGAAGGCCTCCGCCGGACGGGCGATCCACGGGCCTCGTGCCGGCGCGATGGTCTGGACGGCCTCGGCAGGCCGCATGGAGGTCTGCGTCACGAGCCCCATGCTACCTTTTGCAGCTTGGGCCGCCGGCCAGCAGTACGCTGGGGGAGTGGACCCTAACCCCAGCACCTTCGCCGATTCCCGCCCCGCAGAACCTTCCCTTGCCGCCGGGGAGGAGCCAGAGACAGAGGTTCACGTGGCAGCGGACCCGGCTGCAGCGGCACCCGTCGCCACGGGGCCGGGCCGGATTGTACTGGCGGCAACGCCCATCGGGAATACGGGAGACGCGTCGGCCCGCCTGATCGAGCTCCTGGGGACGGCGGACATCGTGGCCGCCGAAGACACCAGGCGCCTGCACCGCCTTGTCCAGAGCCTCGGAGTCACCGTCGCCGGGCGGGTCATCAGCTACCACGAGCACAACGAGGCCACCAAGACCGCGGAACTGCTGGAGCACGTCCGGTCCGGCAAAACCCTGGTCATGGTCACAGACGCCGGCATGCCTTCGGTCTCGGACCCAGGGTTCAGGCTGGTGGAAGGCGCTGTGGCAGCCGGACTCACCGTGACCGCCGTCCCTGGCCCGTCCGCGGTACTGACCGCCCTGGCACTGTCCGGTCTGCCCACCGACCGCTTCTGTTTTGAGGGATTCCTGCCCCGGAAAGCCGGCGAACGGGCCTCGCGGTTGGCGGACCTTTCGGCCGAACGCCGGACCATGGTGTTTTTTGAGGCCCCGCACCGGCTGGAATCGATGCTGCGGGCCCTGCGCGAGCGTTTCGGTGCCGAGCGGCGGATCGCCGTCTGCCGGGAACTGACCAAGACCTACGAGGAAGTCATCCGCGGGACGGTCGGGGAACTGTTGCTGTGGGCCGAAGGCAACGAGGTGCGCGGCGAGATTGCCGTGGTGCTGGGCGGCGCCCCTGAGCAGGCGCCGGGCACCCCCGAGGACTACGTGGCGGCCGTCAACGAGCTGGTGGCCCAGGGAATCCGGCTCAAGGAAGCCGTGGCCGCCGTAGCCGAGGACGTCCGCGTCAGCAAGCGGGAGCTGTACTCGGCGGTCCTCGCGGCACGCTGAGCGTACTAAAGGCCAGCTGTGCAGCTGCACAACGAAATCTCGCTTCAGCAGTGCGTCCAGGCGTAGACCCTCTGTCGGCCGCGGCAGTAGTGTGACAGTAAATCAGCCAACACGGCAGGCCGCCCAGGCCCGCGCCAAGGCTGGACCAAACCTTACTGACGAGGGAGTCACCGTGACTGTCACCGCACAGCCAGCTGTTACCGCGGAGCGCGAAATCGCACTGCTGGCCTCTGTTCCCACCGGATTGCTGATCAACGGCGAATGGCGCCCGTCGGCGTCAGGCAAGACATTCGACGTCGAGGACCCCGCCACGGGCAAGGTGCTGCTCAGCATCGCTGATGCCGGCGCCGAAGACGGCAAAGCTGCTTTGGACGCGGCCGCCGCGGCGCAGGAATCGTGGGCGAAGGCCCCGGCCCGTGAACGCGGCGAAATCCTGCGCCGTGCCTTTGAGATGGTTACGGCGCGTGCCGAGGACTTCGCGCTGCTGATGACCATGGAAATGGGCAAACCGCTGGCCGAGGCCCGCGGCGAGGTCACCTATGGCGCCGAGTTCCTGCGCTGGTTCTCCGAGGAAGCCGTCCGCGCGTTTGGCCGCTACTCGGTCTCCCCGGACGGCAAGTCCCGCCTGCTGGTGACCAAGAAGCCGGTGGGCCCGTGCCTGCTGATCACGCCGTGGAACTTCCCGCTGGCCATGGCCACGCGCAAGATCGCCCCTGCCGTCGCGGCCGGCTGCACCATGGTGCTGAAGTCCGCCAACCTCACGCCGCTGACCTCGCAGCTGTTCGCCGCCGTCATGCAGGAGGCGGGACTGCCCGCCGGAGTCCTGAACGTCATTCCCACGTCCACGGCAGGCGCCACCACCGGTCCGCTGATCAAGGACCAGCGCCTGCGCAAACTCTCGTTCACGGGCTCCACCGAGGTGGGCCGGCGCCTGCTCGCCGACGCGTCCGAGACCGTCCTGCGGACCTCCATGGAACTCGGTGGCAACGCCCCGTTTGTGGTGTTCGAGGACGCGGACCTGGACGCCGCCGTCGCCGGTGCCATGCTGGCGAAGCTGCGGAACATGGGCGAAGCCTGCACGGCCGCGAACCGGTTCATCGTGCACGAGTCCGTCGCCGATGAGTTCGCGGAGAAGTTCGCCGCGAAAATGGGTGAGATGACCACCGCCCGGGGCACCGAGGCGGAGTCCAAAGTGGGTCCGCTGATCGATGCCAAGAGCCGGGATAAGGTTCATGAGCTGGTGTCCGATGCCGTGGCCTCCGGCGCCAAGGCCGTCCTGGGCGGCGCCCCGGCCGAGGGCCCGGGCTACTTCTACCCGCCCACCATCCTCACCGGCGTCACCGAAGGCACGCGGATCCTGTCCGAGGAAATCTTCGGACCCGTCGCGCCGATCATCACCTTCGGCACGGAGGACGAAGCCATCCGCCTGGCCAACAACACCGAATACGGTCTGGTGGCGTATGTCTTCACCCGCGACCTGAACCGGGGCATCCGGATGGGCGAACGGCTCGAGACCGGCATGCTCGGCCTGAACGCCGGCGTTATCTCCAATGCCGCCGCACCGTTCGGCGGCGTCAAGCAGTCCGGGCTGGGACGTGAAGGCGGCCTCGAAGGCATCGAGGAATACCTCTACACCCAGTACATCGGCATCGCGGACCCCTACGCCGGCTGAACGGATCGTCCTCCGGCTGACAGGATTATCCTCCGGCTGACAGGATTATCCTCCGGTCAGCCGCTTCCTCCACCGCCAGTAGGGAGCCGCTGCGGTGAGCCGCTATTGGCTACCACGCGGCCGGAACAAGCCGCCGCGCGCCCTCGACCAGGAGCGTGCGGCGGCTTTTGCCGTCCGGCGCGCCAGCCTGTTGAGCCCTCTGAACGGGGCAGCCAGGAGCCAAGCCCATCGGCCCAGAACCGACGGCGGGAGCCAGTCGGCACGGAGGCGTCGAGGGAGCGAGGCGTTGGCACGCAGGGAATGCTGCACCGCCGCGATGCGTGGGGCAATGGCCCCTGTCCTGCCGCGGCCGGCTGTGTCCTGGACAGGCGGGCCGTAGTGCCGGCGTTCGAAGTCGGAGGTGAGGCTGCCTATGGCTTGGTGCGCGGCGTCGTCCATGCCGCCATGTTCGCCGAGCAGCGATGAATGGCGGAGCCGTGCGGAATACGTCCGGGCTGTTTCGCTGGCGTCCGGTGGCAGTCCGTAGTCGGTTCCGAGATCACGGATTTCGGCCCACGCCAGCGGAATCACGTCCTCCCGCGCCCGTCCCTCGGTGCGGAGCCACCGGGCACGCCGCCCCATCCTCACCAGCCGCGGCGAGGCCGCCAGCAGGACGAGGCCCAGCGCGGCCGCCGTCCCCAGCAGCCATGGCAGGAGCAGCTGCCCGAGGTCCCCTGCGCCGCCACCTGCACCGGGGAGGGGCACGGCCGTGGCGCTTAGTGTGGGGGTCGGGGCGGTTGCGCCGGGAAGGAGGTCCTCGTTATTACCCAGCGAACCGGGGATGCCGGGTGTGCTGGTTTCCGTGGCGTACGCGGGTATGACACCACGCGACGGCGTGGGTTCGAAGGGCACCCACCCCAATCCCTGGAAGTAGAGCTCGGGCCAGGCGTGGGCGTCCCGGGCGTCCACCTCATACTCCGGCAGCGCCCCTTGCCCGGCCACTGAAACCGTGGAACCAGTGCTTCGGCCCGGCGCGTAGCCAACCGCGATGCGGCTGGGGATACCTTCCAGCCGGGCCATCACGGCCATCGCGGACGAGTAATGGATGCAGTATCCGCTCTTCTGGGTCAGGAAATCGGCCAGCACCGAGAGCCCGTTACCGTCGTAGCCGCCCTGGACAGGTGACTGGAGCGAGTAGGTGAACTCCCCTGAGCGAAGGTATTTCTGGATAACCATGGCCTTGGCGAAGGGTGTGTCACTCGAAGCTGTCACCGTGTCAGCCGTGCTGCGGACGATGTCCGGGACGTTGCCGGGAACCCTGGTGAAGTCGGCCGGGATTCCCTGCACGGCCTGCGACGACTGTTGAAGGAGGGTGGCCGTGAGCTTCGGCGCCGTGGACACCACAAGGTATTGCTGTGACCGCGTGTTGGTGTTGGAACCCTTGACGGCCAAGGTGGCCGGGTCCCATGTCCAGGCGCCATTGAGCCCGCGGATTGTTTCCGGCGCGTACGGCAACGGCAGGTACGGGCTGGTGAACGTGCCCGTATCCACGGCAGTCACCTGGCGGAGCTGCTCCTCGGCGACGATCTCGTGGCCCGTCTCAAACTGTCCGGCCACGGGGCGGCGCTCTGCGTCGCGGTCATCAGGTCCCCAGGATTCGCCGTCGAAATTGTCAACTGTGACGGACCGCAGATACAGCGGCCCGGCCGCGTTGGTGGCATAGGTGATCCGCCCGCTGCCGGCCGGTGCCCGCAGGCTGTTTCCCAAGGTAATTATGGGGTTCAAGCCGGTCCCGGCGCCCCACGGGTTCAGCCGGGAGCCCTGCGGAAACGTGCCGTGGTCGAACCCGGGGATGGCCGCCGGCACTGCCAGTGTCGCCACCAGTGCCACGGTTCCGGTCAGCATGGCCCGCCGGAACTGGCCGGGATTCCGGCCGCTGTCGGCCGCAGTGCGGGAATCCGGTGCAAACCACTGGCTGAACGCGAGGATCAGGAGGTACCCGGCCACCGTGGCAGTGAAGCCCCAAACCCCCACGCTCTGGGGCTTCACGGTGGCGGGGACTACCAGGATGGCCAGCAGGCCCAGTCCGGTTGTTGCCGGCATGCCAAGCGGTACGGCCAGCGCATCGATGAGGATGGCTGTCAGGCCCAGGGCTGCGCAGCTGACCATAACGATTCCGGCGTTCGGGGCCACCGGGGCACTTTCCGCAAGTACCGTCTCGCTCGCCCGGCGGACGAACCTGTCCACTTCAGCCAGGGTTGCCCCGGACGGGATGAAACCGGCAATGCCCGTGCTCCGGAAGAACGTCAGGGTGAGAATCGCGATCAGGGAGGCAAAGCCGCCGGCAGCCACCACGAGAGGATGGGCCCGCAGCGCGCGGAGCGTGGCGATGGTCAGGCAGACCACCACCACCGTGGTCAAGAGGGGCAAGTACCAGGCCCAACCCCGCAGGACACCGTTGAGGGAAATCGCGGCGCCGGCCACGGACAGGGCGACGGCGCCGGCCATGGCCCAGTGGTACGCCCCGACCCGCGTCCGTGCCGGAACCTGGCCCGGGGCACCTGTGGCTGCCTGCCCGCGGGACGCGTTGCGTTCCGGTGCCAGTGTCACCGTCCCACCGCCGCTCCGCGGCGTACGTCTGCCGCTGCCGTGGCCGGCGCAGCACCACCCTGGTCGAAGTGCGCCCAGGCGTCCGGGACCGGAACCGAGGTTGGCACCGCCACTGCCCGCCAGCCGCCCCGGCGGAGGGCCTCCAAAGAGTCCTCGGAATCCGCGGGCCTCTCGGAAACGATGATGGCGAAGGCATTCGCGCCATAACCCGCCGCCGGAGCGAGGGCTCTGGCCTCGCTCGGAGAGATCCTGCCGAGCACGGCAATAAGGGGCCCCCGCATCCGGTGGGCGGAGAGTTTGTCCATCAGGTGATCGTCGAAAACGGCCGGTCCGGCATCCTGGCCACCGTGGTCCCGGGCAGCGTGGTGCGGACCGGACAGCTGGATGGCGGCGAGGCTTTCGGCGATCGACTGGAGCCCGGACACTCCGCTGAACTCTTCCGCTTCCGGTTCCGGTGCGGACGGGGAGCGGAGGAACGCGGGTTCGCCGCGGGGGCCCAGGAGGCGGAGGGCGTAGTTCCGCTCCGACAGGTGCCTGCAGATGGAGATCGCGGCCACCACGGCCCACTCGAACGTGCCGCTGGTGATCATCTCGTGGCCGTCCACGGCCGCATTGCCCCCGAAACCGGATCCGTGCCCGCCGGAAAATGCCGCGAACCGTTGGTCAAGGATGATGGTGGCCTCCGGCGTCGTGACGGACTCCTCCTGGCGCACCATCAGGGCGCCGTGGTGCGCGGTGGCCGCCCAGTGCACCCGGCGCATGGGATCGCCCGGGCGGTATTCGCGGGTCATGACGTCATCGTCGCTGGGGTTGGCGCGGGTACGGGTTGCTGTGATGCCGTCGTTGCCGCGGGCTCCCGCGAGGCCCGTCACGGGAAGCTCGACGGCGGCGGGCGTCACGGTGAGTGTGTCGCCGTCGTCAATTGACCGCCTGTGCAGGGACAGCCCGAACGGATCCGTGAACTCTGCGGTTACCGGGCCGATCAGGTACTGTCCGCGTTTGGTGGAGCGCAAGTGGTATTCGTACCTGCTGGTCCCGCCCTTGGCCGAGCGGGCGGGGAAATGGAAGGCCGGGGACTCGCCGAACCGTGGCGGCAGCCGTTCCTCCATGATCGCCCGGCCGCCCCCGTAACCGGTCCGCGCCACGGCGAGCCGCACTGTGGTGGCGGCGGAGGTCTCCACCGGGGACGGGTTGAACTCGCGGTAAACCTGGAACCGGGGCTTGAGGAGCCTGATCCCGGCCAGCGAAACCAGGGGAAGGACGATGAGCAGGACACTCAGGCTCAGCAGGTCCCGCCGCCCCATGATCTGCGCAGACAACAGGCAGACGGCGCCGGCGGCCAGGAGCCCCCAGCCACGCTGGCTGAACAGGTGCCGGGGCAGTCGGTCACGCAGCGCCATATGACGGCCCTGCCTAGTGGTTCCGCCGCAGTCCGGCCGGCGGGGCCGGGTTGTTCACCGGGTCCTGGTTCACCGGGAGCCGGGAGAGGATGCCCCGGATGACGCTGTGCGGGGTCTCGCCGGCGCCGGCCGCCTTCCGGTCCAGGATGATCCGGTGGGCCAGCACGGATTCCGCCACGCTGACGACGTCGTCTGGCAGCACAAAATCACGGCCGTCCAGCGCCGCCGTGGCCTTCGCGGCCCGGAGCAGCTGGAGCATGGAGCGAGGGCTGGCGCCCAGCCGGAGCAGGGGGCTTTCGCGCGTTGCGCGGCCTACTGAGACGGTGTATTCCTTGATGGCCTGGGAGACGTAAACCTGTTGGACCGTGGCGATCATCGCTGCGACGTCCGCCGAGGTGACCACAGCGGAGACCTTGGTCAACGGGGAGGTTGCCTGATGGGTCTCCAGCATTTCGATTTCGGAGTCCTTGTCCGGATAGCCCATGGAAATCCGCGCCATAAAGCGATCGCGCTGGGCCTCGGGGAGTGGATAGGTGCCTTCCATCTCGATCGGGTTCTGGGTGGCCACCACCATGAACGGTTCGTCGAGTTTGTACGAGTCCCCGTCCACGGTCACCTGGTGTTCCTCCATACACTCCAGGAGGGCGGATTGGGTCTTGGCGGACGCGCGGTTGATTTCATCGCCAATAACAATGTTGGCGAAGACGGCACCCGGGCGGAACTCGAACAGCCGCGACGCCTGGTTATAGATGGACACGCCCGTCACGTCCGAAGGCAGCAGATCAGGAGTGAACTGAATGCGGCTGACCGTGCAGTCAATGCTCCGGGCGAGGGTTTTGGCCAGGAGGGTCTTGCCCACACCTGGCACGTCCTCCAGGAGCAGATGGCCCTGGGCCAGCAACACCGTCAGGGCAAGCCTGGCCGCATCCGACTTTCCGTCAATGACGGTGTTGATCGAGGCCAGGATCCGCTGGCTGGCCGCGTGGAATGAGTCCGCGTCCATGGCTGCTGCCTTGTAACCGTTGAGATGGCCCACCTGCTCCGTCACGGGGGTAAAGTTCCGGCTGGCAGGGGTTACCTCGTTGACGGCGATGCGGCGGTGGGAGTCCATCTGCAACCTTTCAGTCCGGGGATCACCCGGAACGGGACAGCAGGCCTGCCTTCGCCCGGCGGTGGGCGTTCGCATCTGTTCGTACCAGCCTACTAACACAACTGCCCTTGCTGACAGAGAGTTCCGGGAATTCTGCCGCGATCCGCCGCCGCTAGGCTTGAGGGATGTGCAATTCGCTGATTCCCGCCGCTTACCGTGCCGCCGGGGCGGACCCTGCAGACGCCGGCCGGCAGGCGCGGCAGGACTATCCGCCGGCGCCGGAGCCGCTGCCGGTCCCCGTGATGGACAACCATACGCACCTGGATTTCCCCGATGGCGAGAGCCCGGTGGGCATCGCCGCGGCGTTGGATGCGGCCCAGGCGGTCGGAGTGCAGGGGGCCGTCCAGGTGGGCTGCGACCTGGAGTCCTCCCGGTTCACGGTCCGCGCCGTTGACCTGGACAGCCGGTTGCTTGGGGCAGTGGCATTGCACCCCAACGACGCCCCGGACTATGCCAGGCGCGGCGAGCTGGAAGATGCGCTGGCGGAGATTGAGCAACTGGCCGCCCACCCCCGGATCCGGGCTATCGGCGAGACCGGCCTTGATTTCTTCCGCACCGAAGGGGAGGGCCTGGCCCACCAGCGCTATTCGTTCCGACGGCATATCGATATTGCCAAGCGCCTGGACCTGACGCTGCAGATCCATGACCGCGATGCGCACGACGACGTCGTGCAGGTCCTGCGCGAGGAGGGGGCTCCGGAGCGGGTTGTGTTTCATTGCTTCTCGGGTGATGAGGCGCTCGCCAGGATCTGCAATGCCGCAGGCTGGAACATGTCCTTTGCCGGCACGCTGACCTTTAAGAATGCGGCTAACCTCCGCGCCGCGCTGGGAGTGGCGGACCCGGACCTGGTGCTGGTGGAAACGGATGCCCCGTTCCTGACTCCGCATCCGCACCGCGGCCGTCCCAACGCCAGTTATGTGGTGCCGTACACCGTCCGCGCCATGGCCGAATTGACAGGAACTGACCTCGCGGAGCTCTGCACCCGGATTAGCGAAAATACCGTGCGGGCGTACGGATCGTGGGACTGACCTGGGCCTCGTCACATTGCTTGGTTCACATACCTCGTATGTAAATTTCTTGGCCGCTTTATAACGCTACGGTTACAGTGGAGAACTATTAGCCGGGGTCGGGGAAGGCCTTCGGATAATTTCACTTCATGCGCAGCAGGACCAGACAGGGCTTTGATGCCCTCTGCCTGCCGCGCGGAGTGTGGCGGCGCAACGGTGCCCGGAGCTTGTCCCCAGGGTCATGCGCCGGCTATTTCACTGCGTTTTTCCCCGTGCCCGGATGGATCTAAAGTTACGGGCAATCGTGGTCAAGCTCTTCACAACGGACGGTAAGTTCAGTTTTATCAAGGTGGGCACCCAACTGGTGGTGCTGTGTGCACTGGTGTTGGGGCTCGTGGCCTTCGTCGGAAATAACAAAACCGTTACCCTCAACGTCGACGGAAAAGTGACTTCGGTCCAGTCCTTCGGCGGCACCGTGGGCCAGGTCGTAAAAAGCGCCAACGTAGAACTGAAGCCGGCTGACCGCGTCTCGCCCTCGGCGGACGCCAAAGTGGAGAACGGCACCGTGATCAACGTCAACATGGCCAAGGCCGTGAAGGTCAGCCTGGACGGTTCCGAAAAGACCATCAACACCACGGCGCCGGATGTTGCGGGCCTCGTCACCGAACTGGGAGTGGCCAGCTCCTCCTCCGTTTCCGTCCCGAAGGACGCCCAGCTCGCCGTGGCCGGATCGTTTGTCTCCATCTCCACGCCCAAGACAGTCAGTATCGTTGCCGACGGCAAGGCCTCCACGGCCACCACCACCGCGGGGACCGTCGCCCAGGTGCTGGAGGACGCCGGCATCACCCTCGGCGTCGACGACCGTACTTCCCAGCCGGGCAACGCGCACGTGGTCAACAACATGGTGGTTAAGGTCTCCCGGGTGGATACCAGCCAGACCGCGGCCACTACTGAAGATGTTGCTTTCGACAGCATGACCACTGAGAGCGCTGAGCTTCTCAAGGGCGAGAAAGAGGTCACCCAGGCCGGCGTGGCCGGCAAGGTGGATAAGAGCTTCAAGCTGGTGATGGTTGACGGCCGTGAAGCCTCGCGGACGCTGGTCTCCGAAACTGTTTCCGTCCAGCCCGTGACGGAAAAGGTCACGGTAGGCACCAAGGCAAAGCCCGCAGCCGCCGCCGGAATGAACACCGGCGCCTCGGCCCCGGCCATGATGAACGAGGCCATGTGGGACAAGATCGCCCAGTGTGAGTCCACCGGAAACTGGTCCATCAACTCGGGCAACGGCTACTACGGCGGCCTCCAGTTCGACATCCGGACCTGGATCGGCTCCGGCGGCGGCGCCTACGCCCCTAACGCCAGCCTCGCCACCAAGGCACAGCAGATCGACATCGCCAACCGCGTGTACGCACAGCGTGGCCTGCAGCCGTGGGGCTGTGGCTGGGCCGCTACGAGCTAGGCACCAATGAGCACCTGCGCTGGCGGCAGCTGACCACAGCCGCCAGGCAAGCAGATGACAGCGGCCGGCCCCGGATTGTCCCGGGGCCGGCCGCTGCCGTTAAGCGGAAACATACACCGCGAAACACGCATGATCCGCGCGGAAAGCGGATGGCCCGTCACCGCGGCCGGGATAGGATGCCTAGGTGACTGAACCGACTGCCGCCGCGCCCGCACCCCTCTTCGGTGCTTCCGACATACGCCGGCTGGCGGAAGAAATCGGTATCCGGCCCACCAAGACACTGGGACAGAACTTCGTCATTGATGGCAACACCATCCGCCGGATCGTCTCCGTTGCCAACATCGGGCCAACCGAGACGGTGCTGGAAGTCGGGCCGGGCCTTGGTTCCCTCACGCTGGGCCTGCTGGATGCCGCGCAGACGGTGGTCGCCGTCGAAATTGATCCGGTCCTGGCGGCAAAGCTGCCGGAAACCGTGAAAGCATGGCGGCCGGACGCGGCGGGCGCTTTCCACCTGATCCAGGCGGACGCCATGAAGGTCACATCGCTTCCCGTTGAGCCCACCGCCATTGTGGCGAACCTGCCCTACAACGTGGCGGTGCCGGTGGTCCTGCACCTGCTCCAGCATTTCCCCAGCCTGCAGCACGGTCTGGTGATGGTCCAGGACGAGGTGGCTGACCGGCTGGCCGCGGGGCCAGGATCAAAAACCTACGGGGTGCCCTCGGTCAAGGCGGCCTGGTACAGCAGCATGCGCAAGGCCGGGGTGATCGGCATGAACGTCTTCTGGCCTGCGCCGAAGATCCAATCCGGGCTCGTGGCCTTCACCCGGCGGGAACCGCCTGAAACAACCGCCACCCGTGAGCAGGTGTTCGCCGTGATCGACGCCGCCTTCGCCCAGCGCCGGAAGACGCTGAGGGCCGCCCTGGCCGGCTGGGCGGGCGGCGCAGCCGAGGCCGAGCGCTGCCTCATCGCCGCAGGAGTGGCTCCATCGGCCCGGGGCGAAGTCATCGACATCCATGCCTTCGCCCGGATTGCCGAAGCCCGCGAGGCCGGGTCGTGAAGGCAGCCGCCGGGAAGTTTCCCGCACGGACGGTCCGTGTGAAGGCGCCCGGCAAGGTCAATGTTTCCCTGGACGTGGGGCCCTTGCGCGCTGACGGCTACCACTCAGTTGCCAGCGTGTACCTGGCCGTTTCCCTCTATGAGGAAGTGGCTGCCACCAGCACGGAGATGCCGGGGATCACCGTCAGCATCAGTCCTGACAGCACCCTGGACCTGGACGGCGTGGATATTCCGCTGGACGAGAAGAACCTGGCCTACAAGGCCGCAGCCATCATGGCCGATGTCTCCGAGCATTCGACCGGCGTGCACCTTGAAATCACCAAGCGGGTCCCCGTGGCCGGGGGCATGGGCGGCGGCTCGGCCGATGCCGCAGCCACCCTGCTGGCCTGTGACGCGCTCTGGAACAGCGGGCTGTCGCGGGATGAGTTGGCCCATCTGGCCGCCGAATTGGGTGCCGACGTTCCTTTCTCCCTCCTCGGCGGAACCGCCGTCGGGCTTGGCGTTGGCGACGACCTTTCGCCGGCACTGGCCAAGGCCCAAACGGACTGGGTCCTCGTGGCGGCGGACTATGGGCTGCCCACCCCCGAGGTCTTCCGCGCCCTGGACCGGCTCCGGGAGGCAGAAGGACTGGACGTTGCCGAGCCCACGGCCGTGGATCCCAAGATCCTGCAGGCGCTGCGGAGCGGGGACGCCGATGCCCTGAGCCGGGTCCTGGTGAACGATCTGCAGCGGGCTTCCATTGAACTTTCCCCCGCGCTCCGCGATACGCTGGGACGAGGTGAAGCGCTCGGCGCCCTGGCCGGAATCGTATCCGGTTCCGGACCCACCGTGGCGCTGTTGACCCACAATCCCGCCGCAGCCGAAAACCTGGCGGAGGACCTGCGGCACTATGGGCTGACGGCATTCCCTGTCCACGGGCCCGTGCATGGGGCGCGCATCATCTCCGATACTCTCCTTTAAGAGTCCCCTTCCTTACTGAGCAGCAGAAAGCAGTCCCTCTTGGCACACCTTCTTGGCGGCGAAAACCTTACGGTTTCGTACGCAACGCGCACCGTCCTGGACGGCATCACCCTCGGACTCGAGGAAGGTGACAGGATCGGCATGGTGGGCCGGAACGGCGACGGCAAGTCCACGCTGATGCGCCTGCTGGCCATGCGCTCCACCCCGGACTCGGGCCGGGTGACCAAGCGCAGCGAAGTCAACATCGGCTACCTGGACCAGAGCGACGTGCTCGACGGCGACCTCACAGTCGGCGCTGCGATCGTCGGCGACCAGGCCGACTATGAATGGGCCCGCAACCCCCAGATCCGCGAAGTCATGGGCGGCCTGGTGTCCGACGTCGACTGGCATGCGAACGTCCACGCCCTCTCCGGCGGCCAGAAGCGGCGGGTGGCGCTGGCCAAGCTGCTGATCGAGGACCATGACGTCATCATGCTCGACGAACCGACCAACCACCTCGATGTCGAAGGAGTCGCCTGGCTGTCCCGGCACCTGAAGACCCGGTGGCGGGCCAACCAGGGCGCCTTCCTGGTGGTCACCCACGACCGCTGGTTCCTGGACGAAGTCTGCACCAAGACCTGGGAAATCCACGACGGCATCATGGACCCGTTCGACGGCGGCTACGCGGCCTACGTGCTGGCCCGTGCCGAGCGTGACCGCGCGGCGAATGTTATGGAAGGCAAGCGTCAGATGCTCGTGAAAAAGGAGCTCGCCTGGCTGCGCCGCGGCGCTCCGGCCCGCACGGCCAAGCCGAAATTCCGCATCGAGGCCGCCAACGCCCTCATTGCCGACGTCCCCGAGCCGCGTGACTCCACAGCCCTGAGCAAGATGGCCACCGCCCGGCTCGGCAAGGACGTCCTGGACCTTGAGAACGTCTCACTGGACTTCCTCGGCGGCGACCCCGGACAGAAACTCTTCGACAACATCACGCTGCGGCTTGCCCCCGGTGAGCGGCTTGGCCTCGTGGGCGTCAACGGCGCCGGCAAGACCACCCTGCTGAAACTCCTCAACGGCGAGATTGAGCCGTCATCCGGCAAGGTCAAGCGCGGCAAGACGGTGGTCACCGCCGTGCTGACCCAGGAGGTCAAAGAGCTCGACGACGTCTCGGACCTGCGCGTGATCGAAGTCATCGAGCGCGAAAAGCGGTCCTTTAACGTGGGCGGCAAGGAATTCACGGCGGGCCAGCTCGTGGAGCAGCTCGGCTTCACCAACGAAAAGCAGTGGACCCCGGTCAGGGATCTGTCCGGTGGTGAGCGCCGGCGCCTCCAGCTCCTGCGCCTGCTGGTGGGGGAGCCGAACGTGCTGATGCTCGATGAGCCCACCAACGACCTCGACACCGACACCCTCGCCGCCGTCGAAGACGTCCTTGACGGCTGGCCTGGCACGCTCGTTGTGGTCAGCCACGACCGTTACCTGCTGGAACGCGTGACGGACCACCAGATGGCGCTGCTTGGTGACGGCAAGATCCGCGCCCTGCCGCGCGGCGTGGACCAGTATCTGGAACTCCGCGAATCCGCCCTGGCCGGCTCCACGATCACCGGCGGCGGCAACCCCGTCACCGGTCCGAGCGGCAGCTCCGCACCCGCTGCCTCCGGTTCCTCCGAAGCCGAAAAGCGCGACGCCCGGAAGGCCAAAAACCGGATCGAGCGCCAGCTGGGCAAACTGGAGCAGCAGGAAAAGAAGATTCACGACCAAATGGTCAAGAGCACCGCAACATCCGACTTCGACGCCCTCGCCGACCAGAACAAAAAACTCAAGGACCTCGCCACCGACCGCGAAGCCCTGGAACTCGAATGGATGGAAGCCCTGGAAGTCCTCGGCGAGTAGCCCGGCGCTACTTGGGTTGGGTTGGGTGCCGGAGCCGGCCCTTCCGCGTCGCTTAGACACAGGGCAAAGGGGACGCTCCGGTCGCTGGGCGACCTCCGCGTCCCGATGCCCTGCGATGCGCTCCTTGCGGAAGGACCGCCTCCGGCGAACGTGAGCCCGGCTTCCAGCGCGAGGGGACACTTAAGCCCCTCCGCCTTGGCGCGAGGGGACACTTAAGCCCCTCCGCCTTGGCGCGAGGGGACACTTAAGCCCCTCCGCGTTGGTGACGGTCGCTCACGAGGGGAGTCACCACTATGCCGTGGAACAGCGGGCAACCCGTCGGCAACTGCGGTCGGCGGAGATCGCCGAACGGAACTTTCGGCAATAGCGGGGCGGGGGACCTTCGCGTAGTCGCGCATCGCGGGCCATCGGGCACACAAGGTCGCTCAGCGACCGTTGGGCCCCTATGGCTCGAAGCGTCGTCCCGAGGGCCCCGACGCGAGCTTGCGAGTGTTGGGAAGGGACCAACGCGCTAAGCGACGGCGAAGGGCTCCTGCGCCGCGTAGGTGACCACGAGCGCACGCAACCCCGGGACACTTCGCTCGCGCAGGGGCTTAAGTGTCCGTTCGCGCTGAATCTTCGGTGCGGAGCTCGGGGTCTTTTTGGAGGCCGGTGAGGCCGTTCCAGGCGAGGTTGACCAGGTGGGCGGCGACGGTTTGTTTGTCGGGCTGGCGGCTGTCCTGCCACCATTGGCCGGTCATGGCCACCATGCCTACGAGCATCTGGGCGTACATCGCGCCGTCCTGGGCGCTGAAGCCGCGGCGGTGGAATTCGTCGGACAGGATGTGTTCCACGCGGGCGGTGACCTGGGACAGCAGGGTGGAGAAAGCGCCTTCGGGCTGCGATGGCGGTGCGTCGCGCATGAGGATCCGGAAGCCCTCCGCCCGGTCCTCGATGTAGGTGAGGAGGGCCAGGGCGGCGCGTTCCACCAGGACACGCGGTTTGCCCTCTTCGGTCAGGGCAGCGGTGATCGAGTCCAGCAGGATGTGGAACTCGAAGTCCACCACCTGCGTGTACAAGCCCTCCTTGGAGCCGAAATGTTCGTAGATCACGGGCTTGGAAACGCCGGCGCAGGCCGCGATTTCCTCAATGGTGGTCCCGTCGAGCCCGCGAGCGGCAAAAAGGCCACGGCCGACGTCGACCAGCTGGCCGCGCCGCTGTACGCCTGTCATCCGTGTCCGGGGTGGGTTGTTGCTCACATTTCCATCATGCCCTAGCGCTGCTGAAACAGTTGGAACCGGTGGCGGTGCACTGGCCTGGCTGCCGTGATTCCTGCCAATGTCGCGGGCTGCCCTGAAGCCATGGCAAAATAAATACTTGTGCCTTGGCCTTTGCGCCTGTGGCATGGTCCGCCCTGGTGTAATGGCAGCACCCCGGCCTTTGGAGCCGTGGAGTATAGGTTCGAATCCTATGGGCGGAACTGCTGTGCGAAGACCGTCCAGTAGGATGAACTCGGTGCCCCGCCGTGAATTTTGGCCGGACAGGCACCGCGCCCAGCGCAACGCGCAACCAAGCAAGGAGAACCCGTACGTGATCCCCGAGAATACCGGCCCAGCCGCCGTCATTGTTCTGGCAGCAGGCGCCGGTACCCGGATGAAATCCCGTACCCCGAAGATCCTGCACGAAATCGGCGGCCGGTCTATGGTGGGCCACGCCCTGCTGGCAGCCCGCAGCATTAACCCCGGACGTCTGGCCCTCGTGGTCCGCCACGAGCGGGATCTGGTTGCCCGCCACCTGAACCAGCTGGACCCCGAAGCCCTGATCGTGGACCAGGACGACGTCCCCGGCACCGGCCGCGCCGTTGAGGTGGCCGTGCAGGCACTGGACGCCCAGGAAAAACTTGCAGGCACCGTCGTGGTCACTTACGGCGATGTTCCGCTCCTGACCGGCAGCCTGTTGGCGGACCTGGTGGCCACACATGAGCGCGAAGCCAATGCCGTTACCGTGCTCACCGCGCTGCTGGACGACGCCACGGGCTACGGACGCATTCTCCGCGGCGATGACAGCTCCGTGACCGGCATCCGCGAGCACAAGGACGCAACGGAAATCGAACGACTGATCCGCGAGGTCAATTCCGGGATCTACGCCTTCGACGCCGACGTCCTCCGTGACGCGCTGGTCCACATCACCACTGATAACTCGCAGGGCGAAAAGTACCTCACCGACGTGCTGGGCCTCGCGCGGCAGTCGGGCGGTCGGGTGGCCGCCGTCGTCACCGAGGACCGCTGGCAGGTGGAGGGCGCCAACGACCGCGTGCAGCTCTCCGCCCTCGGCGCGGAACTGAACCGCCGCACCGTTGAAGCCTGGATGCGCGCCGGGGTCACAGTAGTTGACCCCGCCACCACCTGGATCGATTCCACTGTCACCCTGGACGAGGACGTCCGCATCCTGCCCAACACGCAGCTGCACGGTGCCACCACCGTGGCGAGGGACGCCGTCGTCGGCCCCGACTCCACCCTGACCGATGTCCGCATCGGCGAGGGCGCCAAGGTGACCCGCACGCACGGTTCCGGCGCCGTGATCGGTGCGGACGCCGCCGTCGGCCCTTTCACCTACCTGCGTCCCGGCACAGTGCTCGGCGACACCGGCAAGATCGGTGCGTTCTACGAAACCAAGAACGTCACGATTGGCCGCGGCTCCAAACTTTCCCACCTCGGCTACGCAGGCGACGCCGAAATCGGCGAGGACACCAACATTGGCTGCGGCAACATCACGGCCAATTACGACGGCGAGAAGAAGCACCGCACGGTGATCGGCTCGGGCGTCCGCACAGGTTCCAACACAGTCTTTGTTGCACCGGTCACCGTGGGGGACGGTGCCTACAGCGGCGCCGGCGCGGTGATCCGCAAGGACGTCCCGGCAGGGGCGCTCGTCGTGTCCGTTGCAGCGCAGCGCAACGACGAGGGCTGGGTTGTGGCCAACCGCCCCGGCTCACGCTCGGCGGAACTGGCTCAGGCCGCCGCCTCAGATTCCTCACATACCCCAGCATCGACAGAAGAGGACCAGCGATAATGAGCGAAATTACGGCACGCGGCGAGAAGAAGCTGGTACTTGCCGCTGGGCGGGCGCACCCCGAGCTGGCGCGGGAAATCGCCAAGGAGCTGGGTACCGAGCTGCTGCCCGTGGATGCCTACGACTTCGCCAACGGGGAGATTTACGTCCGCGCGGGCGAAAGCGTCCGGGGAACCGACGCGTTCGTCATCCAGGCCCACCCGGCTCCGCTGAACAACCACCTCATGGAACAGCTGATCATGATCGATTCGCTGAAGCGGGCCTCCGCCAAGCGCATCACCGTGGTGTCCCCGTTCTACCCGTATGCGCGGCAGGACAAGAAGGGTCGTGGACGCGAGCCTATTTCCGCCCGCCTGGTGGCGGACCTGTACAAGACCGCCGGCGCTGACCGCATCATGAGCGTTGACCTGCACACCTCGCAGATCCAGGGTTTCTTCGACGGGCCTGTGGACCACCTCATGGCCATCCCGCTCCTGGCCGATTACATCCGTACCCGCGTCGCCGCCGACAACGTCACCGTGGTGTCGCCGGACACGGGCCGCGTGCGCGTCGCGGAGCAGTGGGCCGAACGCCTGGGCGGAGCGCCGCTGGCGTTTGTGCACAAGAGCCGTGACCTTACCGTTCCCAACCAGGCCGTCTCCAAGACTGTCGTGGGCCAGATCGAGGGCCGGACCTGCGTCCTGATCGATGACATGATCGACACCGGCGGCACCATTTCCGGAGCGGTCCAGGTCCTGAAGAACGCCGGGGCGAAGGACGTCATCATCGCCGCGACGCACGCTGTGTTCTCCGAGCCCGCGGCCCAGCGGCTGTCCGAATCCGGCGCCCGCGAAGTGGTGGTCACCAACACGTTGCCCCTCACCGCGAATCAGCAGTTCCCGCAGCTGACGGTGCTATCCATCGCACCGCTGATCGCCCGCGCCATCCGCGAAGTGTTCGACGACGGTTCGGTCACCAGCCTGTTCGACGGCAACGCCTGATTCCAGCAGGGGGCTGGTGGAGACCGCCGTTTTCAGTAATTTGGCCCGGCGCTGGTAAGCTTTTTCACGATACCTTGGCGAGGGAGAGCATCCGGGAAACCGGACTGCAGGTCTCCGTTATCGACTGGGTCTGAATCTCCCTTCTGGAAGGGCGGCCTCACGGCCGCCCGGCGTTGAAGGTCGTAACAGACCTCCGCCCTTGCTGAACACCTTTTAGTCTTCCGAGGAGATACACATGTCTGAGCAGAAGCTCGCAGCAGAAGTACGCACCGAATTCGGCAAGGGCTTCGCCCGCCGCGCGCGCATGGCCGACCTGATCCCCGCCGTCATCTACGGCCACGGCGCCGAGCCGATCCACATCACGCTTCCGGCCAAGGCCACCACGCTTGCAGTCCGCAAAGCCAACGCCCTGCTGTCCCTGGACGTCAACGGCGAAGAGCACCTGGCCCTGGTCAAGGACGTCCAGCGCGACCCGATCAAGCAGATCATCGAGCACATCGACCTGCTGACCGTCATCAAGGGCGAAAAAGTCACCGTGGACATCCCGGTTCACATCGTTGGCGAACTGGCTCCGGGCAGCGTCTTCAACCAGGAACTCACCGTCATCTCCCTTGAGGCTGAGGCAACCCACCTGCCCACCGCCATCGAGGTCGACATCGAAGGCCGCTCCGCCGGACAGCACATCCACGCTTCCGACCTGGTCCTGCCGAAGGGTTCGGTCCTGCTGGCCGACGCCGACGCCCTGGTTGTCCACATCTCCGAGGCCACTGAGGTCTCTGAGGAAGAGGCACAGGCTGACTCCGCAGCCGCAGTCGCCGGCGAGTAATAACGGCACAGTTTGATATGTGGCCGGGCCCTGTCGGGGGTCCGGCCACTGCCATGTCCGGACCACCTTAGGATTGAATAATGACTGACACCTGGCTGATCGTTGGCCTCGGAAACCCCGGGGCCGAATACAAGGGCAACCGGCACAATGTCGGCCAGATGGTCCTGGACGAACTCGCGGGCCGGATGGGTGGCAAGTTCAAAACCCACAAGGCACGCGCCCAGGTGCTCGAAGGACGGCTGGGGATCGGCGGCCCCCGGGTGGTGCTGTCCAAGCCGATGAGCTACATGAATGTTTCCGGCGGCCCGGTGTCCGGCCTGGCAAATTTTTACGGCATTGACCCTGACCATGTTGTCGCGGTGCACGATGAGATTGATATTCCGTTTAACACCATAAAGCTGAAATGCGGCGGCGGTGAGGGCGGCCACAACGGCCTCAGGGACATGTCCAAGGCGCTGGCCACCAAGGATTACCTCCGGGTACGGGTAGGCGTGGGGCGCCCTCCAGGGCGGATGGACACTGCAGACTATGTCCTGCGCGATTTTGGCACTGCAGAGCGCAAGGACCTTCCGTTCCTGCTCGATGAGGCGGCTGATGCCGTGGAGATGCTGGTCAGGGAAGGGCTGACTGCGGCCCAGCAGAAGTTCCATCCGGTCAGGTCAGACGTTCAGGAATAAAACTTAAAACCGCCTGTCCCTGTTTACCTGCGTGTGCCAAGGGGTAGTCTTCTTCCTAAGCGGGGGAGCGATGGGGCTTATCCCGCTTTAGTGGGATGTAGGGGACAAGTTCATGTCAATCGAGCCACTCAGCTGGGGACGTGGGTCACCGCTCAACGACCTTGAGCTGCGCACCGACACTGCAGGCGTGTCAGAGCCGCAGCGATGGTCCGTGCCCGCACGGAGTGCCAACCTCGAAGCGGTCCGCGCCGCCCTGACCAGCCTCGACTCCCTGGGAGTCGTCATCACCGGCGGACGCGGTGTAGGTAAGTCATCCTTGGCCAGGACAGCCGTCGCCGAGCTTGGCCCGGATATCTGGACGTTGCAGCTGCGCAGCGGACCGTCGTCCGGCACAACACCCTACGGCTGCCTGGCTTTCCTGCTGGCGCGTCTTCCCCAGGCGTACATGGGGTCGCCCACAGCCATCCTCCGTGGCATTACGTCCCTCATCAAAAGCGATGCCGCGGGGCGCCAGTGTGTCATCACCCTGGACACCGCCGGCAGCATTGATGATATGAGCGCCGGCGTCCTGCTCAACATCCTCCTGACCGGGACCGCCCGCATGGTGGCCGTGGCGCCCATGGTCAGTGATCTACCCGCCGACTTCCACTGGCTCCTCAACGACCGCCGGCTCACCGAGGTCAGGCTGGACAACCTCAATGAGCTGCAGACCCGCCAGGTGCTGCTTTCCCTGCTGGGCCACCGCGTTTCGGCCTCCCTGGTCAGCACTTTCCACACCATGGTTGGCGGCAACCCCCTGCTCCTGAAAGCGCTTGTAACCGAGCAGCAGCATTCGGGGAACCTGGTTCTGTCGGACTCCGTCTGGACTCTTCGGGACAAGGTGGTGCTCGACGGCGCGGCCAGCCTCGACGACATCGTCCGGTCCCAGTGGACCCGGAAGTCTCCGGAGGAACGGGACGTCATCGAGATGCTCTCGTGCGCCCGCAGCGTGGAACTGTCCAGGCTGACCAAAGTGTACGGTGCCGGCGTGGTGGCGGACATGGAAGATTCGGGCCTGCTGGAGATCGATTCCTCGGACAACCGATGGGTTTCACTGCGTGAAAAGTACCTCGGCGACGTTGTCCGCTCCTGGCTCAGCATCACTCGGCGAAGGGAACTGCGGAGCCTGCTCCTGGGCGGCAAGGAACCTGACCCTGCCACGATGACGATGGAAGAACTGATGGCGTTCGGCGCCTGGACCCAGGAATGCGAGGCCGAGCTGAGTCCGGCCATGGCGCTTGCCGCCGCCGAAGCCGCAGTGCAGCTCTTTGACCCCCATTTTGCCCTCAAGTATGCCGACACGCTGAAGCGGAATGACCCTCAATGGGTGCCTGCCCAGCGGCAGAAAGCCGCAGCGTACCTGCTCATGGACCTCCCGGTGCAGGCCATGGCAGCACTGGACGATATTTCCCAGCCGCAGCTGGACAACCTGGACGTTGAGGAGTTCGCCCGGGTGGTCGAGGCCAAATCTCGGGTCATGGTCTGGCTCCCCGAACACACCGCCCGGGTGCCGGCGCTGCTGCAGACGGCACGGGAGCGGCTGGGCGTGGAGCCAGGAATTGCGAAGGGCTGGCCGGAGCCGCTGGCTGCTGCGGCCAACCGGATCAGCCTCAGCGAATTCGAGTACCAGGCTTTTGTGGGGGACTACGCCTCCGCCTTGCCGGCACTGGAAGCCGCTGCCGACCCCGGGCAGAATCCGGACACCTGGTTCAGGATGAACTCAGCGGTGATCCTCATGAGCGCCCTGTCCATGGCCGGGCGGGAAATGGACGCCCTGAGCCTGATGAGGCAGCTGGGCGGGCAGATCTCGGACGCCGCCGAGATCGTGGGGCTGCGCGAGAGGTTCGCCGGCCGGGCGTACAACGTGCTCCTGATGGCAGGGCAATGGCGCCGGTGCATCGACCTCCTGGATCCGCCTTCCGCGCGCGAGTTCCACCGGCTCCCTTACCGGAGCGCCGCCGCGGAGCTAGCGGCCGGCATCGCCTATGTGTACTCGGGCCGCGGCGCCGTTGCCCTTGATTCGCTGCTCTCGGCCGCTGCACAGCTGGAACTGCGGCCCGTCCAGAGCCTGCTCCGCGCCGCCTACGCCGCCATCGCCTTCGCGTATGCGCAGATCGGCAATGCCGGGCAGTCCCGGCAGTATCTTGACCGGCTGCAGCGGACGGCAGGTGCCGCTGACCATGCCACCCGGAGCCGCATTGAATTCTGCGCTGATATGGCCGCCCGATGGCTGGGGGACAATGACGCAGCCACCCGCCTCAAGCAGTCAGCCCGCCGTGACATCGCGGCAGGCAGGTTCACCCTGGCCGGGATCAGCCTGCTCGGAGCCACGGTCAACGGCACGGAAGCGGACTTCCGGCTGATGGAACAAGTGGCCGGGCAACGCCAGGGCCCCTTGGCGGAAATTTCGCGTCTTGTCGCCGTGGGCAGCCGCACCCACGACGCCAAAACGTTGCTTGCCGGCGGGGAACTGGCGGCCACCCTGGAACTGGATGCCGTTGAGGCCCGGTGCATGGCGCTGGCCGTTGACTACGCCCGGCAGGCCGGTGACTCGGTTTCCGCCAGGAATGCACAGGCCCGACTGGACATCCTCGCAGCCACCGTGGCAAGCCTGCCGATCGTGCCGAGCAGCGGCAGCCCTCTACTGACTGCCAGGGAGAGGCAGATCGCGCGGCTGGCCGGCCGGGGCGCGTCCAACCGCGATATCGCCGTGGAGATGGGCGTGTCCGTGCGCACTGTGGAAGGCCACCTTTACCAGGTCTTTACCAAGCTCGGAGTTACATCCAGGGGTGATCTGACTGGACTCGTCTAACGGCCACGCTGCCAAACAGGGAACGCAATATCGACTGCTCACGGGCCGGCGTGAGCCGCTGGACCGGATCTGCAACATCATTCGCAGCCGCACGAGCCAGGCCGTGTTCCTCATGGCGGGCCCGGGCATCGGGAAGTCAACGCTGACCGAGGCCATCACCGAGCGGCTTTCCCAGGAGATGATCATTGTTCAGATCCATGGAAGTTCGTCGCTGTCCGGCGTTCCCTTTGGAGTTTTGGCGCCCTACACGGCGGAGCTGACGGCCGAAGACTCCGTGTCTTCGGTGGCTGTGCTGCGGTCCGTGTGGAGGTACTTTGAGAAGCTGAAAGCCGGCAAGGATACCCCGTTGCTTCTGATGATGGATGACGCCCATCACCTGGACGAGGCAACGGCCAGCATCGTGGCCGACATGATCTCCGCTGGCTGGGCCACAGTGCTTGCTGCCGGCAGGCCGCGGCCCGGGCTGCCCCAGCCGCTCGCTCAGCTCTGGTATGACGGCCTGGCTGACCGTGTGGATCTCCGACCCATGAACCGGGAGCAGGTCGAGGAAGTCCTCTCCCACGCACTTGATGGAACAATCCCCTCCGGAACCATTGACACAATCTGGAGCGCGTCTGGCGGAAATCCGCGGATTCTTGATGCCTTGCTGCATGATGCCGCAGAGCGGGGCGAACTCGCAAAGCGTAACGGGATCTGGATGCTGCTGGGCCCGTTGCCTGCCGACGGACCCAGGCTCGCCGAGGTGGTGGTGAAGGACATGCTCCGCCGCAGCCCGGAAGAGCAGGAAGTCCTGAAACTTGTCGCCCTCGCAGGACCCGTGAGCCGGAAGGTGATCGAGGATATTTTTGGCGCTGAAGTAGTGCGCACGCTGCTGGACCAGCAGATGATGGTGGAAAGTTCCGGCATTCCAGCCGATCTCCGGATCTGGAACTCCGTGTTCGGCGAGGCGCTCCGCACAGGTATCTCGGTGTCCCGGAGCCTGCAGCTGCTTGAAAAGATCCGGGATCAGCTGGGAACCGCTCCCGAAGGGTCTGAAGGCAGGATGAGGGCCGTGGAATGGGCCCTTGAATGTGGATTGAAAATATCCGATCCCGAGCTGCTTGAGGCGGCCGGCACTGCCTTGGTCCACTCCCGGAACCGGAGCAGCCGGATGATGGCGGCGAAGGTCGTGGACCCGGACCTCGTGCCGCAGGCACAGGCCGTCCAGGGACGCGCCTTATTCAATGAAGGCGACTTTGCGGGTGCGGCCAAGCTCCTGGACGGATGCTGGCTGCAGCTGGGGAACGGTGCCTGGGCTGTTCCGGTCCTGATGCTCAGGGCCATGGCACACCAGGCTCTGGGAACGCCGCTGTCAGTATTCGCGGCCGATTCCCGTGATGCGCTTCAGGGCGCAGGCGTCATGACGGCTGGCCCGGATGCTGTGCCGCCGGATTCCCAAGAGACCGCCGGCGCGCCGGCCGGGCCCTGGCAGGAGCGCTTGCTTCGCCTGCTGGAACTTTGCGAAGCAGGCAACCACCAGGCCTTGGAGGCCGAGGTCCAGGACCTTCGGAGCAGCCGCGCCGGCGATGCCACGGACGACGCCCTGCGTGCGGTGGGCCTGGCGCTGCTGGCCCATTCGCTCGCCCCGGCCGGACGGGCCGTCCAGGGGCTGGATGCCGCATTGCGGGCAGTCTCGGAACTTCCCTCACTGCAGGGTGGCGTGTTCTTCTTCAACGAATTTGTCCTTGGCCGCCTGGTGGCAGATTACCTGGCCATGGGGGAGTGGGACTCGGCGGAACGGGAGTCGGCGAACTATGCTGCCGGGCAGCCGCGGGGTGTCGCCTATTTCGGCGGCAGCCTCGAGGTGCTCCGTGGCTACTCGCTCCTGCGGCAGGGGCGGATGGAACGCGCCTATCAAACGCTGTTGCCGGCGGTGGAGACCCTGAGGCTCAACGATCCGCTGCAGATGTTCCGGTTTGGTTCCGGGCTGGCGTTTTATGTAGCGGCGAGGCTCGGCGACGCCGCCCAGGCCGGCCGGCTTGAGCTGGATTACAAGGATTCACCGCAGGGTTCCCCCGGCTACGGACTCCTTGCGAGGGCGTACGCGGCAGCGGCATCGGAGTATGTGGCGCATGACGGAAAAGGCCTGGCGCGCCTCCACACACTGGCCACCACACCCGAGGTGACCACACGGGCCGGGACACTCCTGGAACTCTTGGCTCTCTGCTGGGACCTGGGCGACCATTCCGTGATCCCGTTGGTCCACTCACTGGCGGGGAGCGTGGAAGGCCGCTGGGCTGCGGCAATGCTCACTCTGGCGGGGCATTGGGAGTCCGAGGACGCCGATTCCATCATGGAAACGGCAGCCATGCTTGAAGGCGCGGGATTCGTTAACCTTGCGCGGGAAGCCTACGCGCGGTCGAGCACCGTCCTTGAGAGCTCCGGTGAGCGCCGGCGGGCCCGTCAGGCGGTGGCCCTGCGGGAGAAGTGCGACCACGAACTGGGCGAGCGGTTCCGGGAAGGCCACTTCATCGCCGCAGCACCCAGCGTGCACCTCACCCGCCGGGAACAGGACATCGTAGAGCTCGCCGTGAAAGGTCTCACCGACCGGGAGATCGCACAAAGACTCATGGTGTCCGTGCGTACTGTGGAGGGCCACCTCTACCGCACGTACGTCAAACTCGGCGTGCGGAGCCGCGACGAACTGGCTTCGGCCCTTCCGAACTAGGCCTGCGTACGGACGCCATGCGTCCGGGACCCTGTGTAAGGACGTCCGGAAACGCGTAGCCCCGGCCCCAAAAAGTAGAGTACTGCCTACTCGTGTGCTGAGCTTCAGCATGCGATTGACTTAGTGCGGCAGGAAAACACGGAGCCACCAAAACCGCGGACCGGCCAACAGACTTTCAGGCCTCATTTTGAAGCAAACTTCCGGCCCTGGGGCTGGATCGAAGCGGGGCCGGCGACGTCAGAGTCTTCTGAGACCGAGACTCTCCCCCCAGCCGTCGCCGGCCCTCACCTCCGCGGGCTGAAGCCCGGAGCTGCTGTGGCGGTTGCCCATCGGGCCGCCGCCATAGTGGTGTTGTGGGACAATTGAGTGTCAATCCATTGGCATCTCAAGGAGTTTAGCTTTGGCCCTAGTATCAACGCCTGCCACGCTGGAACGCGCAGTGCCGGCCATGGATAACGCCGAAGTCCTCAGGATTCGAAACGACTTCCCCGTACTTGGCCAGCTGGTGAACGGCCAGCCCCTGGTATACCTCGATTCGGGCGCCACCTCGCAAAACCCGCTCAGTGTCATCGAAGCTGAGCAGGAGTTTTACGAACAGCGCAACGCTGCCGTGCACCGCGGGGCCCACTACCTTGCCGTGGAAGCAACAGAGGTGTTCGAAGGTGCCCGCGAGACCATAGCGGAATTCATCGGTGCCGGCTACGCGGAAACGGTGTGGACCTCCAACGCCACCGAAGGCCTGAACCTGCTCAGCTACTCGCTCTCCAACGCCGCGCTGTGGGCGGCGCAGGGGCGCGGCGACGCCCGGCTGAAAGACCTCGCAGTGGGCCCGGGTGACCAGATCGTGGTGACCGAAATGGAGCACCACGCCAACCTGATCCCTTGGCAGGAACTGGCGTTCCGCACAGGCGCCACGCTTCGTTACATCCCCATCGACGACGCCGGTGCCCTGCGGCTGGATATTGCGGCCGAGATCCTGGGAAGCAAAACTAAGGTCCTCGCGTTCACCCACGCCTCCAACGTGTTGGGCACAATTAACCCCGTACAGGAACTGGTTGCGCTGGGGCGGCAGGCCGGAGCCCTGGTGGTCCTGGACGCCTGCCAGTCGGCACCGCACCTGCCGCTGAACGTCAAGGAGCTTGACGTCGACTTCGCCGTGTTCTCCGGCCACAAGATGCTGGCGCCTACCGGAATCGGGGTCCTCTACGGCAAGCAGGACCTCCTGGACGTGCTGCCACCGTTCCTCACAGGCGGTTCCATGATCACCACGGTGACCATGGAACGGGCCGAGTACCTGCCCGCGCCGCAGCGCTTCGAGGCCGGCACCCAGCGCATCTCGCAGGCCGTTGCCCTGGCCGCCGCAGCCAACTACCTCACGGAAACCGGCCTGGACCGGGTGCACCGCTGGGAAGCGGAGCTCGGCCAGCGGATGGTGGCGGGGCTGGAGTCCATTCCCGGCATCCGCGTGCTGGGGCCTGCCGCCGGACAGGAACGGATCGGCCTTGCCGCGTTCCACGTCGACGGCGTGCACGCGCACGACGTCGGGCAGTTCCTGGATTCCAGGGGCATCGCCGTCCGCGTGGGTCACCATTGCGCCCAGCCGCTGCACCGCCTCTTGGGCCTGACCGCAACCACCAGGGCAAGCGCCTACCTGTACAACACCACCGACGACGTCGATGCCTTCCTGGAAGCCGTCGCCGGAGTCCGCTCCTACTTCCGCGTCTAGCGCGATCACCGAAGGTACACCACCATGAGCCTTGACCAGCTGTATCAGCAGATCATCCTTGACCATTCCAAAGCCCGTCACGGCAGCGGACTGGCCGGCATCGCCGCGCCGGCGGGGGCGTCCACGGGCCAGTCCCACCAGCTCAACCCGGTCTGCGGCGACGAAGTCACGCTGCGGGTGGCCGTGGAAGACGGCAAGGTGGCGCAGATTTCCTGGGACGGCGAAGGGTGTTCCATCTCGATGGCATCGGCGTCGGTCCTCAGCGAACTCGCGGAGGGAATGACCGTGGACGAGCTCCACGCCGTCATTGGCAACTTCCGCGAAGTACTCCGCTCGCGCGGGAAGATCCACGCCGATCCCGAGATCCTGGGCGACGCCGCGGCTTTCGAGGGTGTGGCCCGCTACGCCGCGCGCGTTAAATGCGCCATGATTTCCTGGGTGGCCGCCGAGGACGCCCTGAACCAGGCAGCCTAGGCACGCACGGGCCGAAGCCGGGCCGAGGCCCGGCCGCGCCGCTGTCAGCCCCGGTGCTCGAAAACGTCCGGGATGCCGTCGCCGTCAGCATCATGCCGTTCCGCAAGTTCCACTGCGCGGTAATGCCGGTTCCGCAGCCGGAGCACCACGGTGGCGAGCAGGGCAGCAACCAGTGATCCGGTGAGGATGGCCACCTTCGCGTGGTCATCGTAGGCCGAGCCCGCACCGAAGCTCAGCTCGGCGATCAGCAGCGACACCGTGAAGCCCACTCCGGCCAACATCGCAAGGCCGGCAACATCGATCCAGGCCAGACCGTCGTCGAGCTTTGCCCTGGTGGTCTTAGTGATCAGGTAGGTAGTACCGAACACGCCAATCGTTTTGCCGGCCACCAAGGCAGCCACAATTCCCACCGCCACGGGATCCGCCAGGGCCGATCGGAAGCCGTCGAGGCCGCCCACGGCAACTCCGGCGGAAAAGAAGGCGAAGACCGGGACGGCGAAACCTGCCGAAAGCGGGCGGAGCCGGTGTTCCAGGGACTCAGCCATACCGGAACCCGCCTCACCGCGTTTCTGCGACGCCAGCACCGGCACGGCAAAAGCGAGCAGCACACCGGCCACCGTGGCGTGGATACCGGAAGCGTGCACGAGTCCCCAGGTGGCGGCGGCCAGCGGCAGCAACAGGTACCAGCTGCGGACCCTCCTCTGGACCAGCAGGGTAAACAGCCCCAGCGGAACCAGTGCCGCCAACAGGAAGAGCGGCTGCAGTCCGGACGAGTAGAAGAAGGCGATGATGCCGATGGCCAGCAGGTCATCCACTACGGCCAAGGTGAGCAGGAAGGTCCGGAGGGCCGCAGGCAGGTGGGTGTTTATGACGGCCAGCACGGCCAGGGCAAAGGCGATGTCGGTGGCTGTGGGAATGGCCCATCCCCGCAGGCTCTCGGCGTCCTGGCCCAGGTTCACCAGCGTGTAGATCAGGGCCGGAACTGCCACGCCGCCCACGGCCGCGGCCACCGGAACCACCGCCTTGGACACTTTGCGGAGTTCACCGGAGACAAACTCCCGCTTGAGTTCCAGGCCGGCCAGGAAGAAGAAGATGGCCAGGAGACCGTCCGACGCCCAAAGCCCCAGGGAGAGCCGGAGGTGCCAGGGCTCATAGCCGATTTTCAGGTCACGCAGCGCGAAGTAGCCCTCAGCCGCAGGCGAGTTGGCCCAGACGAGGGCCGCGGCTGTGGCCAGCAAAAGGAGGGCACCGCCGGCTGTTTCCAGCCTGAGGATCTCTGAGATCCGCAGGAATTCGGGGTAGCTTGAGCGGCTGAGGACTTTGGCAGCGAAGGCGGGGCGGGAAGGGCGCTTGGCCATGGGTGGCTCCTGGAATTAAGGGGTCGGCAAAACTGTTGCCGACCAGACTTCCCGGCGCACCTGTGTCCAGCCTACCCGAGCAGCCCCATAACCCCGATCACGGCAGTGGCGGCTCCCAGCACCATGGAGATGCTGACCAGCACCACGTGGACGGTGAGGAACTTTGTGGCCTTGCCGGCGGCGTCCCGCGCCCTGGGATCCTTCATCACGCGGCGCAGGAACTGCGGCCAGACCACCAGGGACCAGAGGCCGGCGATAATCAGGACCAAGCCCGCAAACAGGGGGAGCTGCATGGCCTAGTGGCTTTCGAGCCAGGCCTGGGCCTGCTGTGACTGGATGTTCAGGGCCTTGGCCACCATGGGCTCAGCTGCCTCGGCGATCTTGCCGCCCAGGAACGGGACGGAGGAGGTCACGTTGCCTTCGAGTTCAATGCGCGTGCTGCCGCCCTCCGCGACGAGCCGCTGGACCGCGGTCACATCAAGAGGGGCGCCGGCGATCTTCAGCGTGATGTTGCTCTGGCGGGAACCGTCGGCCGCCGGGGCGTCCCAGTTCTCCACCTGCGTCACCGTGAGCTTTTCGCCCACGAACTTACGGGCGATCTCCGGCAGCCGGGTGGTGGGCAGCGTGCGGACCGAGGTGGTGCTGAATACTCCGTCAACGTCTCCGGCCACCTCGAAGGATTCAAGTGTGCCGCCAACGAATTGGCTCGTGTGCCGCTGGAAGTCCTCGTTGATAAAGACGGCAGCGACGCTGTCGACGGCGTGCGGAAGGGTAGTGGTTGCACTCAGTGCCATGGGTCCTCCAGTGATGTGTAGGTCAGAACGCTTTTTGCTCCCCACATCCTACGGGGAGCCTTGCGTGTTGTTGGAACCGGCCTCCGCACTGTCGGCGCCGGCGATTTTCTGCGCCGCCGTGGTGATGTTCCGTGCCATCGCCGGAAAAATGAGGCTATGGAACGGCAGCACGGCAAGCCAGTAGAGCTTTCCGCTGAGGCCCTTGGGGAAGAAAATGGCCCGCTGCCGGTAGCGGCTGCCCGTCCCGTCAGGTTCTACGGACAGTTCAAGCCAAGCACGTCCGGGGGCGCGCATCTCCGCGCGGAGGCGCAACAGTTTTCCGCGCTCAATCCGTTCCACGCGCCACCAGTCCACCACTTCGCCCGAGGCCAGGGTGCCTGGGTGCCTTCGTCCCCGCAGCAGGCCCGCGCCGCCGGTGAGCTTGTCCAGCCAGCCACGTACCCACCATGCCAGCGGCAGGGAATACCAGCCGTTCCGGCCGCCGATTCCTTCGATGATGGTCCACACGTCGGCGGGATCAACTTCGCCGTGGAAGGTCCGTTCATCCACGTAGACCGTGTGGCCTGCCCAGTCCGGATCGCTGGGCAGCGGATCGGCGTCGGCCCCGGCATTTGACCATGTGGTTTCCACCTGGCCGTCACGCTCCTTGCCCAGGGCGAGGGCAACGGCCCGCCGGTACGGGGTCAGGCCGCCCGCCGGCACCGGGATATGGGCGTCGATGTCGTGTTCGCGGGACACGGCATCGTGCTGCAGCGACTCGACGAGCGGGAGCGACATGGACAGCGGGATGGGCGTGGTCAGGGCCACCCACACGCCGGCGAGCCTCGGGGCGGGAATGGGCAGAGCCAGCACCACCCGGTACGGCAGCCCGGCCTCGGCGGCGTATTCCTTCATCATGCCCGCGTAGCTCAGGACCTGCCGGCAGCCGATGTCGAAGGTGCGGTTGACGGGCCCGTCCAAGGATGCGGCGCCCACAAGGTAGTGCAGCACGTCCCGGACGGCGATTGCCTCGATCTTGTTGCGCACCCAGCTCGGGGCCGGCATCAGCGGAAGCGCTTCGGACAGGTGGCGGATCATTTCGAAGGACGCGGACCCGGAACCGATCACCACCCCGGCCTGGAAGACCACCGCGTCCACGGTGCTGTCCAGGAACACCTTTCCCACGGCTTCCCGGGACCGCATGTGAGTGGACAGTTCCACGTTGGCCGGGTGCAGGCCGCCCAGGTAGACGATCCGGCCTACGCCGGCGGCGGCAGCGGCTCTGGCCGCCGTTTCCGCCATGGCCTTTTCCTTGGACTCGAAGCCGGCGCCGGAGGCCATGGAGTGGACGAGGTAGTAGAGCACGTCGACGCCGGCCAGCGCCTGCTCCAGGGCTCCGCCGTCGTCGAGACTGCTCTCGATGACCTCAACCTTGCCCAGCCACGGCACGCCGGCGATCTTTGCCGGTGTCCTGACCAGGACCTTGACGGTGTGCCCGGCCTCCAGCAGCCGGGGGACCAGGCGGCCTCCGATGTAGCCGGTGGCGCCGGTCACCAGGACGGTTCGCGCCGTCCCCGCTGCCACCGTGGGTGGAGTGTCGCTCGGACTATTGCTATCGCTCACTGAAAGCTCCTCAGGCCAGGCGGGCGGAGGCGCGCAACAGGCGCGCTTCCTCAGCAAGCTTAGCAACGGGGTGCCCGGCGGGCCCCGGGGCAGGGGTAGGCTGGGATGACCCGGGATTCGAAGTGAATTTCGGGCTTTCGTGTTGCCTGCGATCCCATGAACCCACAGGCATGAACCCACAGGAGTTTCCGCCATGAGCCCCACTGGCCCGTCCCATCCTGGCCCGTCCAACGGTGGTCCCTCGCTGACCGGACTGCGCCGTGTCCTGGCAGAAGACCAGACGTTCGCGCGGGTCCAGGCGGAGGCGGCCAGGGGTTTTGACGTCCGGGGCCAGGACTACCAGATCAGCGCGCCGGCCGGACTCCGCGCCGTCCTGCTGGCGGAAATGGCAGATGGCCTGGACGCCGGCTCCGACGAAGGAACTCCCGACGGCGGGCTCCCTCCTGTGGTGCTGGCGGTCACCGCGACAGGACGCGAAGCAGAGGATCTGACAGCGGCCCTGCGCGCTTACCTGCCGGCCGATTCAGTGGCCGAGTTCCCCAGTTGGGAAACCCTGCCGCACGAACGGCTCTCGCCCCGCTCGGACACGGTGGGCCGCCGGCTGTCCGTCCTGCGCCGCCTGGCGCACCCGGAAAGTTCGACGGCGGGCCGGCTGCGTGTGGTGGTGGCACCGGTGCGCGCGGTGGTCCAGCCGATCGTCGCCGGGCTGGGTGACCTGGTTCCGGTCACCCTGAAGGTGGGACAGGACATGCCGTTCTCCAGCGTGGTGCGGAGCCTTGCCGATGCCGCCTACGCACGCGTGGACATGGTCACCCGCCGTGGCGAGTTTGCCGTCCGCGGCGGCATCATCGATGTCTTCCCGCCCACCGAGGACCATCCCATCCGTGTGGAGTTCTTCGGCGACGAGGTGGACCAGATGCGCTGGTTCGCGGTGGCCGACCAGCGCTCGCTGTCGGCGCCCGGGGTGCACCACCCCGCCGAGCTCCACGCCCCGCCCTGCCGCGAAATCCTCATCACGCCGTCGGTGATGTCGCGCGCAGCCACCCTGAAGGCGCAGCTTCCCGCGGCCGCGGACATGCTGGAGAAGATCGCCGGCGGCATCGCGGTGGAAGGGATGGAATCCCTGGCCCCGGTGCTGGTGGACGCCATGGTCCCGTTCGTGGAGCAGCTGCCCGCCGGGTCCATCTCGGTGATTATTGAACCGGAAAAGGTCCGCCGGCGCGCACATGATCTTGCGGCCACCAACGAGGAGTTCCTGGAAGCAGCCTGGTCCACGGCCTCGGATGGCGGCACGGCTCCGCTGGACCTCAGTTCGCAGGCGTCAGCAGCGTTGCACTCAGCCAGCTTCCGTTCCCTGGCCGAAACGCGGAGCTTCTCGCTGGAGCACGAGGTGTCCTGGTGGTCCATCACGTCGCTGGCCACTGACGAGGAGCTGCTGCCCGAGATTGACGTCCTGAACCTCCGCGCCCGGGAACCGCGCGGGTACCAGGGTGATGTGGCCGAGATGATGGACTTCATCGGCTCCCACGTCCGGGACCAGTGGCGGATCGTAGTGGCCACGGAGGGTCCCGGCCCGGCGCAGCGCCTGGCGGAACTTTTCCACGACGCCGACATCCCCTGTGCCCGGGTGGACACGCTTGAGAAGGAGCCGCAGGCGGGCATCATCGAGGTGACCACTGCCGCCGTCGGACGCGGTTTTGTCCTGGACAGCCTCAAGCTGGGGCTGCTCACCGAAGCGGACCTGTTGGGACGGACGTCCGCAGGCTCCACCAAGGACATGCGGCGCATGCCGTCCAAGCGGCGGAACGCCGTGGACCCGTTGCAGCTGGTCAACGGCGATTCCGTGGTGCACGAACAGCACGGCATTGGCCGCTTCATCGAACTTATCCAGCGCAAGGTGGCCGGCGGCGGAGACGGCGTCCGCGAGTACCTGGTCCTGGAATACGCCCCGTCCAAGCGCGGCGCCCCCGGGGACCGCCTGTTTGTCCCGACCGACCAGCTGGACCAGGTGACCCGCTACGTTGGCGGCGATACCCCTGTGCTCAGCAAGATGGGCGGCTCCGACTGGGCCAGCACCAAGTCCAATGCACGCAAGGCCGTCAAGGAGATCGCCGGCGAGCTCATCCGGCTGTACTCCGCGCGGATGGCCTCAAAGGGCCACGCGTTCGGACCGGACACCCCGTGGCAGCGTGAGCTGGAGGAGGCCTTCCCGTACGTGGAGACGCCGGACCAGCTGACCACCATCAATGAGGTCAAGGCGGACATGGAGCGCGAGATCCCCATGGACCGCCTGGTGTCCGGCGACGTGGGCTACGGCAAAACCGAGATCGCCGTCCGGGCCGCGTTCAAGGCGGTCCAGGACGGGAAGCAGGTGGCGATCCTGGTGCCCACCACCCTGCTCGCCCAGCAGCACTTCGAAACGTTCACCGAGCGCTTCTCCGGGTTCCCCCTGCGGGTCAAAGCCCTGTCGCGGTTCCAAGGGACCAAGGAAGCCAAAGAGACCGTTGAGGGCGTCAAGAGCGGCTCCGTTGACGTCGTCATCGGCACCCACCGGCTGCTGTCGAAGGACTTCGCGTTCAAGGACCTGGGCCTGGTGATCGTGGACGAGGAGCAGCGCTTCGGTGTGGAGCACAAGGAAGCGCTGAAGAAGATGCGGACCAACGTGGACGTGCTGGCCATGAGCGCCACCCCGATTCCGCGGACCCTGGAGATGTCGTTGACCGGCATCCGGGAAACCTCCACGCTGGCCACCCCGCCGGAGGAACGCCATCCCGTGCTGACATATGTGGGACCGTACACGGACAAGCAGACCTCGGCGGCCATCCGGCGTGAGCTGATGCGCGAAGGCCAGATGTTCTTTGTGCACAACCGCGTGTCCACCATCGACCGGACGGCCGCGAAGATCCGTGAACTGGTTCCGGAAGCACGTGTTGAGGTGGCGCACGGGCAGATGTCCGAGAGCCGGCTGGAGCAGATCATTGTGGACTTCTGGGAAAAGCGTTTCGATGTCCTGGTATGCACCACCATCATCGAGACCGGCCTGGACATCTCCAACGCCAACACCCTGATCGTGGACGGGGCGGACAAGTACGGCCTCTCCCAGCTGCACCAGCTCCGCGGGCGGGTGGGCCGCGGCCGTGAACGCGCCTATGCCTACTTCCTGTACCCGTCCGAGAAGCCCCTGGGCGAGGTGGCCCTGGAACGGCTCAAAGCCGTGGCCACCCACAACGAGCTTGGCGCCGGCATGCAGCTGGCCATGAAGGACCTCGAAATCCGCGGGGCGGGCAACCTGCTGGGCGGTGAGCAGTCCGGCCACATCCAGGGTGTTGGCTTCGACCTTTACATCCGCCTCGTGGGTGAGGCGGTGGCCGACTTCCGCGGGGATGCCGAGGAAAAGGCCGCCGAAATGAAGATCGAGCTGCCGGTCAACGCCCACCTCCCGCACGATTATGTGCCGGGGGAGCGGCTCCGCCTGGAGGCCTACCGGAAGCTGGCCTCCGCGGTGACGTACGAGGCCATCGAAGAGGTCCTGGCCGAGCTTGTGGACCGCTACGGCGAGCCGCCGCTGCCGGTCCAGAACCTCATCGCCGTGGCCCGCTTCCGGGTGGGGGCCCGCGAAGCCGGCCTGTCCGACGTCGCGCTGCAGGGAAACTTCATCAAGTTCTCGCCGGCGCAGCTGCCGGAGTCGAAACTGATGCGGCTGACCCGGATGTACCCGGGTTCCCAGTCCAAGCCGGCCTTGGACGCTGTGCTGATACCGAAGCCCAAGACGGCAAGGATCGGCGGCCGCGACCTGCAGGACGCCGAGATCCTGGAGTGGGCCAACGGGGTTATCCGCAACATCTTCTCCGACGCGCCACTGGTGGTGAGTTAGAGCTTGATGGGAGGACATCACGCCGCGTCGGGAGCCGCGGCGTGGGTAGCTATTGCCTCAACGGGTCCGTACACGCTGGGCTGGTATCCGCTGGACGCCACGGGAATCCTCATCGGCGGGATGGCGACGGCGGGGACAGCGCTCGTGTGCGACTGGGACCACCGCCACAGCACCGTGGCCAACTCGCTGCCGCCGCTGTCCAACCTGATCGCCGTGGGTATTGAGAACGCCAGCGGCGGACACCGGCAAGGCACCCACTCGGTGCTCGGTGCGGCGTTCTTCGTGCTGCTGGCCATGATGGCCGGGCAGTTCCAGCTGCAGACGGACTGGGGCCTGCTGTCCGTGGGTGCCGGCCTGCTGTGCATGTTCATGATCAACATTGCGGCCAAGGCGCTGAAGCTGTTTCCCAAGTCGGGATTTATCAGCAACTGGATCTTTGCCCTGGCCATGGCCGGACTGGTGACCTGGTTCGCGCCGGAGCAGTGGACCTGGCTGCCTGTGTCGATGCTGAGCGGGGTAGTGGTCCACATAGTGGGGGACATGATCACCACCGGGGGCGTGCCGCTGCTCTGGCCGATCGTCATCAAGCCACCAAAGTTCCTCCGGAAGCTGCCGGTGCTCAACGACGTCTGGAAAGCCAACGGCGCCTTTTCCCTGCCGCTGCTGGGCAGCGCAGGTTCCCGGCGCGAGTGGCTGGTGCTGATCCCGGTCAGCGCCTACGCGATGGTGGGCATGTGCGTCGCGGCCTGGTCGTTGGCGAAAACACATTTCCCAGCCGCCATGGCGATCGGAAATACCGCGGTCAGCCGGCTGCTTGGCGCGGGCTGACGCGGCCGGTCCTCGAGCGGCCAGTATCCAGGCGTATGTGACTTAAAAGGCTGGGGCCCCGGAAATGATCCGGGGCCCCAGCCTTTTGAGTAACAGAGGGTGCTTACTTGCCGCCGGCTGAATCGGAGCGACCGGTGATGGTCTGCGGGATCCAGAACGCCAGGAAAAACATGCCCAGGCAGGCGGCCATCGGCCACGGGTTGCCGAGCGTGAGGAAGGACAGGGAGTAGATGGAGCCCAGGAACAGCGCCATAATGGGTACAAACAGAAGGACGCTGCCCAGAAGGCTGTTCTCGTTCTGGGGGGTCTGTACCGTGGCGTTGCCGGACTCTGTGGTCTTGCTGGACATTCGTTCCTCCTCGGCCCCGCGGGGCTCAAACTGTGGCGGCTCCGGGCCGGCGTCAGTAGCCGGATGAACCCTGTTCACCCTTGACGATGGCGATGCCGGAACTGGCACCAATACGTGTTGCACCTGCAGCAATCATAGCCTGCGCATCGGCCAGGGAACGTACGCCGCCGGACGCCTTGACGCCGAGATCGGGGCCGACGGTGCGGCGCATCAGGGCGATGTCCTCGGCCGTGGCACCCCCGCCGTTGAACCCCGTGGACGTCTTGACGAAGTCCGCCCCGGCTTCAACGGACGCCTGGCAGGCAAGAACCTTCTGGTCATCGCTGAGCAATGCGGTTTCGATGATGACCTTCAGGATGGCCCCGCCCGCGTGAACCGCGTCCGCGACGGCGGAGATATCGTCCACCAGCGCACCCTTGTCACCGGCGCGGGCGGCCGCGATGTTGATGACCATGTCGATTTCGTCCGCACCGTCCAGCACTGCGCCGCGGGCTTCAAAAGCCTTCACGTCGCTGGGCGTGGCACCCATGGGAAAACCGATCACCGAGCACGTCAGTACACCGGACCCCTTGAGCGCGGTTTTGACCGTCTTGACCCAGACGGGATTCACACAGACCGACTTGAAGTGGTACTCGGCAGCCTCGGCACACACTTTGAGGATCTTCGCTTCGCTGGCCTCGGGCTTGAGGAGCGTGTGGTCGATATAGGAAGCGATGTTGCCCGACGCTGAGACCGTACCGGCTCCAGTCTGGTCGGCAGGAGTGGCTGCGTTGCTCATGATGGTCCTTTCCATGTGGCCTTGTGGGCCGCCGGAGCCACACGCTGCGTGGCTGTTCAGGTGACCATCTTGTCACAGCGGGTGTCGCGGCGGGCGGACGCTTACGCGGCCGCAGGCACGCGCTCCGCCACACCCGTGGTCACGCCTTCCACAACGCGGGCTGCCAGGCTTTCCGCCGCTGATGTAGCCGTCATCAGCTGCGCGGCGCAGGCTCCGGCGGCAGAAGCCGCGGCGACCAGCAGTCCCAGCCGGACGCCGTCGAACGCTGCGGCGTCACCAATCGCCCAGATGCCGGAGACCGATGTCCTGAAGTCCTTGCTGATGGCGATTCCGCCGTTGGGGGCAGTGGCGAGTCCGGCGCTGGCGGCGAGTCCGTCGCGGGCAACCCGCTCTTCGGCCAGGACAACCAGGTCGCCGTTCATGCTGCTGCCGTCCTCGAAGACAACCCCGGAGGCGGTCAGGCCTGAGCCGTGGATGGAGTGCACCACGGCGGCCGGCCGGACCGTTGTGCGGATGGGCCTGACGCCGCGGGACCGCAGCACTGCTTCGGCCTGGCCCGCTGCCGCGCCGGTTCCCACAAGGATTCCCAGTGGCCGCCGGCCCAGTTCCCGCGTCACTTCCTTGACGGCGTCGCCGATCCGGGCGGCGTCGTCGATCGTGGAGTAGCTCAGGCAGCGGCCGGCGCCCGCCACGGGGGACGCGACGGGCGCTGATCCGGTGGCGATGACCAGTTCGTCGTAGCCCAGTTCCATGCCGTCGGCGGTGGTGACGGAGCGGTTCTCCGCGTCGATGAAGCTCGCTGGCTGGCCGAAGCGGACGGATACCTGTGGCAGCTCTGCGAGCTCCAGGAGTTCGGCGGGAGCGTCGTCCCGGTTGCTGAGGACGGTGACGGTGCCGCGGAAGCGTGCACCGTCCAGCTGGCGGACCAGCGCCTGTGCGGCGGGCCCTGCCCCGGCGATGACGATGCGCGGAGCCGGGGAAACTGAGGTGGACGGTGCCGGAGCGGACATGTGCTGGCCCTTTCGCTGGCGGCCGCTGGAGCGGCCGGGACTTCGTGATGAATCCCAGCGTAGGCGGCGGGCTTTTCAGGCGTGTTTCCCCGCTGTTGCTGGGAGAACACCCTTTGTTCGCCAGCGTTTACCGGCCGGTAACAAAACCCGTGACGTACCTCTCCCTGCGCTCCGGACTGACACAAAGGCGGCCGGAGCGCGTCCCTAGACGCGGATCCGGTAACCCCTCTTGACCACCGTCTCCACCAGGCGGCCGTCCGGCAGTGATGACCGCAGGCGGCTGACAGTCATGTCCAGGGCGTGGACCGAGCCCTTCAGCTCGAGCAGCTCCGACAGCGATTCCCGGGAAAGCACGGCCCCACCGGCCCCCAGGAGGGCACGCAGCAGCAGCAGCGGCGCAGGGGCCAGCTCAACCTGCGCTCCGTCGACCCGCAGGCTGCGGCCGCGCAGCTCAAGGTTGCCGGACGCGGTGTCCAGCCGCCGGACGTGGTTCAGGGCGAGGTGCTCGCACACCAGCCGGATGAGGGCGCCCATCCGGAACCGTTCCGGAACGAGCGGCGAGATACCGGCGTCGAGCAGGGGCTGGGCCGTGACGGGCCCCACCACTGCCGTGGTGACGTTGATCTTGAGGCTTTCGATGAGTTGCTTGTAGACGCCCATTTCGTGGGCTGTACTCCACATGGCGTCGACGGCGGGGGCGCTGGTGAAGGTGAGCACGTCCAGGTTGCCGCTGCACACAGCCTCGATGAGGCGCGGAAGCCGGTCTTCGCCGTCGGGCTTTACCCAGCGGTAGGGGGTGACCGTCAGGACTGTGGCGCCGGACATCCGCAGGCGTTCCAGCTGCCGGACGTCCGTGTAGCCGTGCAGCTGCACGGCCACGGTCTTGCCGCGCACGCCTTCGGCGAGCAGCAAATCCACCAGCGTTGCGGTGGTTTCGTCGCTGCTGATTCCGACGTCGGCGAGTCCGGCCGCGCGGACGGCGCCGCGGGCTTTGGGGCCCCGGACGAACATCCGGCAGGCCCCGAGGGTTTCCAGCAGCTGCTCACCGATCCCAAAGGAATCAGCAGCTTCGCACCAGCGGCGCATGCCGTACGCCGTGGTGGCGATGCACAGGTCCGGGCGTGCGTCGATGATGGCCTTGGTGTCCTCGATGAGGCGGATGTCCTCCTGCACCGGGGCGATCTTGAGGGCCGGCGCGTGCAGTACTTCCGCGCCGCGGCGTTCCAGGGCCTCGATGAGGTCCCGGGAGCGACGGTGCGAGGTGACTCCGATGCGGAAGCCCTCCAGTGGGGAGTCCGCAGCCTCCGGCCCGGAGGTCTCTTCAAGCTGGGCAGGTTCAGCGGGTGCCAGTGCGGTCATGGGGGTCAATCCTTTCATGAACCGAGCAGCGAGGCCGCCAGCCGGTCGAGGTCGGCGGCGGCCTCAGCATGCCCGCGGTTGGCTTCCGCCACGCGAACCACCTCGCCGATGACCAGCACAGCGGGATTGCTGCACCCGGCAGCGGCGGAGGTGATGGTGCCCAGGTCCGCGATGGTGGTGCGCTGGCCGGGGCGGTAACCGCGTTCGACGACGGCCATGGGCATATCGGGGCGCATACCGGCTTTGCGGAGCCCGGCCGCGAGCTGGTGCAGGGTGCCGATGCCCATCAGGACCACAATGGTGCCGCCCAGTCCAACCAGGTGCGTGTGTTCCTTTTCGGTCAGTGGCGCGTGGCCGGAGACCACGGTGAACATGTGGCTGACCTCGCGGTGCGTGACGGGGATGCCGGCGGCCGCCGGCACGGAGATCGCGCTGGTGACGCCGGAGATGACACGGACTGGCACACCCGCCGCCACGCAGGAGGCAACTTCCTCGCCGCCACGGCCGAAGACGTAGGGGTCGCCGCCCTTGAGGCGGACCACGTTGTTGCCGGCGAGGGCACTTTCGACCATGAGCTTTTCGATGTCGGCCTGGCCCACCTTGTGGTGGCCGGGCTTCTTGCCCACATCCACCAGTTCGGCGGAGGTCAGGTCCGGCAGGTCCTGGCAGGGAGCCAGCCGGTCGAAGAACACCACGTCCGCATCGCGGAGGGCCTTCACGGCGGCGACGGTCAGCAGCTCGGTGGTGCCGGGTCCGCCGCCCACCAGGGTGACGTGGCCGACCGGTCCGGCGGCCGGCTCGGCCGCCACCGGGATGCCGGTGGCGGCGCAGCGCTCGAGCAGGGACTCCCAGCCGGGCTGGCCGTCGTCGACCGCCGCGACCAGGAACGGACGCTCGGGGAGCGGGCCGTCATGCGCTGCACCCGCAGGGGTGCTGAGGCGGTAGACGACGGCGCCCGCGGCCTCGTAGCGGCGGACCGCCTGGCGGGCGGCGTGGTCGGATCCGGTGACCAGGACTTCGCGGCCGGTGAGATCAATGCTGAGCTGCATGGCTATACCTCGTTCTCGGCGCGGGGCCGCATGGGGATGGAGGCGCCGATCAGGACCTTGCCTTTTTCCTCCGCAGTGGCAGGGCGCATCTGGCCACGCTCGTCGGAAACGAAGGTGATGGAGTCATCCTTCTGGTCAGGCGCGTTGACGAAGGAACGGAACCGGCGCAGACGCTCGGGGTCCTTCAGGGTGTCCGCCCATTCGTCCACGTAGGTGTCAACGTGCTTGGCCATGGCGGCTTCGAGCTCCTCGGCGATGCCCAGGGTGTCCTTGACCACCACGTCCTCGACGTGCTTGATGCCGCCGTCGAGCTCTTCCTGCCAGCGCGCGGTGCGCTGCAGGCGGTCCGCCGTGCGGATGTAGTACATGAAGTAGCGGTCGATGTACTTGAGCAGGGTTTCGTCGTCGAGGTCCTTGGCCAGCAGCTGGGCGTGGGCCGGGGTGGCGCCGCCGTTACCGCCGACGTACAGGTTCCAGCCGTCGGCCGTGGCGATAACGCCCACGTCCTTGCCGCGGGCCTCGGCGCATTCGCGGGCGCAGCCGGAGACGCCCATCTTGAGCTTGTGCGGGCTGCGGAGGCCGCGGTACCGGAGTTCGAGCTGGATGGCCATGGCCACCGAGTCCTGGACACCGAAGCGGCACCAGGTGGAACCAACACAGGACTTCACGGTGCGCAGGCTCTTGCCGTACGCCTGGCCGGATTCGAAGCCGGCGTCCACCAGTTCCTTCCAGATTTCCGGCAGCTCTTCCAGCCGGGCGCCGAACATGTCGATCCGCTGGCCGCCGGTGATCTTGGTGTACAGGTTGTACTTCTCGGCCACGGCAGCGATGACGCCGAGCTTCTTGGGGGTGATTTCGCCGCCGGCGATGCGGGGGACCACCGAGTAGGTGCCGTCCTTCTGCATGTTGGCGAGGGCGCGGTCGTTGGTGTCCTGCAGGGTGCCGCGGCCGGCGTCCAGGACGTAGGCGCTGTTCTGGCTGGCCAGGATGTTGGCGATGGTGGGCTTGCAGATGTCGCAGCCGGCGCCGGTGCCGTACTTGGCCATGATCTCCTCGAAGGAGGTCAGTTCCAGGACGCGGATGGCGTCGAAGAGTTCCTGGCGGGACAGTTCGATGTGCTCGCAGAGTGCCTTGGAGACCTCGACGCCGGACTTGGTGAGTTCGGTTTCCAGCAGCTTCTTGAGCATCGGGACGCAGGATCCGCAGCTGGTCCCGGCGCGGGTGCAGCCCTTGAGCTCGCCGAGCTCCTGGACGGGGGCGTTGCCGTCGCAGGCACCGCACCCGTTGACGGTGTCGCGGATGGTTCCGGCGGAGACGTTGTTGCAGGAGCACAGGATGGCGTCGTCCGGGAGCTCGGTGTCCGGGGCTTCACCGCCGCCCGCTGCCGTGAGGTACGCGCCGGGCTCGGCGCTGAGTTCGCGGCCCAGGAGCGGGCGGAGGCTGGTGTAGGGGCTGGCGTCGCCCACGAAGATGCCGCCCAGGAGGGTCTTGGCATCGTCGGTGGTGACGATCTTCTGGTAGACGCCGCGGGCGGGGTCGGCGTAAACGATTTCGAGCGAGTGCTCGGTCTTGGCGAATCCGTCACCGAAGCTGGCTACGTCCACGCCGGAGAGCTTGAGCTTGGTGGCGGTGTCGAAGCCGGGGAAGGTGGCCTCGCCTCCGTGCAGGCGGTCGGCCACGATCTCTGCCATGGTGTTGGCGGGGGCCACCAGGCCCAGGCACATGCCTCCGAAGTTGGCCACTTCACCGATGGCCCAGATGCCGGGTACCTCGGTGGCGCAGGAGTCGTCGATGACCACACCGCCACGCTGGCCCAGGCTGAACACCTGTTCGTCGCCCTCGGCGGCGCGGAAGAGTTCGTCGCGGGGCCGGACGCCGATGGCGACGATCACCATGTCTGCGTCGATGATGCGGCCGTCCGCCATGAGGACACCGGTGACCTGGCCCTCGTCGTCGGAGAGGACTTCGGAGGGGAAGACGCCGCCGTGGACTTCGAATCCCTTGGCCTTGATGAGCCGGCCCATTGCCTGGCCCGCTCCTTCATCCAGCTGCGTGGCCATCAGCCACTGCGAACCGTCGATGACGATCGGCGTGGCGCCGAGCTGCTCCGTGCCGGCGGCCGATTCGAGTCCGAGGAGCCCGCCACCGATGGTGACGGCATTGACCTTGCGGCCGAGCTTTTCCGTGAGCTCGGTGATGGACTTGTTAATGGCCCAGACGTCTTCGAGCGTGCGGTAGACGTGGGTGAGCTCGTTGCCGGGGATGGGCAGGCGGGCGGCATTCGAGCCGGTTGCGACCACCAGGTCGTCGTATTCGAAGGTGTTGCCGGCGGCGGTCTCCACCGTCTTGGCTTCGGCGTTGATCTTCACCACGCGCTCGCCGGTCTTCAGCTCCAGGGAAGCGTGGTCCCACATCGACGCGGATCCCAGCGTCAGGTCGACACCGGTGTCCGTGAGGGCCTTGGAGAGCGCTACCCGGTCATAGGGCAGGTGGGCTTCCTCCGTGAGGACCGTGACGTGCCAGCCTTCGAGGCCACGGGAATGCATGGCATCGGCGAAGCGGTGGGCGGCGGGGCCGCCACCGGCGACGACGATGCGGCGCGTGTTCTCTGTGCTTGAAGTCTGTTCGGTCACTGTGGGCCTTTCGCATGGGCCGCAGACGGAATTCCGCGACCTTCTCTGACGAGGTATGCATTCAGACTAGGTAGTCGCAGTTTCGCTTCAGTTTCCCTTTTGTTTCGTAGGCTTAACTTCTGCATCACGAACGCGTTTCCGATCGGGTGAGGTCTCTTTTACGCGCCGGACACATTCACTGCACGCCTTTGAAACACCCGTTGCCTAAATTGTTTGGTACGGCCATAAAGGTGGCCAATCAAGCACGGGGAGAGGAGCCGGACATGACGGCAACACTGGAACTTGGGGCGCTCGCCGCCGACACCGCGACGTGGCACCGGGTCTGCGCCGTAGACGAGCTTGAGCTTGCCTGGGGCGAAGCAGCCCTCATTGAAGGCCGCCAGGTGGCACTCTTCCGGACCGGCCCCAGTGAGGTTTTTGCCGTGGCCCACGAAGATCCAGCCACCGGCGCCCACGTGATGGCCCGCGGCATTCTGGGTTCACGCGGCACACGCCCCACCATCGCTTCGCCGCTGCACAAAGAGGTCTACGACCTGGAAACCGGCGAATGCTTCGGAACCGCCACCGTGCGCCTGGAAACGTTCAGCACCCGCATTTCCGACGGCTTCATCGAAGTCGCGGTCTAACGACCCGTCAGAGCCCGATGGCCTCGCGGACATCGTCGACCACATTGTCCAGGGCAGTCCGGGCTGCCTGCCGGGCCTCCGGCAGCTCGGCCGCTGACTCAACTGGAAGGATGACTTCCAGGTAGCACTTGAGTTTGGGCTCGGTGCCGCTGGGCCGGATGATGACCCGGGTCTCGTCCCGGGTCAGATACAGCAGGCCATCGGTGGGCGGCAAGTGCTCGCTCCCTTCGGCCAGGTCCACAAAAGTTTCAACAGCGGACGAACCGAACGAATCGGGCGGGCTCACCCGGAGCCGGTTCATCATGGCGTCCAGCAGGCCCAGATCCGCCACCCGGATGCTCAGCTGGTCGCTGGCGTGCAGCCCGTGCTGAAGGTAAAGCTCGTCCAGGGTGTCGAAGATGGTTTTCCCGACCGCCTTGGCGGCGGCAGCCATCTCCGCGATGAGGACAGCGGCGGAGATCCCGTCCTTGTCCCGGACCAGTCCAGGTGCCACGCAATAGCCCAGGGCTTCCTCGTAGCCGTAGACCAGCCCGGGCACCCGGGAAATCCACTTGAACCCGGTCAGCGTTTCCTCATGCGCGTAGCCTGCCGCGGCAGCGATGCGGGAGAGCAGGCGCGAGGACACAATCGAATTGGCGAAGACGCCGGCCCCGTCACCACCGCCTGCTTCAACCGTACTGCCGGACGCTTCGTCAGCGCCAGCCGCCAGCCGGGCCACAATGTGTGCCCCCAGCAGCGCGCCCACTTCGTCGCCGCGCAGCATGCGCCACGCGCCGGTGTCCGGATCTTTCGCCGCCACTGCAGCGCGGTCCGCATCCGGATCGTTGGCCAGGACAATATCGGCGTCGACGCGGGCGGCGGTCTCCAGGGCCAGGTCCAGGGCGCCTGGTTCCTCCGGATTGGGAAAGTTCACCGTGGGAAAGTCGGGATCCGGCTCCGCCTGTTCGGCCACCAGGGTCACATCGGCAAAGCCGGCAGCATTCAGCACCGCCACGGCAGTCTCGCCGCCGACACCGTGCATGGGCGTCAGGACAATCCGCAGATCACGGGACGGGAAGCGGGCCGCATCGGCGAGTGCCGCCGTCGCGCGTTCATAATCCGCAGCCACCGACGAGTCCAGGACAGTCCAGCCGTCCGCCGCAAGGGTGATGGATTCCAGTGCGCCCACGGCATCGATCCGCGCGGCGATCCTGGCGTCGTAGGGCGCCACGATCTGCGCACCGCGGCCGCTGTCCTCCACGGCATGGCGGCCCAGGTACACCTTGTAGCCGTTGTCCTGCGGGGGATTGTGGCTGGCCGTCACCATCGCACCGCCGTCGCAATCGAGGGCCCGCACAGCGAAAGCGAGCAGCGGGGTGGGCAGCGCAGACGGCATCAGAAACGTTTCGATCCCGGCGGCCGTAAAGATGGCCGCTGTTTCCTCGGCGAAGATGTCGGAGTTATAGCGGGCGTCATAGCCGACGACGGCGCGTGGCCGGGTCCCGGGGGCGGCTTCACCCACCGCCTCAACCAGGAAGTCGGCGAGGCCGGTGGCGGCACGGCGCACCACCACGCGGTTCATCCGGTTCGGCCCGGCGCCGAGGGCGGCGCGGAGGCCTGCGGTGCCGAACTGCAGGGTGCCGCTGAAGCTGTCGGCCAGCTCCTGTGACGCTGCGGGGGAGCCCTCCTCCGCGAGTTGCAGCAGCTCGGTGAGCTCTGCGGCTGTGGCGGGATCCGGATCTTTGGCCGCCCATTCGCGGGCTTGGCTGAACAAGGAAGCGGCATCGGAGGACGTCATGCGGTCAACGCTATCGTCATTGGTTCAGGAACTGTGCCTGAACACTCGCCTGTGACAGCGGAAAGCAGCGAAATCCTTGCAGGAAATTTTCTGGACAAGTAATGTCGCGAATATGAAACTGGGGCAGGGCGTTGAATGGGGGCTGCATAGCTGCGTCAACATGTCCTGGACCGCGCCGGGGGAGGCTGTCAGCAGTGCACGGCTGGCAGAGTTCTACAAGCTTCCCGCCGCGTACCTGAACAAACAGCTCCAAGCGCTGGTGCGGGCCGGGATCCTGACCTCGGTATCCGGCCCGCGGGGCGGATTCTCGCTGGCCAGGCGTCCGGAGCGGATTTCCGTCCTTGACGTGGTCCTGGCCATCGAAGGAAATGACCATGCCTTCCGGTGCGAAGGCATCGCCAAGGACGCCCCGGGCGGGAGCATGGACGCCGACTACGCGCGCACCTGCCTTATTTCGCAGACCATGCGCCACGCCGAAGTCACCTGGCGGACTGAGCTGTCCCGGCAGAGCATTGCCGGGATCGCCCAGTCCATCGAGCGCCGGTTTCCCGAGGCCCGGGAGTCCACCGTCCTGCAGCTCGTCGGTCCGCGAACCTGACCAGCCCTACAGCAACGGGGGGTCACTAGACGCCCATGGGAAAGCCTCCATTGGGCGCTTAGTGACCCCGCGTTGTCCTAAAGCTTGGCTATGATCCCAGCCAGCAGTTTGGAAATCCGCGGTCCGGCGGCCTGGCCGGACTCGATGACTTCCTGGTGGCTGAGAGGCATGGCACTGATGCCGGCTGCGAGGTTGGTGACCAGCGAAATTCCGAACACTTCCATGCCTGCGTGCCGGCCGGCGATCGCTTCCAATGCGGTGGACATGCCCACCAGGTCCGCGCCGATCCGCTTGGCGTACTGGACTTCGGCCGGCGTTTCGTAATGCGGTCCGCTGAACTGGGCATAGACGCCTTCCTCCAGCGAGGAGTCCACTTCACGGGCGAGGGCACGGATGCGCGAGCTGTACAGATCCGTCAGATCAACGAACGTTGCGCCTTCAAGCGGGGACGTGGCGGTGAGGTTGATGTGATCTTTGATGAGCACCGGGGTGCCGGGCGTCCAGCTTTCGTTCAGCCCTCCGCAGCCGTTGGTGAGGACCAGTGTCTTGCAGCCGGCAGCGGCCGCGGTGCGGATGCCGTGGACCACGGCGCGGACGCCTTTGCCCTCGTAGTAGTGCGTCCGTGCACCCAGGACCAGCGCGCGTTTGCCCTCTTTGGTAAGGACCGAGCGGATGGTGCCCACATGTCCTTCCACGGCCGGGGCGTGGAAGCCCGGGACAGTGTCGGCGGTCAGGGTGGCCGTGGTCTCGCCGATGAGGTCGGCGGCTTCAGCCCAGCCTGAGCCCAGGACGAGCGCGACGTCGTGATTGTCCACCCCGGTCTCCTGCGCGATGTACTCAGCGGCGGAGCGCGCGGCGGCGAAAGGGTCCGTGTTCTGGAAGTCTGTATTACTCACTGGTACAAGTTATCGTGCCGGTGCCGCTGTGCACAGTGGCAACAGCGTCGCGCCGGGCCGCAGACGGCACCGTGACGGGCCACTCTTTTATTGGTGGTCCCTGCGCAGATGCGCGAGAATGGTTGATTGTGACTACGCACCCTGATTTCAGCTCCCCCCGGATCGCAATCCTCGGAGGTGGCCCCGGCGGCTACGAAGCCGCTATGGTCGCTGCCTCGCTGGGAGCGCAGGTCACCATCATCGAACGCGCGGGCATGGGCGGCTCGGCCGTGCTGACCGACGTCGTGCCTTCCAAGACCCTGATCGCGACGGCGGATCTGATGACCCGCGTCGGTGAGGCGGGCGAGCTGGGAGTGAAGTTCGACGTCGACGGTGGCGACTTTGTGCCGGCGATGCGCGCCGACCTCAAACACATTAACGACCGCCTGCTGGGCCTTGCCCGCCAACAGTCCACCGACATCTCCACTGGGCTGGAGCACCAGAACGTACGCATCCTGCTGGGTTCGGGCAAGCTCCTGGACAACCACACCATCGAGGTCCTGACCGCCGACGGCACCGAAATCGTGGAAGCGGACACCATTCTGCTGGCCGTCGGCGCGCACCCCCGCGAGCTGCCCACCGCGCGGCCGGACGGGGAACGCATCCTGAACTGGGCGCAGATCTACAACCTTGACGAGCTTCCCGAGGAACTGATTGTGGTGGGTTCCGGTGTGACCGGTGCCGAGTTCGCCTCCGCCTACAACGGCCTGGGCTCCAAAGTCACCCTGATCTCCAGCCGCGACCGGGTGCTCCCCGGTTCGGACACCGACGCCGCGGAGGTGCTGGAGGAAGTCTTCGAGCGCCGCGGTGTGCGCGTCCTGTCCCGCGCCCGTGCCGAAACCGTCGAGCGGACCGACGACGGCGTGGTGGTCACCCTCGGTGACGGATCGAAAGTCACCGGCAGCCACTGCCTGGTCTGCGTGGGTTCCATCCCGAACACCGCCGGCATAGGCCTTGAAGAGGCCGGCGTGGCCCTCACCGAGAGCGGCCATATAAAGGTCGACGGCGTCTCCCGCACCACGGCGCCGAACATCTACGCCGCGGGCGACTGCACCGGCGTGCTGGCTTTGGCCTCGGTGGCCGCAATGCAGGGCCGGATCGCGATCGCCCATTTCCTGGGCGACAGCGTTATGCCGCTCAAGCTTCACCAGGTGGCGTCCAACATCTTCACCTCACCCGAGATCGCGAATGTGGGGGTCTCCGAGGCCGAGATCCAGTCCGGCAAATACCAGGGCGACATCGTCAAACTCTCGCTCAAGAGCAATGCCCGCGCCAAAATGCGCAACCACAAGGACGGCTTCGTCAAGATCTTCGCGCGTAAGGGCTCCGGCACCGTGATTGGCGGTGTTGTGGTGGGGCCGAACGCTTCCGAGCTGATCTTCGCCATTTCCCTTGCAGTCACCCAGAAGCTCCACGTCGACGACGTCGCCAACACCTTTACCGTCTACCCGTCGCTGAGCGGGTCCATCTCCGAAGCGGCCCGGCGCCTGCACGTCCACATGTAGCAGGTCCCGCTGGTGGTCGAGCCCCGGTGGTTGAGCTTGTCGAAACCCGAGGGACTCGGCAGTCTCTATCGCTGGCATTCTCCGGTAGCGTGGCCGCATGACTACAGCACTGGAGCGGCCACGCCGCGGAAAAATCATCGGCGGCGTATGCGCCGCCCTTTCAGCCCGATTCGGGATCCCTAAGTTCCTGGTCAGGCTCGGCTTTGTGATCTTTGGCTTGGTGGGGATAGGCGAGCTGGTCTACATCGCGCTGTGGATCATGATTCCGAAGGCTCCGGCCTAAAGACCGCCCGGATTCCCGGCCTCGACGCCTAGGCCAGGGCGTAGGGCGGCACGGTGCTGCCGGAAGTAAAGGGGGTGAACCAGCCCTCGATACGCTGCTTCCCGGCGTCTATTTCCGGGATGTCGGGGCTGTCCGAGTAGAGGGCTGGACTCTCCGCCTCCTCCAACAGGACTTCCTCGACCTGAGCACGCCAGTCTTTCGGGAGGTCGAGTTCATAGATGTCCTCGGTGATTTCCGCCTGATCGAGCAGGCAGTGGACGGCGAGCTCTGCTGCGAGGCATCCGGGGGCTGTCCAGCCGCGGACCAGCGATGCCGTCACATCGGAAGCGACCACGAGGAACTTCCGGGTAAACGTCGCGTCGTAGCTGGTGGCGAACTGAGGCGGCAGCGAGGACAGCACAGCGGAACCGGCGACGTCGGACGAAGTGACGGCATCCAGTGCGGTCATGGTCCCGAGATCGCGGAAGAGCTGGTCCACGAGCAGGCCCGACGAGTTCCACAGAAGGCCTGCCAGCAGGAGTGTCTGGCTCACAGCGGTTTTCCGGTCTTCCGGCGAGACAGCCGCCATTTCGTCCAGGTCTTCCGGCTCGAACTGCAGCCTCTGTTCCGGCGTCATGTCATCCGGGTGCGGATCAAGGCCCAAGAGTTCCAGGCTCAGTCCGGTCAGCTTCCCGGCGTCGGCCAGCAGTTCTTCGGTGATGTCGTCTTCTTCGTCGGCATTCATGGCCCCGATGCTACCTGCCATCCGTTCCGGGTCCGATTCCGTGACGCGCACACGTCCGGGCTTCCTGGCTTCAGGACAAGTCAGGCGGCGGGAGCCGCCTGGAAGTGTTTTTCGATGAGCCCCTTGATGTCCTCGTGGCAGCCGCCGCAGCCGGTGCCGGCGCGGGTCGCCTTGGACACCTCGGCCACGGTGGAGCAGCCATCCGCCACGGCACCCTGGATCTTGGTGCCGCTGACTCCGGCGCAGCGGCACACGGTTCCTTCCGGATCGGCGGGACCGGACGCGGCCAGCTGGTCCGGGCCATCGAGCCGGAGCAGCAGTGACCTGTCGGCCGGCAGTTCGGCACCGCGTTCGAACAGTCCCACGAGCTCGGCGGCGGTCCGCGGCATACCCACTGCCACCAGGCCTTCCAGCACTCCACCGCGGGTGGTCATCTTCACGTAGCGGCCGTGTTCGGGATCGGCCCACTGGGCGATCTGAAGGCGCTGCCGGCCGTTCACGGCGCCGGCGGTGAGAACGTCTTCATCCCACGGTTCGGCACCGTTGTCGCCGGCCACAGCCATGTTCATTCCACGTGCCTTCAGCACAATCACGCCGGCCTGTTCCTGGGGCAGCTCCTGCAGCGCGTCGGCCTCTTCCTGCGTGCCGTTAGCCAGCAGCGTCAGGTATTCGGCCAGCCATTCGGCCTGCCGCCATCCGGGTCCCACCAGACCAGACGGGCCTTTGGCGGTGCGGCACTCGTTGCAGGCCGGATCCGGGCAACGGACCTCGGCGCAGTCGCCGATCGCGAAGATGTGCGGCTCGTGGTGGGCACGGAGCCGGTGGTCCACCAGGATGCCAGCACCAACCGACAGGCCGCAGCCTTCGGCCAGCTCGGTCCGGGGACGGACGCCGCAGGAGAGGACCAGGAGGTCGCCGTCGATCGCCGAACCGTCATTGAGCAGCAGTGCCGAGAATCCGCCGTCGGGCGCGTTGTGCTCCACCCCGGTGGACCGGGCGTTGCCGGCCATCCGCACGCCGCACCGGCGCAGGCTGGCCGCGAGGACCGCGCCGCCGCCCCGGTCGATGTTGCGTCCCAGCGGGTGCGGCCCGTTGTGCACCACCGTAACCGTGGCGCCTTCCTCGGCAGCCGCGAGGGCTGTCTCGAGGCCCAGGACGCCGCCGCCCAGCACCACAACTCGCTTGCCGCCGTCGACCGCTGCGCGCAAAACCGAAGCGTCGCGGAGATCCCGGAGCGCGGTGACGCCCGCAGGGAGGACGGGGGAAGCCGGATCCGGGTTGATGCCGGTCAGGTTGGGGATGACGGGCCGGGAACCCGTGGCGAAGACCAACCGCTCATAGTGGGCGGAGGTCCCGTCTGTAAGGATCACCTGCTGTCGGGCCCGGTCCACGCGGCGGACCCGCACGCCGAGCCGGACGTCCACACCGTCGGCGGCCAGGGCTGCGGCGTCGGAGAGGGCCAGGGCATCGGCGGTGGTGCGTCCGACGCCGAGGTCGGCCACCAGGACACGGTTGTACGCGGCCTCGGCTTCTTCGCCCACGACTGTGAGGCTGACGTGCCCGTTGCGGACCGCGGGCAGCAGTTCATCGATCAGGCGGGCAGCCACGGGGCCGAAACCAACAATGACAATCTGCTCACTCATGAGGCCTCCGATGTCTGAAGAACACTGTTCTGAAGTCCGGTTGCGACCGCCCGGACCCACACCTTGTTGAACTTGAATTCGGGCATCCCGGAGATGGGATCCGTTGCCGCCTCGGTGAGGCGGTTGGCGCTTTCGAGTTCCGGGAAATGGAACGGCAGGAAGATTGTCTCGGGCCGGATCGCGGTGCTGAGTTCCGCCCTGCAGAACACCTCGCCGCGTTCATTGGCCACCGAGACAAAGGCGCCTTCGGTGATGCCCATGGCGGCCGCCGCGGCGGGGTGGATCTGCATTTTCGCTTCGGGCTGGGTGGCCAGCAGCTCGGACACCCGCCGGGTCTGCGTCCCGGACTGGTAGTGCTCCAGGAGGCGGCCGGTGATGAGGGTCATGGTTTTCGCGCCCGGGTCCGGGTTGGGGGCCGGCGTACGACGACGCCGGGGCGTCACCGGGGTCATGACCGCCTTGCCGCCGGAGTGGGCAAACGTGTCCAGGAACAGCCGGGGCGTGCCGGTGCTCCCCACGGGGTACGGCCAGTAGGCGGCTTCGCCGCGGTCCAGCATCGCGTAGTCGATGCCGGAGTAGTCGGCGTGCCCGCCGGCGGAGGCCAGCCGCAGTTCCTCAAAGACTGTTTCCGGATCTTCGCTGTACGTGGACGGGGCCTCGAGCGCTTCTGCCAGCCGGGCCATGATCCACAGTTCGCTGCGTGCGCCGGCCGGCGGCTGCAGGGCCTGGCGGCGGCGGAGGACGCGCCCCTCGAGGTTGGTGAGCGTGCCCTCCTCCTCGGCCCACTGCAGGACCGGGAGGATGAGGTCGGCTTCGGCGGCGGTCTCGGACATAAAGAAGTCGCAGACCACCAGGAAGTCCAGGCTGCGGAGCCCGGCGATGACGGCGTTTGCATCGGGGGAGGCCACCGCGATGTTGGAGGCGTGCACAAAAAGGCACCGGACGCCGTCGGGCTGTCCCAGCGACTTCAGCAACTGGACGGCGGGCAATCCCGGCCCGGGAATGGTTTTCTCCGGGACGCCCCAGACGCCGGCCATGTGGGCGCGGGCGGCGGGGTCGGTGATCTTCCGGTAGCCGGGGAGCTGGTCGGCCTTCTGGCCGTGCTCGCGGCCGCCCTGGCCGTTGCCCTGGCCGGTGAGGGTGCCGTAGCCGCTGCGCCGTGAGCCGGGCAGGCCCAGGAGGAGGCTGAGGTTGATCGCGGCGGTGGCGGTGTCCGTGCCGTCCACGTGCTGCTCCACGCCGCGTCCGGTAAGGATGTAGCTGCCGCCCTTGCCCGCACCGTCGGCGAGCCTGCGGGCGGTTTCCCGGATGAGCTCCGCCGGGACGCCGGTGAGGGACTGGACGCGTTCGGGCCAGAACGAGTTGACGCTGCGGACCACGGCCTCGTAGCCGGTGGTGCGTGCCGCGATGAAGTCGTCATCTGCCAGGCCTTCGTGGATGATCACGTGCGAGAGGCCCAGCAGGAGGGTGAGGTCGGTGCCCGGCAGGGGCTGGAGGTGAAGGCCGCCGCCGTCGGATGTGAACTTTGCCGTGGCTGAACGGCGCGGATCCACCACGATCAGCCCGCCGGCGTCGCGGGCTCCCTGGAGGTGCTGCACAAACGGCGGCATGGTTTCTGCCACGTTGGAGCCGAGCATCATGATGGTGCTGGCCGAGTCCAGGTCTGCCAGCGGAAACGGGAGGCCGCGGTCCAGGCCGAAGGCGCGCATCCCGGCGGCCGCGGCGGAGGACATACAGAAGCGGCCGTTGTAGTCGATGCGTGAGGTGCCCAGGGCCAGGCGGGCGAACTTGCCCAGCATGTAGGCCTTCTCGTTGGTGAGGCCACCGCCGCCGAAAACCCCGACGGCGTCCTTCCCGTAGCGTGCCTGTGTGTCCTTCACGGCGGTGGTGACCAGCGCCAGGGCCTGGTCCCAGCCGATGGGGCGATGGACGCCGTCGGCGCCCTTGAGCAGGGGTTCGGTGACCCGTCCGGGGTGGTTGAGGAGCGTGGCTGAGGTCCAGCCCTTGCGGCAGAGGCCGCCCCGGTTGGTGGGGAAGTCCCGGCCGCTCACTTCGAGGAGGGGGGCCTTCAGGGTGGCGTCCGCAGCGGCCAGCGCTGCGGATTCAGCCGGCACGGGGACTGACCCCGGCTTGGAAGCCGGGGTCAGTACCGCTGGTGACGTGAGCGTCATGGCGCACTGCAGGGCGCAGTAAGGGCAGTGCGTGTCGGCGCTTTTGGTCATGTTAGACGTGTCCCATCGCATTTCGGTTGGCCTTGCGGATGTAGCAGAACCAGCAGACCGCCAGCATTACTGCATAGGCTCCGACGAATCCGTAGAAGGCCGGGGTGTAGGAACCGCTGGCCGTGTTGGAGGCGTTCAGGACCTGCGGGATGACGAAGCCGCCGTAGGCGCCGATGGCCGAGATCAGTCCGAGGGCCGATGACGCCAGCCGCTGGGTTTCAACAGTGCTGGCACCGGACTTCGCAGCCCGGCTGGACGTTGCGAAGATGATGGGGATCATCCGGTAGGTTGCGCCGTTGCCGAAGCCGCTGGCCGTGAAGAGCAGCAGGAAGAGGACCAGGAACAGCCAGAAGTTCTTCAGCGGCAGGGTCCAGATCATGGTCAGGGTGATGACGGCCATGGCGGCGAATGCTGCCACGGTCATCCGGGCCCCGCCCATGCGGTCAGCCATGCGTCCGCCGTAGGGGCGGGCGAGTGAACCGACCAGCGGGCCGAGGAAGGCCAGCGAGAGTGCCACGGTGCCGACTCCGATGGAGGAGAACGCCGGGAAGTAGTCCTTGATGAGCTTGGGGAACACGCCGGCGAAGCCGATGAACGAACCGAAGGTGCCGATGTACAGCAGTGCCATGATCCACAGGTGCGGTTCCTTCAGTGCCGCGACCGAGCCGGCCACGTCACCCTTGGCACTGGTGAGGTTGTCCATGTACTTCCAGGCACCGAAGGCGGCGATCAGGATGAAGGGGATCCACATCCAGCCGGCCATCGGCAGGTTGACGCTGCCGACGGCGAGCAGGGTGATCGCAATCGGGACGGCGAGCTGCGCGACGGCAGCGCCCATGTTGCCGCCGGCGGCGTTCAGGCCAAGGGCCCAGCCCTTCTCCCGTGCCGGGTAGAAGAACGTGATGTTGGCCATGGAGCTGGCGAAGTTGCCGCCGCCGAAGCCAGCAAGTGCTGCCACGAGCAGCATGACACCGAACGGGGTTTCCGGATTGGAGACGCAAAGTCCCAGTCCGACGGCGGGAATCAGGAGCAGGAGCGCGGACACGATGGTCCAGTTCCGGCCGCCGAAGCGGGGAACCATAAAGGTGTAGGGGATCCGGAGGGTGGCGCCTACCAGGCTCGGCATGGAGATCAGCCAGAAGATTTCCGAGGTGGTGAACGTGAAGCCGGCTGCCGGCAGCTGGACCACCACGATGGACCAGAGCTGCCAGACCACAAAGCCGAGGAACTCGGCGAAGATGGACCAGTTCAGGTTGCGGCGGGCGATGGCCCGGCCGGCGGACTCCCACTGCTCTTTGTTCTCGGCGTTCCAGTTGGCGATCCAGCGGCCAGGGCGGAATTCAAGGGCGGGGGCGTCGGTTGTGCGGGTGGAGGGCTGCGCGCTGGCGGATGAGGACACGCCTCCGTGCAGCGGGTCGGTGTCTATATCTACGGAATTGCCGGTGCCGGCATCTGCGTTGCGGTCAACAGTCACGGTGGACCTCCTCATGGGGGATGTTGTTCTTCCACGGTAGAGAACGCGCGTTTCGTGGACAGTCGCGGTATGTTAACGCGCTGTGACATTTGCCTATCGGCAGCCGGCCCGCAGCGTGAGGGAGTGTTAACGGACCGAAGGATGAGACATGTGCCACCAGTCCACATGATGGACCTTTTGTCCATTGACTGGACGGCTGGAACTAGTATCGAACTCTAACTACTGTGCGCCGGGTCTCACCAGGCCCGGCCGGTTCTCAGGAAAGTGTTCATATGTCATCTACGCAAACCACCGCGGAGCAAGGATCCCCCAAGGCGGTGAACTCACGCGGCCGCGTGATTGTGGCCAGCCTGATCGGCACCACCGTTGAGTTCTACGATTTCTACGTCTACGCCACCGCCGCCGTGCTGGTCTTCCCGGCGCTGTTCTTCCCCAACCAGAACGAGACCACCCAGCTGCTCAGCTCCTTCGCTGTCTTCGGGGTGGCCTTCGTGGCCCGCCCGCTGGGATCCATCGTCTTTGGCCACTTCGGCGACAAGTTCGGCCGCAAGGGCACCCTGGTGGCCTCGCTGCTGACCATGGGCATTGCCACCTTCCTGATCGGCTGCCTGCCCACTGCGCTGGTCCCGGGCTGGCAATTCTGGGCTCCGGCACTGCTCGTTGTTATGCGCTTCGCCCAGGGCCTCGCCCTCGGCGGCGAATGGAGCGGCGCGGCCCTGCTGGCCACCGAAAACGCCCCGGCCAACAAGCGCGCCATCTACGGCACGTTCCCGCAGCTCGGTGCACCCATCGGCTTCATCATCGCCAACGTGATCTTCCTGGTGGCCAGCTATACACTGACACCGGCCGACTTCCTGGCCTGGGGCTGGCGCGTGCCGTTCCTGCTCAGCGCCGTCATGGTGATCATCGGCCTGTACGTCCGCCTCAAGCTGATCGAAACGCCTGCCTTCACCAAGGTGCTCGAATCCAATGAGGTGGCCAAGCTGCCGCTGGCCCGGGTCTTCAAGACCAGCTGGCGTCCGCTCATCCTGGGCACGTTCATCATGCTCGCCACGTACGTGCTCTTCTACCTGATGACCACGTTCACGCTGACCTACGGCACCCGTGCCTCCAACGTGGATGCCGCCAGGGCTGCGGCCGAGAAGGCCGGCAAGCCGATGTCCGAGGCCGCCGCGGCAGCATTTGTTCCCGGCCTGGGCTTCACCCGCAACGACTTCCTCTGGATGCTGATTGCCGGCGTTGTCTTCTTCGGCATCTTCACCCTGGTTTCCGGACCGCTGGCGGAGAAATACGGCCGCCGCAAGATGCTGCTGTCCGTCACCGGCGGCATCTTCGTTTTCGGCCTCCTGTTCGTCCCGCTGTTCAGCGGCGGCTTCGTGGGCACCATGGCCCTGTTGGTCATCGGCTTCTCCCTGATGGGCCTCACGTTCGGCCCCATGGGTGCGCTGCTGCCGGAACTGTTCCCCACCAATGTGCGCTACACGGGATCCGCCGTCAGTTACAACGTGTCCAGCATCCTGGGTGCTGCCGTGGCTCCGTTCATCGCCGTCGCGCTCTGGGAGCTGGCCGACGGCAGCCCGGTCCTGGTGGGTGTCTACCTGACCGCGATGTCGGTGCTGACGCTGATTGCGCTGTTCGTGAGCAAGGAAACCCGCGACCTGGACTACGAGAACAACGTAGCCTGAGGCCCCGCCGTCGGGCGTTCCAGCCCGGTTGCTGACAGAAATGCCCGGCGTGTTCCCCGTTATTGCGGGGAGCGTGCCGGGCCTTGCTGTGTCCGGACGGGACCAACCGCGGAGGAACGCACGGCGGCGGCGCTCGCCACCCGTCCGCAGGCTCAGTTGGCGTAGCGGTCCACGAAGTTGCGGAGGATCTTCATGGGCTCGGTGGCGGTGTACGTCCGCGCGTCCGCCATGAGTTCCTCGGCGGACTCCGGCGGGAAGTAGCCGGCGTGGCGGTAGATGTCGATCCGGGTCACCAGGCCCTCCGCGTCCAGCTCAGGGTGGAACTGCGTGGCGTACAGGTTCTGCTTGATGCGGAACATGTGGACGGGGCAGGCCTGGGAGGATGCCAGCAGCACCGCGTGGGAGGGCAATCTGGTGCAAGCCTCCTTGTGCCCGGTGAAGGCGGTGAAACGCCGTGGCATCCCGTACAGGAGCGGATCCGTGAGCCCCGCCTCCGTCAGCTCGATTTCCACCCCGCCCAGCTGTTCGCCGAAGGTCCTGTCGATCAGGGCGCCCTGGTGCCTGCCCAGAGTCCCCACCCCGTAGCATGCGCCCAGGAATGGAAAGTCCTGGGCCACGATCCGGTCCAGCAGCCCGGCCAGTTCCCGCTCCACCCGGTGCTGGGTTTCGCTCTTGTGGTCTGCCGGATCGCTGGACGTGAAGGGACTGCCGCCCACAATCACCGCCGAGTAATCGTTCAGGTCCAGTTGCGGCAGGGGAGCGGCCTCAAGCCGGACACGCCTCAGCTGCGAAGGGGTCAGCCCGCCATACGTCAGGTACGCCTCATACTCTTCCTCGGCGGCGGCGTCTTCAGCCCGGGTGGCAAGGAGGAGGAAAGGCTTCACACGCTAAGTGTGCCTTTCGCCCCAGCTCAACGCCAGAGGACGCAGCGCCAGCCTGCGGTTGGCGCCGGAGCACAGCCCCGGCGCCGTAGGCACGACTGCTGTCAGTGGCTGGCAGGCTGCGCGAAGGATCGCCGGGACTGCGGCTGCGCGGCCGGGTCTGCGTGGCGGTGGACCAGCTTCCAGTAGCCTTCTTCGCGCCGGAAGATGCTGGTCACACGGAGCGCGAATTCCTCTGGCGCTGCAGCGCTCTCCAGCCGGGCACGGAAGTGTTCCGTTTCCACCAGGTAGGCCGTGTCGCGTGCGGTGTAGGACGTGATGGTGTCGAACCCGAGCATCTCGCCGTCCTGGAACTGCCGGGATGCCTGGTCCAGCCGGGCCTCCACCTGGGCCCAGCCACGTGCGATGCCGCCGAACGGGTTGGCCAGCGTGACGTCGTCGAGCCTGGAATACAGGTCCTTGACGGCACCGGGATTCCCGCGGGTGATTTCCGGAACCGCCAGGTGGTAGCGGTCTACTTCTTCTTCAAAACTGGGTGCGAGCATGGGGTGCCTCCGGCAGGGTCTAGTCTTCGATCGTGGCGATGACGGCGCCGGCCGAAACCGTCTCACCGGCCACTGCGCTGAGTCCGGTGATGATGCCGGAACGGTGCGCGGTCAGGGGCTGTTCCATCTTCATCGCTTCGAGAACCACCACAAGGTCACCCTCGGACACAACGTCGCCGTTGGCCACGGCAACCTTGACGATGGTGCCCTGCATCGGGGAGGTCAGCGCGTCGCCGCCGGCGGCCGCAGCCGCTCCGCCTGAACGGAGGCGTTTCTTGGATTTGTTGGACTTCGCGCCGGCGGCGGAACCCACCCCGATCGAACCAAGGGAGGCCGGCAGGACAACCTCGAGGCGCTTGCCCCCCACTTCAACCACCACGCGCTGGCGTTCACCGGCGTCGCCACTGGCTTCAGCGGTTCCGTCCGGCGTCCAGGCGGGAATGTTGTTGACGAATTCGGTTTCAATCCAGCGGGTGTGGATGCTGAAAGGCCCTTCCGCGGGCGCAAAAGCCGGGTCCGAAACAACGGCGAGGTCGAACGGGATAACAGTGGGGATGCCCCCCACCACCATTTCCTCCAAGGCGCGCCGCGAACGCTGCAGGGCCTGGGCGCGGGTGGCGCCGGTGACGATCAGCTTGGAGAGCATCGAGTCGAAGTTGCCGCTGATGACATCGCCCTCCTCCACGCCGGAGTCGATCCGGATGCCGGGGCCTGTGGGGTTCTTCAGGGTGGTGATGGTGCCGGGGGCGGGCATGAAGTTGCGGCCCGGGTCCTCGCCGGTGATGCGGAATTCGAACGAGTGGCCGCGGACCTCGGGGTCGCCGTAGCCGATCTCCTCGCCGCGCGCCAGCCGGAACTGTTCGCGGACCAGGTCGATCCCCGTGACCTCTTCGGAGACGCAGTGCTCCACCTGGAGGCGGGTGTTGACCTCGAGGAAGGATATGGTGCCGTCCTGGCCCACCAGGAACTCGCAGGTTCCGGCGCCGAGGTAACCGGCTTCCTTCAGGATCGCCTTGGAGGATTCGTAGAGGCGGCGGTTCTGCTCTTCGGTGAGGAACGGGGCAGGTGCTTCTTCAACGAGCTTCTGGTTGCGGCGCTGCAGCGAGCAGTCACGCGTGGAGATGACCACGACGTTGCCGTGGGCGTCCGCGAGGCACTGCGTTTCGACGTGGCGAGGGGCGTCCAGGAAGCGTTCGATGAAGCACTCGCCGCGGCCGAAGGCTGCAGTGGCCTCACGGACGGCAGACTCGAAGAGCTCCGGGATTTCTTCGCGGGTGCGGGCCACCTTGATGCCGCGGCCGCCGCCGCCGAAGGCTGCCTTAATGGCCACGGGCAGGCCGAACTTGTCCACGAACTCGAGGATTTCCTCGGCGGACTGCACAGGATCGGCGGTGCCGGGGACCTGGGGTGCGCCCACTTTCTCCGCGATGTGGCGGGCCTGCACCTTGTCGCCGAGGGCCGAGATGGCCTCGGGGGACGGGCCGATCCAGGTGATGCCGGCCGCGATGACCTTGGTGGCGAACTCGGCGTTTTCGGCGAGGAAGCCATAACCGGGATGGATGCCGTCGGCACCGGACTGGCGGGCAACGTCAATGATCTTGTCCATCACCAGGTAGGACTCCGCGGCGGTGTTGCCACCGAGGGAGTAGGCCTCGTCGGCCAGCCTGACATGGAGCGCGTCGCGGTCCGGATCGGCGTAGACAGCCACGGAGGCAATGCCCTCGTCGCGAGCCGCGCGGATGATGCGCACTGCGATTTCGCCTCGGTTTGCGATCAGCACCTTGGTGAGGTTCGATTGCACGGGACTAGCGGACTGCTCCAAATTTGCTGACAAGGCGTCTCCTTCTTTCCTTCAGGGAGCCTAGCGCGATTTTGTGGGTTCCGCCGATATTACTTGCGGTTTCCGCGTGTAAACGGGCGCAGCTTTGTAGGGAACCTACAATTGGTCGGAAAATCGCCGCAATTATTCGGCGGACCACAGGTCCGTGATGCGTACGTTTGCGTGCCCGAGGAGACCGCGCAGCGTGGAGACTGACAGCCCGACGACGGCGTGCGGGTCCCCGTCCACCTTCCGGATGAACGCCCCGCCCAGGCCGTCTATGGTGAAAGAGCCGGCGCAGTGCAGCGGTTCGCCCGTGGCGATGTACGCGTCGATCTCTTCCGGATCCATCTCCGTGAAGTGGACCTCGGCGGAGGCGACCGCCCCGAGCGTGGCGCCGGATCCCGGTGCCGGGCTGCCGCCGTCGGCCGCTGCGTCGGTGCCTATCTCGGCGGGCTCGTCATCGGCTGCCGTCGCGCGGCAGTCCACCAGCCAGTGCCCGGTGTGCAGGACACCGCTGTTGCCGCTCATCCGCAGCATCCGTTCGCGGGCGACGGCGGCCGTGTACGGTTTGCCGTGCGCCTCGCCGTCGAACTCGAAGACGGAGTCGCAGCCAATGACCAGCGCGCCCTCCGCTTCCGGCAACGCGGCTACCGCCTCGGCCTTGGCGCGGGCCAGCAGCAGCGCGGTATCGTGCGGATCCGTGACGCCGTAGCGCGCCTGGACCGCTTCCTCGTCCACGTCGGAGACCAGCACGGAGTGCCGGATACCGGCGTCGGCCAGGAGCTTGGTGCGGGCGGGGGACTGGGAGGCGAGGATGAGGCGGGTCACCGCTTTAGCCTAGTGGACGGGCTCGGTCAGCTTCTGCGGCTCGTTTTCGCGGCGTTCCAGCCGGGCGCCCTCCACGTCCACATCCGGGAGGATCCGGTCCAGCCATTTCGGCAGCCACCAGGTCTTCTCGCCGAGCAGGTACATCACAGCAGGGACGATGGTCATGCGGACCACAAACGCGTCCAGCAGCACACCGAACGCCATGGCGAAGCCCAGCGGCCGGACCATGGTCAGGTGGCTGAAGATGAAGCCGGCGAACACACTGACCATGATGATCGCCGCGGCGGTCACCACGGCGCCGGCATGGCTGAAGCCGATGCGTACGGCCTTCTTGGCCGGCGCGCCATGCATATAGGACTCACGCATGCCGGACGCGATGAACACCTGGTAGTCCATCGCCAGGCCGAACAGCACACCGATCAGGATGATCGGCAGGAAGCTCAGCACCGCGCCGGGATTGGCGACGTCGAACAAGCCGCCCAGCCAGCCCCACTGGTAGACGGCCACCACCAGGCCGAACGCGGCGGCCAGGGACAGCAGGAAACCGCCGGTTGCCAGGAAGGGAACCACGATGGAGCGGAATACCAGCAGCAGCAGGATGAGGGAAAGCCCGACGACGATCGCCAGGTACGGCGGCAGGGCGTCACCGAGTTTTGTGGAGACGTCGATGTTGCCGGCGGTCTGCCCGGTCAGGCCGATGGTGACCCCCGTTTCGGCCTGGATCTGGGTGCCGCGTTCGCGGAGTTCGCTCACCACCTGCACTGTGCCGGCCTTGGCGGGCCCCTCTGCCGGGATGACCTGGAACACGGCGGTGCGGCCGTCTTCACTCAGTGCCACGGGCACTGTTGCCACCACGTTGTCCACGCCCCGGATCAGGTCCGCGACGTCATACTGCAGTTCCTGGGCCTGGGCTTCGTCCAGGCCGGCCGGGAATTCACCCACCACCACAATGGGTCCGGTGACGCCTTCGCCGAAGCTGCGGGCGGTGACGTCATAGGCCTGGTAGGCCTCGGAGTCCACCGGTTCGGAGCCGCCGTCGGGCAGTGCCAACTGGAGCTGCGCGGCGGGCAGGGCCAGCGTTCCCAGCACGAGTACGCCGGCGACGAGCGCCACGACGGGGTGCCTGGTAACCAGGCCGCCCCAGCCCCGGGTGCTGTTTTCCTCATCCTTGGCCTCGTCGGCAACCTCGTGGCCGGCCTCGGCGTTGTGGGCCTCGGCCTTGGCCCAGGCCCGCCGGGAAATGATGCGCCGGCCGATCAGGGACAGCAGGGCCGGGGTCAGGGTGAGCGCCACCAGGACGGCCACCGCGACGGTGCCGGCAGCTGCCAGGCCCATCACGCTCAGGAACGGCAACCCGGGCACCACCAGGGCGGCCAGGGCGATGATGACCGTCAGGCCGGCAAAAAGCACGGCGTTGCCCGAGGTTCCGGTGGCGCGTGCCACGGATTCCTCGGGGTCCATGCCTGCCAGCAGCTGGGTCCGGTGCCGGTTGACGATGAACAGGGAGTAGTCAATGCCCACGGCGAGGCCAAGCATCAGCGCGAGCATGGGGGAGATGGAGCTCATCTCGAAGGCGCCGGACAGGGCGAACGTGATGCCCACGCCGACACCGACGCCGATGACGGCCATCAGCAGCGGCAGGCCCGCGGCAATGAGCGTCCCCAGCATCAGGATCAGGACCAGGGCCGCCACACCGATGCCGATGATTTCGGCCGTGCCGAAGAGTTCTGAAATGTCTTCGGTGATTTCCTTGCTGGCCAGCGCCGTCACGCCCACGGACGAAGTCTCATGCGCGATGTCCTGGACCTGCTGGCGCACCGCCGGGGTGAGGGCGTTGATGGAGGTGTTGAACTGCACCTGTGCCACGGCAGCCTGGCCGTCCGCCGAGACAAACCGGATCCCGCCGGATGCCTCCGCCTGCCGCTTGCCCAGATCGAGCTTGGCCTTGGCGTCCTCCCACTCCTGTGTGCCGGCGTCGAGCTGCGCCTGGCCCTGTGCCAGGGCGGCCATCTGCGCTCCGAGCTTGGCCTCGACCATGGCTGGGGTTGCGCCGCCGGCGGCGAGCTGCTGTTCCGCGTCGTTCAGCTGCGCGGTGCCGGCGTCGAGCTCGGCACGTGAGGCATCGAGGCGGGCCTTGCCCGCGGTGAGCTGCTGCTCGCCGTCGGCGATTTCATGCCCGGCCTGGTCCAGCTGGGCCTGCGTGTCGAACGGATCCACCGTGGCCTTGACGTCAGGCAGTTCCCCAAGCTTGGTGAGGGAGGCAGTGACGGCGGCGCGGCTTCCGTCAGTAAAGCCGCCTTCCGGGGCTTCAAAGACGATCGTGGCAGAGCCGCCCGACGCTGCCGGCAGTTCCTGCTTCAGCTTGTCCGCGATCCGCTGCGTCTCAGTGCCCGGAATCTGGAAGTTGTTGGACAGCGTGCCGTGGAAGGCCGCTGCTGAGCCGCCGACGGCCACGAGCGCCGCGAGCCAGAGCGAAATAACCAGCCAGCGGTGGCGGTAGGCGAACTTGCCGAGGCGGTAGAGCAGCAGGGCCATGTCAGAGCCGTTCTTTGTTGAGGTGGGTAGTGGCGGTTGTGGACGTCGCGGAGGGGCTGGCTGCCGGAACGGGGCTGCCGAAGCCGGAGCCGAGGTGGCCCATGGCGTCAATGAGCAGTTGCCGCAGCACAGCGAGTGATGCGGGGGAGAGATCGGCGCCGCATCGGGCGAACCACACGTCCATGGCCGCCTTCCCGCAGGAGATGACGGAGCCTGCGAGGGCGCGCAGGTACAGTTCGTCGACGACGGCGCCCGGGGTTCCGGCGAAGCGCTCCCGGGCCGCGGTGATGATCTCTTCGGTGCAGTGGTCCCACGCCTCAAGTTCGGACCGGGACAGGACCGCGTTGTCCTGGGTGAAGGTGAAGAGTTCAGCCAGCGGCGCCACCGTCATGGGGTCGGCCAGCTGCATCAGGGCAGCGCGCGCCGATTCGAGGATGGGCTCGTCGGTGGGCCGCTGCCGGAACTGCTGAAGGGCGTTGTCCAGGAACCCGTGCGTCATGGAGGCCAGCGCGGCCTCGGTGCTGCTGAAGTAGTTGAAGAAGGTGCGGCGCGAGACCCCGGCAGATTCGGCGATGTCTTCCACCGTGAAATTCCCGGGTCCCCGGGCGCGCAGCAGGGTCAAAGCGGCATCGGTGATGGCCTGGCGGGTGGCGGCTTTGTTCAGCTCACGGCGCGAGAGAAGTTCGGGCATTAAATTACACTACGTGCAAGTTTGCACGCCGCGCAAGTTGATTCACAGGAAGATGAAAGGTTCCCGACAGCTGAGCCTGAACCTGCCGCCGAAGACTGGAAGAGTCCCGTCTGGGACATCTTCACCAGCCGTCACCGGACGGCAGATCCAGGAGACAAGAATGGTACGCACAAAGAGAATTGCCCTTGGCCTCACGGGCACCGCGCTGGCCCTTGGCGCCGGGATCGGCGTCGCCGGCATGGCGTCCGCAACCACGACGCCGACGCCCACCCCCAGCGCCAGCTCAAGCGCCTCCGTCGACGGGAGCACCGGCACTGCCCCAGCTGAAGGGAAGGGCTTGCGGGGCGGCCATGGCCACGGCGGCTTCCGCGGCGTGGACGCAGCGGAACTTGCCACCAAGCTGGGCGTGGACGAGGCCAAGGTGACGGAGGCCCTGAAGGCCTACCGCGAGGCCAACAAGCCCACCACCCCGCCGGCCGACGGAACTGAAGGAACCCGGCCGGACCCGGCCGCGAAGCAGGCCGAGCTCGCGAAGTCCCTCGCGGCGACGCTCGGCATCGACGAGGCCAAGGTCACGGCGGCGCTTGAAGAGCTGCGCACCGCCGAGCAGGCAGATCGCGCCGCGGCCCTGAAGACGCGCCTGGACCAGGCCGTCACCGACGGCAAGCTGACCCAGGCCGAGGCCGACGCCGTGACCAAGGCGGTCCAGAACGGAGTCATCGGAGGTGGCGGCCGCTAACAAGAGGCCGGGCTGAGCGAATCCCGGCACAGAATAAGGAGAAGTCCCCGGGAGCACTTCCCGGGGACTTCTCCTGTTTGCTGTTCGAGCTGTGGGTCAGGCCTTCGCGTCGGCCAGTTCGCGTCCGGCTTCCGGAGAGTCAGTACCTCCGGCGATGGCGGAAGGATCCGCGGCGGAGGAGTCGGCGTCGTCGTCCACAAACGGAGTGCCGTTGCGGGGTGCGTTGTAGAGCGCCTCGTCGAGCATGCCCTGCCGTTTGGCCACGATGGTGGGGACCAGTGCCTGGCCCGCGACGTTGACCGCGGTGCGGCCCATGTCCAGGACGGGATCGATCGCCAGCAGGAGTCCCACGCCGGCCAGAGGCAGCCCCAGCGTGGAGAGCGTCAGGGTGAGCATTACGACTGCGCCGGTGGTGCCGGCCGTTGCGGCGGAACCGAGAACCGAGACGAGCGCGATGAGGAGGTAGTGGCTGGCTTCCAGCTGGACGCCGAAGAACTGGGCCACAAAGATGGCGGAGATCGCGGGGTAGATCGCGGCGCAGCCGTCCATCTTGGTGGTGGCCCCCAGGGGTACGGCGAAGGAAGCGTAGGCGCGGGGAACACCCAGGCTGCGCTCGGTGACGCGCTGGGTCAGCGGCAGGGTTCCGATCGAGGAGCGGGACACAAACGCGAGCTGCACGGCGGGCCATACCCCGGAGAAGTACTGCTTCACGGACAGGCCGTGCGAGCGGATCAGCGTCGGGTAAACCACAAACAGCACCAGGGCCAGGCCAACGTAGATGGCGAAGGTGAACTTGCCGAGCGCGCCGATGGTGTCCCAGCCGTATACGGCCGCGGCGTTGCCGATCAGTCCCACCGTGCCGAGCGGGGCGATGCGGATGATCCACCAGAGGACCTTCTGGATGACGGCCAGCGCCGAAGCGTTGAGGTTCAGGAACGGCTCGGCAGCCTTGCCGACCTTGAGGGCGGCGACGCCGACGGCGATGGCAATCACCAGGATCTGGAGCACGTTGAAGCTGATGGAGGTGCTGACTGTGGTGGCCGCGGTGGCGCTTTCAGTCACGGTGGAGCTGGCACCGAGGCCGAGGAAGTTCTTGGGGAACAGCCCGATCAGGAAGGACCACCAGTCACCGGACTTGCCGGCGTACTTGGCCTCCTGGGTGATGCCGGTGTTGGCGCCGGGCTGCAGGAGCACGCCGAGGCCGATGCCGATCACGACGGCGATCAGGGACGTGATGGCGAACCACAGCAGGGTGTTCCAGGCCAGCTTGGCGGCGTTGGAGACTTGGCGCAGGTTCGAGATCGAGCTCACCACGGCGGTGAAGATCAGCGGAACCACCGCGGTCTGCAGCAGTGAAACGTAGCTGGAGCCGATGGTCTGCAGCGTGGCGCCGAGACCGTTGGGCTCTGCCTTGGTGCTGCCCGTGTACTTGGCCAGCAGGCCGAGGCCAAGGCCCACAATGAGGGCGGCGATGATCTGGAAACCGAACGAGCCGGCCCACGTGGGCAGCTGGAAGCCGGTCTTTCCTGCGGATTCGGGGGTGCGGGTTTGAGTGCTCACCAGAACACGCTAGGCCCGGGTTTCTTATCACCGCGAACAGATGTTGAGAAATGTTACGCTGCCCAATCGCGTTCAAAGCCCGGGAATCCCTCTAAATCCGCCGCCCTACAAGGCAATTGTGAAGTTATTCCCAGCCCGGATGTGGCAAGAGTCTCACCGAGGAGGGGATTTCGACAGGCTCAATCACCGGTGGGGGCCGCATCCGGCAGCGTGCGTCAGAGCGACGAAGGAGCAGCACGCCGAGGATGCGGGCCCCGCCGGGGCCACGAGAGACCTAAGAGAGCAGCGCCCGGCGGAGGGTATCGAGGCCTACGGAGCCGATGTTCAGCGCTCGCGTGTGGAAGGCCTTGAGGTCGAAGCCGGGCCGGGTTTCGAGGTCGGCCCGGATCTGTTCCCAGAGGCGCTGTCCCACTTTGTAGGACGGGGCCTGGCCGGGCCAGCCGAGGTAGCGGGTGAATTCGAATTTGAGCTGGCCTTCGCTGATGGGCAGGTTTTCCTTGAGGAACTCGTAGCCCGCCTCCGGGGTCCATGTTCCGCTACCCCAGCGTTCGGGGATCTCCAGTTCCAGGTGGACGCCGATGTCGAACACCACGCGGGCCGCCCGCATCCGCTGCATATCCAGCATGCCCATGTGGTCGCCAGGATCGGCCAGGTACCCGAGCTCCTGCATAAGCTTTTCGGCGTATAGGGCCCAGCCCTCGCCGTGGCCGGAGGTCCAGCAGATGTTGCGCCGCCACTTGTTCAGCAGTTCCCGCCGGTAGGTGGCGGTGGCCACCTGCATGTGGTGGCCGGGGACGCCTTCATGGAAGACCGTGGTGGTTTCGGCCCAGGTGGTAAAAGTGTCTTCGCCGGCAGGAACTGACCACCACATCCGGCCGGGACGGCTGAAGTCATCCGAGGGGCCCGTGTAGTAAATGCCACCCTCGTCGGTCGGGGCGATAAGGCATTCAAGCTTCTTCATCACGTCCGGGATCTCGAAGTGCACGCCGGCAAGCTCAGCAACTGCCTTGTCCGAGAGTTCCTGCATCCACGCCTTGAGGGCCTCCGTTCCCTTGAGTTGGCGGGCAGGGTCGTTGTTGAGGACGTCCTTGGCCTCCTCGACGCTGGCCCCTTGCTTGATGATGGACGCAGCATTTTCCTGCTCGGCGATGAGCCGGTCGAGTTCCTGGACTCCCCACGCGTAGGTCTCTTCGAGGTCGACGGCGGCGCCCAGGAAGGAGCGCGAGGCCAGGGCGTAGCGTTCCCGGCCAACTGCGTCCTGCTGCGGCGCGGCAGGGAGCAGTTCCGTGCGGAGGAACTCCGCGAGCTCCCGGTAGGCACGCCGGGCAGCGGCAGCGCCGGCGTCGAGCGTTTCCTGCGTTTCGCCCGGCAGGGGACCGTCCGCAGTCCGGGCCTCGGTGGTGAGCTTGGCGAAGAAGCCGTCTTCGGCGGCGTATTTGGTGGTCTGCTCGATGACGATTGAAACCTGGCGTTCGGCCGCGACCTTGCCCGCGTCCCGGGCCTGGCGCAGTGATTCGGTGTAGCCGCGGAGGGCGCCCCCGACGTTCAGCGCGCGGCCGGCGATGTGTTCCCAGTGCTCAGCGGTGTCTGTGGGCATCAGGTCGAAAATGGCCCGGATGTCCTGTGCGGGGGAGGCGATGTTGTTCAGCTCCGCCACGTCCCAGCCGGACTCGTGGATTTCCAGCTGGAGGCCCAGCCGTTCCCGCATGGCGTCCAGGGTGACGGTATCGACGTCGTCCTGGGGCGTGAGGCCCTCCAGGGCAGCAAGGGCCTTGCGGGCTTCCGCTGCGAAACCAGCGATGCCGGCGGGGGAGTAATCCGGGTACTCGGTCTCATGCCCCGGCAGCCCCAACTCGGTGGCAAGCGACGGGTTCAGGCGGATAAGCGTGTCGGTATAGTCATCCGCCACGGCATCGATGGCGGAGTGCGGACGGGCGGCGGGGGCGGCTTCGGTAGTCACCCCACGAGCCTAACCCCGGCTCCGCCTCCAGGCGCCGGGACCCGGCGTCGGGGCGAGCCGCAGCTGCTGGCGGCGCACCCAGTCACGGGCGGTGGGCTTCCCGTCGGCCACGGCGTCCGCGCTGCCCAGGGAAAGCACGACGGCGGTCAGCGCCGCGAGTTCCTCGGCCGAGGGTTGCCCTTTGACCACAGAGAGCACGGGGGCATCGGCGGGCGCATTGGTTTCGACAGGCTCAACCAACGGGGCTCCGACCAGCGGATCTTTCGCGATCACAGCGGGATGTTCCCGTGCTTCTTGGTGGGCAGGCTCGCCCGCTTGTCGCGGAGGGCGCGGAGGCCCCTGATGATCTGGCCCCGGGTATCGGACGGTGCGATGACCGCGTCCACGTAGCCCAGCTGGGCGGCCTGGTAGGGGTTCAGCAACTCTTCTTCGTACTGGCGGATGACCTCGGCGCGCCGGGCCTCAACGTCCCCGCCGGCCTCCGCAACGGCGGCCAGGTCGCGGCGGTACAGGATGTTGACGGCGCCCTGGGCACCCATCACGCCGATCTGCGCCGTGGGCCACGCCAGGTTCAGGTCCGCGCCGAGCTTCTTGGAGCCCATCACGATGTACGCGCCGCCGTAAGCCTTGCGGGTGATGACCGTCAGCTTGGGGACGGTGGCTTCGGCGTAGGCGTACAGCAGCTTGGCGCCGCGGCGGATGATGCCCTGGAACTCCTGGTCCTTGCCGGGCAGGAAGCCGGGCACATCCACCAGGGTGATGATGGGGACGTTGAAGGCGTCGCAGTTCCGGACGAAGCGGGCGGCCTTCTCCGAGGCTGCAATGTCCAGCGTGCCGGCGAACTGCAGCGGCTGGTTGGCCACGATCCCCACGGTGTGTCCCTCAACCCTGCCGTAGCCGATGATGACGTTGGGGGCATACAGGGACTGCATCTCCAGGAAGTGTGCGTCGTCAACGATCTGTTCGATGACTGTGCGCATGTCGTACGGCTGGTTGGCAGAGTCGGGGACGAGCGTGTCCAGGGCGAGGTCGTCGTCGTTGATCTCCAGCTCCTGCTGGTGCTCCAGCACCGGGGCCTCGGCGAGGTTGTTGGACGGCAGGAAGTCCAGCAGCTCGCGGACGAAATCGATGGCATCGGCTTCGTCGGAGGCGAGGTACGTGGAGGTGCCTGTGTTGGCATTGTGCTGGCGGGCGCCGCCGAGGGTTTCCATGTCCACGTCTTCGCCCGTGACGGTCTTGATGACGTCCGGCCCCGTGATGAACATGTGCGAGGTCTTGTCCACCATCACCACGTAGTCCGTGAGGGCGGGGGAGTAGGCCGCGCCGCCGGCTGACGGTCCCATGATGAGCGAGATCTGCGGGACGACGCCGGAAGCGTGGACGTTATTGCGGAAGATGTCGGCAAACATGGCAAGGGAGGCCACACCTTCCTGGATGCGGGCACCGCCGCCGTCGAGGATGCCCACTACGGGGCAGCCGTTGCGCAGGGCGAATTCCTGGACCTTGACGATCTTCTCGCCGTTGACCTGGCTCAACGATCCGCCGTAGACCGAGAAGTCCTGGCTGTAGACGGCAACGGGACGCCCGTCCACGGTGCCGTAGCCCGAGACCAGCCCGTCGCCGAGCGGCTTCTTCTTTTCCATGCCGAAGGCGGTGGAGCGGTGCACCGCCAGCGCGTCAAGCTCCACAAACGAGCCTTCGTCCAGCAGCAGGTCCACGCGCTCGCGGGCAGTGTTCTTGCCGCGTGCGTGCTGCTTCTCGATGGCTTCGGGGCCGGAGGGTTGTTCTGCACGGGCCTGGCGGTCGCGGAAATCGGCGATCTTTCCCGCTGTCGTTGTCAGATCGTGGCTCATCAAGTGTCTCCGGCTCTGTAGCAGATTGGTGCTGTAACAATGTGGTGCTGCGTGCGGTGGTAACTGGCAGGTCAGGTGCGGGATTTAAGTAGATTCCACACAAAAGACGAACCCTGCTGGCTAGTCTAATGACGCATCTGTGTGGGACGACTGTAGAAAACCTACAATTTTCCGCACTTTCCAGCGGTCAGCCCTATGTTACTCACCAGTAACATACCTCGGCTACAGTGGAGCCATGACTTCCAGCAACGACGCACGGTCCACTGCCGCAACGCCGTACCAGGCCGCCGGGTCCCTTCGGGGCCGCACCATTCTGATGTCCGGCGGCAGCCGCGGCATCGGGCTGGCCATTGCCACCCGGGCGGCACAGGACGGTGCCAATATTGTCCTGATGGCCAAGACCGGCCAGCCCCACGCCAAGCTGGCAGGCACCGTCTTCAGCGCCGCCGAGCAGGTGGAGGCCGCCGGGGGCCACGCCCTGGCAATCGTCGGTGATGTGCGCAGCGACGAAGACGTCGCAGGAGCCGTGGCGGCCGCCGTCGAACGCTTCGGCGGGATCGATATCGTGCTCAACAATGCATCCGCGATCGATCTCTCCACCACCGACGACGTGGACATGAAACGCTACGACCTGATGCAGGACATCAATGTCCGCGGCACGTTCCTGCTGTCCAAGCTGTCACTGCCCGCCCTGCGCAAATCGGCCCACGCACACATCCTGACGCTGTCGCCGCCCCTGAACCTTGACCCCCACTGGGCAGGCAGGCACCTGGCCTACACCATGGCCAAATACGGGATGAGCCTCACCACGCTGGGCCTTGCCGAAGAACTCAAGGCCGACGGAATCAACGTCAACTCGCTCTGGCCGTGCACCCTTATCGATACCGCGGCCATCCGGAACATGCCCGGCGGCCAGGAGATCGTCCAGGCCGCGCGCGGACCACAGATCATGGCCGACGCAGCCCACGCCGTCCTGACCGGCGGCAATCTGGCCGGCGCCGGTGCACCCAGCGGCAACTTCTACACGGACGAACAGGTGCTCCGCGCGGCGGGTGTCACCGACTTCCGTCCGTACAGCCTCGGGGCCGCGGAGGATCGCCTGGTTCCGGACATATTCCTCTGAGCTGCGGGTTCCAGTCATGTGGCTGTGGGAACAGCCAGCGGCGGCGCCTGAGTCGATAGGATTCAACCATGGATGACTCACACACCCCAGGAAATCCGTTGGATCGTGGAGCCTTGGCGGACCAGGATTTCCTGGCGGCCACCGGCATCGCCAAGGTGGTGGTGGTGGACTCCACCGGTTCCACCAACGCGGACCTCCTGCGCTCGGTGACGGTTGAGCCAAAGGAGTGGCCGGACCTGTCGGTGTTGACAGCCGAGTACCAGACCGCTGCCCGCGGACGCCTGGACCGGCGGTGGGAAGCGCCGCCGCTGAGCTCCGTGTCGGTGTCCCTGGTCCTGCGGCCCGCCAATGCCGAGGGCAGGCCCCTGCCCACGCACACGTATTCGTGGCTATCACTGCTGGGCGCGCTGGCGCTGCGGCAGACGCTTCTTGAGACCGCGGGCCTTCCGGCCGAGCTCAAGTGGCCCAATGATGTCCTGGTCCGTGGCCGCAAGATCGCGGGGATCCTGGCCCAGCTGGGGCCCATGGGGGACGGTTCTGTTCCTCCGGTCATTTTGGGGACCGGCCTGAACGTGACTTTGACCGCGTCGGAACTCCCGGTGCCCACAGCGACGTCGGTTGCCCTGGAAGAACCGCTGACTGTTGATCGGACCGTGCTGCTCAAGAGCTACCTCGCCCATTTCGCCGTGCTCTACCGCAGCTTCTGCAATGCCGACGGCGACCCCGCCGCCGGGATTGCCGGCGGCCCTTCGCTCCACAAACGGGTGGAGTCCGCCATGGCGACGCTGGGCAAGCAAGTGCGCGCGCAGCTGCCCGGTGACCACGAGATCATCGGGCACGCTTCGAGGCTGGACGAGTACGGCTCACTGCTGGTGGTGGACAAGGATCGCCGCGAGCATGTGGTCACCGCCGGCGATGTTGTCCACCTGCGCCCGTGGACCCCGCCAGGCCAGGGCGCTGAAAGCGGCTATGCGTAAAGGCCTCGTGCCGGGCGAGCAGGTCATTACGATCACCCGCCCGCAGCCGAGGAAGCTGGTCGGCCCGGCCGCAGCCTTTATTGCCGCACCGGCCGCTGCAGCTTTTGCCAGTGCCTGGACCGTGCGGGGCGAGGCTACCCGGCTGGTGCCGGTGGCTTCCGCTGACTGGACACCCTGGATCGTCCTTGCATGCGTCTTGGCCGCTGCGTGGATATGGTTGGCATATTGCCTGCCTCGGCTCCTGCGGTGGCAGGCAACCCGGTACATCCTCACGAGCCGGCGGATTATTGCCCGCTATGGCATGGTGCGGCGCCGGGACGAGCAGGTCAACCTCGCGTCGATCCGCAACGTGACGGTCCACCAGTCGGTGCTGCAGCGCATATTGCGCTCCGGGAATATATCCTTGGAAACCGGGTACCAAGGTGTGGTGAACATCCAGGACGTCCCGGAAGCAGTGCGGTTCCGGGACTTCGTGCTGGATGCGATTGACGAACTGCCTGTGGGCGGGGACCCGGGGACTGATGAGATATCGGATTACACAGACGAAGTGCTGCCGTGGGAGTTGAGAGAAGGTGGAGACGATGAACGATGAGGACCAGCGGGACGAAGCGGACCTGCCGGCTCCCGCCGTGCCCGAAGCCGCCCACCCGGCGACAGGCACACTCTCTCCGGAACGAGTGGCTGCCAAGGCTCTCGAGGCCCGGCTGTTGGGCGGCGAACGGAAGCTGCGGCGCCGTGAGGTGGCCGCCGGCGCAGGGCTGTCCCTCCTTTCTGCCCGTAAGCTGTGGCGTGCCCTCGGCTTCCCGAACTTCGGCGACGAAGACGTCGCCTTCACCGAACGGGATCAGGCTGCGCTGTCCACCGTGGTTGATCTGGTCCGCACCGGGGTGCTGACCGAAGAGGCCGCCATCTCCGTGACCCGGTCCATCGGACAGATGACAGACCGCATGGTGGTCTGGCAGATCGAGGCCCTGGTGGAGGACATGGTCCACGAGCAGGGCGTCACCGACGCTGTGGCCCGCAAGCGCCTGGTGAAGGAACTGCCCTCCCTGCTGGACGCGCTGGAGGAGATGCTGGTCTATTCGTGGCGGCGGCAGCTCAATGCCGGCGTGCAACGCCTGGCCGTGCGCGCCGAGGCCGGCCTGCAGGCCAGCGAAGAAGGCCGCGACGGGGACGAAGACGACGCCCCGCTGCCGCTGGCCCGCGCTGTCGGCTTTGCTGACCTGGTTTCGTATACGAGTCTCTCCCGCCGGATGAATGAAAAGACCCTCGCCCGGCTGGTCCAGCGCTTTGAGAACAAATGCGCCGAGATCATTTCCGTTGGCGGCGGGCGGCTGGTCAAGACCGTAGGCGACGAAGTCCTGTATATCGCGGAAACGCCGGCTGCCGGTGCCGAGATCTCGCTGGCCCTGGCACAGGCGTTCACCGAAGACGAGATCCTGCCGGAAGCGCGGGTGGCGATGGTCTGGGGCAGGATCCTGTCCCGGCTCGGGGACATCTACGGCCCCACAGTCAACCTCGCCGCCCGGCTTACCACGTTGGCGGATCCGGGAACGGTCCTGATCGACTCCATGACTGCTTCCGCGCTGGACCAGGACAAGCGCTTCATTCTCGTTCCGCAGCCTGCTGAAAATGTCCGCGGGTTCGGCGAAATCCATCCCGTGCTTCTGGCACGCGGTCAAGGAAAAGGCCTGGTCCTCGACTAGCCGTTTACCGTCCCCGGCCGCGACCTGCGGGTTTATCCAGTTGTTGGCGTATCACGCTATAGTCGACCGTGGCGGCGGCCTGTCCCGCAGCGCTAGGGGGGCGCTCCCCATCGCGGCCGCAGCCATGCTTCGGTAGGCTGACGCGGGGAACAGAGAGCCCGGTATCGGGTCTTTGGGGGGCCGCACTGGGGGCCGCGACACAATTGAGGGATTAGTAACGCTGTGACATCACTGCTGGGGAAATTCGGTCTCAAGAAGCGCCACAACAAGATCGTTACTGGCCACTGCTTCCCGTGCTGGGGCTTTTCGTCACGGGCATAGCTTTCAGCACCAACGCTGCCTTCCTCACCGTGGAGCGCGGCATCGATCTCACCGTCATTGCGATTGCCTGGGCCACCTTCCGCCGTGACGCGCTGCGGCGCAGCGACACGCGAAAAGTCTCAGTCAACCGTCCGCAGACCGATGCGGCCACAGCCCAGCGGGCCAAGCTCCGCCGGCTGGGCACGGCCGCTGCCGTGATCGCCGCAAACGTCGCCATTACCGCGGTGGCGGCGCCCCTGGTCACCGCCAGCGGTGACCGCAAGGTCCTGCGCAACGTGGTGGTTCCGCCGTTCGATCCCAAGGACTACGTCACGCCCCTGGCAAGCTTCCGGACGTTCGTCAAGGACAAGAAGGACGACACCCTGTTCGTGGTCAAAGGACTGCCCCGGGACGGCCGTGTCCGGCTGGGGGCTTTGGATGCCTTCAACGGCGCCAACTACAACATGGATCCCAACGGCTCCGGCAGCTTCAGCAAGGTGGGCGACACCGAATCCATCAACACCCTGGCCGACACCTCCGGCATCGTCCCCTCGAATGACTACTCCATCGACATCACCATCGAGGATTACCAGGGCTACTCCCGGGAGGCCGGAAGACCACCGGCCTGAGCTTTGACCAGAGCGCCTCCGCCGCGGCGTCGGGCCTGTACTTCAACGCAGGCACAGACACGGCCGTGACCACGCAGGGCCTGTCCAAGGGCGATTCCTACAGCGTCCAGGTGTCCGATCCCGTAAAGCTCGAACACGGTCAGTTGACACAGTACGACTTCGCGAAGATTACGCTGCCGGACGCCGTCGAGGTCCCGCCGGTGGTGGGGTCACAGGCCAACGACCTCTCGGCCGATGCGCCCACCGCGATTGACCGGGTCCGCCAGATCGAGGCGCATTTCCAAAAGACGGGCGCCTTCAGCAACGGCCTGGTGGCTGACGGCCAGCTGCCCAGCGTTTCCGGACACAGCTCGTCGCGGATCAGGAACCTGCTGACCGCCAAGCAGATGCTCGGCGACGACGAGCAGTATGCCGTGTCCATGTCGCTGATGCTCCGCCACCTGGGCATCCCGTCACGCGTCGTCATGGGCTTCTACCTCGAGCCGACCAGCCCCGAGAACGGCGCCGGCGAGGTAAAGGTCACGGGCAAGGACGTCCACGCCTGGGTTGAGGTGGCCTTCGACCGGGTGGGCTGGGTCAGCTTCGACCCCACACCGCCCAAGGACAACGTCCCCATCCCGCCGGACGCCGACGAGAAGAAAAACAATCCGTGGCTCTTCTGGGGTGCCCTGCTCGGGGCCCTGGGCATTGCCCTGATCCCGCTGTCCATCCTTGCCCTGCCGCTGCTGCTGATCGCGCTCCTTAAATCACGACGCCGGAAGGCCCGCCTCACGGAGGGGCACCCGGCCCAGCGTGTGGGCGGCGGTTGGAACGAGGTGGTGAGCCTCGCCTCGGATTTGGGCGCCGGCATCGACACCCGTGCAACCCGGCGCGAAAGCGCAGTGGTGCTTGCTGACTCGTTCCCGGCCACCGGGCAGACCCCCACCATGCTGGCGCACCGTGCGGATGCCTCCATCTTCGGCGCCGGCCAGCCCAGCGAGGAGGAGGTCCGGGAATACTGGACCATCGTGGACGGCTCGCTGAAGGAGATGGCCGGGACTTTGGGGTTCTGGCGCCGCCAGCAGGCCCGCTTCTCGCCCCGGTCGCTGCTGGCTGATGGCCGCAACGCCCTTAAGCTGCGCGGTACCAGGCTCGGGCTGGGCCCGCTGGTGCGTCCGTCCGGCCAGGGTTCCCCCGGATGGCGGTCCGCCACCGGTAGGGTGGGGACCGGCCCGGACGGTGCCGGAACCCCGAATCCGGCAGTTCAGGACAGCGGATCCGGGACGGCGGCGGCGGCGGCTTCCGAGCCTGATGAGTCCACCGTTATGCGGAACCCTGGCAGGAAGAACCCCACTGACTCATGATGAACGAGGCCGAGCGCTGCCAGCAGTGCCAGCAACTGATCCGGGGCGGCGCCACGTTCTGTCCGGCGTGCGGTGCTCCGCTGCCCAACAGGGCGGCACGCAGCGGACGCAACGTGGACCATGCACAGCGGGCCATGAAGGAGCGTGCGGCGGCGCACGCCAGCCAGAATCCCGGTACTATCCCGGTAGTACAAACGGCTCCAGGGGGAGGAACGGGAATGGCAGCCAATCTTGAGCTTGTTCCGGCCACGGCGGGGAAAGGGCTCGGCGCAGCAGTGCTCGACTGGCTGGCCCCCATCGCGGTCCTGGTGGTGACTTTCGCCATCGGATTCGCGGGAATCACCCGCACCCAAAGCGGCGGCTTCATCATCTATGACACCGGTTCGCTGGTGCTGTTCGGCAGCATCGGCCTGGGACTGACGCTGGTCTACCTGGCGGTCCTGGTGGGCATGGAAGGCCGGTCCGGGAAGACCCTCGGCAACCACGTCATGGGCATCCGCAGCGCTGACAAGGATGGTTACGCCCCCGGCGCCGGGGGAGTGTTCCTGCGCGGCCTCGTCACCGGCGCGGGCATCATCCTGGCGCTCCTGGCCGCCGTGGCCATCGTCATTTTCAAATGGTTCGATGTGGCTGTCTTCATCCTCGGACCGCTGCTTTTGGTCGGCGCGGTGTGGGCCGTGCTGGTGGTGGTTTCCAACACCTGGGACCGCAACGGCGGGCTCCGCGGCTGGCATGACACCGTGGCCAAAACGCTGGTGTTCGACGTCAAGGACGGCCGGAACCCCATCACGTCCGGCGGCATCCAGAGCCCGTACAGTTTCGCGCCCCTGGACCTCCCGCCTGTCCAGCAGGTCGCGTCGCCTGTGGCCGGGGCCGCAAAGCCGCCCCAGGTTGTGTCCGCCCAACAGCCGCCGGTCCAACAACCCGTGCAGCCGTACGCCCCGCAGCCGTACACGGCTCAACCGTCAGCCGCGCCGCCGTCGTTCGCACCCCAGCCGGACGCGCCGCCGTCGTCCACTCCTTTCCAGCCGCATGTCCCGTACGCGGCCCCTGCCGTTCCCGCGCCGGGCGCCCAGTTCCATCCCGATGACGACCTCGACCGCACGCAGATGCGCGGCGGCGCAACGAATGCGGCGCCCGTCGCCGTGCTGCGGTTAAAGCTCGACGACGGCCGGGACTTCCGTCTCGACCGCAACGTCCTGTTGGGCAGGAACCCCCTTGGCCAGGCGGGGGAGCAGCAGGCCCAGCTCCTGGCGGTCAGTGATCCCGGCCGCTCGATCTCCAAGACGCACCTCCACCTGCTGACCGACGGTGCCGGCATTTGGGTGACGGACCGGAACTCCACCAACGGCAGCGCCGTCACAACACCGGACGGACGGCGCACCCCACTGCAGCCGGGCGTGCCCGCTTTTGTCAGCCCGGGATCCACTGTCCACTTTGGTGACCGTTCCTTCCACCTAGGACAAGCATGAACTCACAGCCCGCCAGTGACCCAGCTGACGCAGACCACGGAACCGGCCTCAGCCTGAGTTACGGCTACGGAACGGACCGCGGGCTGCGCCGGGAATTGAACGAGGATTCCTTCATCGCCTCCGACCCCGTCTTCGCCGTGGCAGACGGCATGGGCGGACACGAAGCCGGCGAGATTGCCAGCGGCATGTGTGTGCGCGCCCTGGCTGCCATGCCGCAGCTCGCTACCGGGGAGCGCAGCATCACGGCGGCAGTGCTCCAGCAATATCTGCTCCGCGCCGACAGTTCCATCCGGGAGGTGACAGGTGCCCGCGCCGGGACCACGCTCACCGGAGCCGTTGTGGTGGAACAGATGGGCATGCCGTACTGGCTGGTCATGAACATCGGGGATTCCCGCACGTACCGGCTGAGCCAGGGGCACTTCGAGCAGGTCAGCGTGGACCATTCGGAGGTCCAGGAACTCGTGGATGCCGGTGAAATCACGCCTGAGCAGGCCACCGTCCATCCCCGCCGCCACGTTGTCACGAGGGCGCTGGGCACGGGGGACGAGACCGAGGCTGATTACTGGCTCCTGCCCGTGGAGGAAGGCGACCGGATCATGGTCTGCTCGGACGGGCTCAACGCAGAGCTGACGGATGAGCACATGTTCCGGATCCTTAGCACCGTGGGCCATCCGCAGGACGCGGTGGATGCCCTGATCCAGGCCGCGCTCCGCAACGGCGGAAGGGATAACGTCACCGTCATTGTGGTGGACGCCAGGAACGTGATGAACGACGGCGGCATCGCCACCACGGCGCCCCGCCCCTCCGCTGATGCCGCGGAAGAGGTCACCCTGCCCCGGGGGCGGATTGTTGACGCCAGCCGGCCGGCCGGCCGGGACGACGGAAGAGGGGAACACTGACATGGCCACCGCAACATACGCCGCGGGCACTTGGCTCGGTGTTGTCCGGGCCAACACTGTGGTCCTCCTGGGTCCCGGGACCCCCGCCTGCCCTGGTCCAGTCCCTGTGGGAACTGCTGGCGCACGCCCCGGAAGCCACGAAGTGCTCCACGCCGTCACCAGCAGTTTCGGCGTTTCCCTGGCGCAGATACCGTCGTTCGGGATAGTGGATTCCGGTGACGCGCTCCGGATCTTCCTCCGCGGCGACCTGGACCTGACCGTGCAGCTGCCCGGCGGCCCGGTGGACCTGAACGGGAGGGACGTCACCACCTGGACGGAGCGCCGCCTGGACACACCCGAGTGGTACCGCCTCACTGTGGCCGGAAACGGCCAGCCCGGGCCCGCGTTGCCGCTCAGCGATGGCGTGGTCCTGCTGGAGTCGCTGACAGTGTCGCTCACCGGAACTCCGGCGGACGAGGTGGCGGCTCCGGCTGGCCACACCCGCTGAGGTCGAGGCACCCACCGCTGTCGGCGGCGTCGTCCTCGTAGCGGACGACGAACCGGTCACTGAAACGGTAGCGGAGCCTGACTCTGAACCCGCGCCGGAAACTGCACCTGAGGCGGAAGCTGAGCCGGAACCTGAACTTGCACCTGAACCTGCGTCTGAACCAGCGCCGGAGCATGACCGGGAGGTCTAGGCAGAAACGGTGATGGGGCTCCTGGACGACGACTCCAATTTTGCTGCCGAAGCCCCGGAAGCCGAGCCGGACATGGAGCCCGCCCCGGAACCCACATATCCTGATCAGGTCCCGGCCCACGAAATGACCGGCAGCTACGACCACCTCTGGGAACGGACTGTTGTCCGCAGCATCGAGGACGCAGCCGTCCGGGACGAACCAGAGGAAGATCACGCCGTCCCCGCGGCACCTGTTGGCGCGTCTCCGGCACCGGTCGATGCGGCACAGGCGAACGCTCCAGGACAGCCGGAGGCAGCGGCCAGCCTGGCTCCTGCACACCCCGCCCACGAACCCGCAGGTCCACCTGCCACACCGCCTGCGGCCGCAGCGGCCGCCCGGACGATCGGCGGTCTCATCGACTCGATCCCGTGGCGGACCGGCGGGACGGTGGCGCTGGTGACCCTGGCGTACGCGCTGCGCCGATCCAATCCGGACACGGAGTTGGTGTACATCGGCTCGCGCCGCTCCGCAGTAGCGTCGCTGCCGCTCTGGAACCGTTCGGTGGTGGGTGTGCCGATGACCTGGCTGAGATCATCGAGGACCTCACCGAACACTCCTCCGGGAACCCCGGGAAACTGAAGATCTTCATCGAAGGCCTGACCGAGTTCACGGATACCGTTGCGGAATCGGGCGTTTCGCAGCTCGTGTCGGCCTCCATCAAGGCCGACCAGTGGGTCATCGGGGAATCGGAAACGTCAACCTGGTCCTCCGCCTGGTCCCTGGCCCAGCCCTTCAAATCCGGACGCCGGGGCCTGCTCATCAACCCGGGGGACATCGAAGGGGACAGCCTGCTCAACACGTCGCTGGGCCGGGTCAGTCCGGAGTTCATACCTGGCCGCGGCTACATCGTGGGACGCGGCAAGGCACGGAAACTGCAGATTGCCCTGCCGCCGGAAAACAGGGGCTGAGCCGTTGCCTTCCACCGGGCCGTAAATCCAACGGATTTGCAGGCCCGTGGCGCGTTGTAGGAGACTACCGGAAACACTGTTTCGCCGCGGAAGGGGTGCCGCGCGCTGTCGAAAAGGTAACCATGATCCGATCCTCATCCGTGCTCCGCGACGTTTCAGCTGCTGCGGTGGCTGCGGTGCTGGCGCTCCTGGTTGGCCTTTCTGCGGCGGCCCCGGCGCAGGCCGACGACGGCGAACCGGCACCGGGTTTGTGCATCATTAATTGTGAGCCGGGCAATCAGAAGCCCGGGCCGACGGACACCTCAACTCCATCCCCGACGCAGACGTCGGCGGCCCCCGTGATCGAGCCCCCGCCGCCGCCCGTGGCGCCAGCACCGGTACCGGTTGCCACCCTCGCCCCGGAACCGAGCGTTTCGCCGACTGAGGAATCGCCGTCGGCCGCGCCCAGCACCACCATCCCCAGCCCGCCGTCGTCCGTACCCCCGTCCACGGAATCGAACTGGAACAAGCCAGTCACCAAGTCGGCCAAGCCCACACAGGCTGCCGCCGTTTCCCGGAACGACGGCTCCGGCCTCTTCGGCGGCCCCGGCCTGCTGGCCATCATGGCGGGCGTGCTGCTGGTGGGAGTCGCCGGCCTCGCCTTCGCCTGGTGGAGCCGGAACCGCCTCGCCTCACACTGACCCTGCCAGCCCCGCCCTTCCCAACTAGGTAGCAGTAACTGTCGTTATGAGCGCTCATAACGACAGTTACTGCTACCTACATGGGGGCGTTCCATGCCCACCGGGCGTTTGGGCGCAATGTCGGGGCGGTAAGGCAAGATAGGTCTGTGAGCACAGCACCGGTCCCCGCAGAGGAAACAGCAAACAGCACTGAGGAACTAACCGAGCCGGACGCCGTCCCCGCCGGGTCAGTGCGCGAAGAATATGAGAACCTGACGGACCTGGTCAGGAAGTACCGGTTTGCGTATTACCAGGAGGACGAACCCCTGGTCTCCGACGCTGAATTCGACGAACTGTTCCGGCGCCTGGAGGAGATCGAGGCCCTGCATCCGGAGCTGGTAGCCAATGATTCGCCTACGCAGGAGGTTGGCGGGGAAGTCTCAGCCGCGTTCGCCGCCGTCGAACATCTGCAGCGGATGTATAGCCTCGAGGACGTCTTTTCCCTGGAGGAGCTGGAGGCCTGGATCACCAAAGCCGAGGCCGGCGTCAGCAAGCTGGGGGACACGGCTCAGCTCGCGTGGCTCACGGAACTGAAGATTGACGGCCTCGCAGTCAACCTGTTGTACCGCGACGGGAAACTGGTCCGGGCGGCCACCAGGGGTGACGGAACCACGGGTGAAGACATCACCCACAACGTCCTGACGATCAAGGAAATCCCGACGGAACTGACGGGCACCGGCTTTCCCCCGGAGGTGGAAATCCGGGGCGAGGTCTTTATCCCTTCCAAGGCTTTTGCGGAATTCAATGAGGCACTGATCGAAGCCGGCAAGGCGCCGCTGGCCAACCCCAGGAATGCCGCCGCCGGTTCGATCAGGCAAAAGGATCCGGCGGAAACCGCCAAGCGTCCGTTGCGGATGTTTGTCCATGGCATTGGTGCGCGCGAAGGGCTGGAAACCCTGAGCCAGTCCCAGACCTACGCCGTGCTGGAACAATGGGGCCTTCCCGTCAGTCCGTACTTCGAGGTTCTCGGGGGCCTGCCGGAGATCCTTGCCTTCATCAAGCGCTATGGCGAACAACGGCACAACCTTATGCATGAAATCGACGGCATTGTGGTCAAGGTTGACGATCTCGCCACCCAGCGTGCCTTGGGCTACACCACCCGGGTGCCGCGGTGGGCCGTGGCCTATAAATACCCGCCGGAGGAAGTCCACACCAAACTGCTGGACATTGCAGTCAACGTCGGACGCACCGGACGCGTCACCCCGTACGGCATCATGACGCCCGTCAAGGTGGCCGGGTCCACCGTGGAGATGGCCACGCTCCACAACCAGGATGTGGTCAAGGCCAAGGGTGTGAAGATCGGCGACATCGTTGTCCTGCGGAAGGCCGGGGACGTCATTCCGGAAATTGTGGGGCCGGTGCTCGCCCTGCGCGGCCAGCAGAAACCGCCGGTGCGGGACTTCGTGATGCCCACCGAATGCCCTGCCTGCGGCACACCGCTGGCACCGGCCAAGGAAGGGGACGTGGACATCCGCTGCCCCAACGCCCGCTCCTGCCCGGCGCAGCTTCGGGAGCGCGTCTTCCATCTGGCCGGGCGCGGCGGCTTCGATATCGAGGCCCTGGGCTGGGAGGCAGCCATCGCGCTGACCTCCGGACCGGGTGCGGATCCAGCCACCAACGGCGGAAGGGTGGAACCGGCCGGCGACGGCATCCTGACCAGTGAGTCCGCACTGTTTGAACTGGCTGCGGATTCCGGACTGGACGAGCTGCGGAACAAACTGGCAGGCGTGTTGGTCTGGCGGGAGAAGCGCGACAAGGGCGTGGGCACGGGTACGTGGGACCTGGTCCCGTACTTCTGGACAAAGGCAACGGCCAAGACGCCATCCAAGCCCACGGCAACCACGAACAAGCTGTTCGACGAACTGACCAAAGCCAAGACGCAGCCGCTGTGGCGGGTGCTCGTTGCCCTGTCCATCCGGCACGTTGGCCCCCGCGCCTCACGCGCCCTGGCCACCGCGTTCGGCACCATGGACGGCATCCGGAACGCCTCCGAGGAGGACCTGGCCCATGTGGACGGCGTGGGGCCCACCATCGCGGCCGCGCTGAAGGAATGGTTCGCCGAGGACTGGCACGTGGAAATCGTTGACCGCTGGGCCGCGGCCGGGGTCCGCATGGCGGATGAGCGCGACGAATCCACGCCGCGCACGCTGGAAGGTCTGACCATTGTGGTTACCGGCTCCCTGCCGAACTTCAGCCGGGACGAGGCCAAGGAAGCCATCCTCATCAGGGGCGGCAAAGCGGCCGGTTCGGTCTCCAAAAACACCAGCTACGTCGTCGCCGGCGAAAGCGCAGGCACCAAACTGGACAAAGCCGAACAGCTCGGAATTCCGGTCCTGGACGAGGACGGCTTCCGGGAGCTCCTTGCGAACGGCCCGGCCCCCGCTGCCGAAGCCACGCCCATACCAACGCCCACAGAATCAGAAGAGGCAGCCGAATGAGCCATCCGGATCTCAACACCGAACTGCTTGCGGTGGCCCGGCAAGCAGCCGCCGCCGGCGCCGCCGTGCTGGCTTCCCGCAATGGCGAGACGCTTGACGTCAGCAACAAGGGCGACGCCGGCGACTGGGTTACGGCCTTTGATGTCGCCGCGGAGAATGCCGTCCGGGATGCCATCACGGCCGCCCGTCCACAGGACACCATCACGGGGGAGGAGCATGGGACCACCCGGCCCGCTGCCCCCACCGGCTACCGCTGGTCCATCGACCCGCTGGACGGTACCACCAACTTCATCCGGAACATCGTCTACTACGCCACCTCCGTGGCAGTGGCGGATGCCGACGGCGTCTGGCTGGCCGGCGTCGTCAACGCCCCGGCGCTGGGCCGCGTCTACTACGCTGCCCGCGGCCAGGGTGCGTGGCTGGAAGAAGGCGGCCGGGTGACCCAGCTCCAGGGCCCGGCGCCGGACCGCGCCGGGCAGATCCTCGCCACCGGCTTCAGTTACGACCCCGCCATCCGCGCCGAGCAGGCTGCGCTGCTGGGCAGCCTGATGGATGGATTTGCCGACGTCCGGCGGCTGGGCTCTGCAGCGCTGGATCTCTGCATGGTGGCTGACGGGACCCACGACGCCTACGGCGAACGCGGGCTCAACGAACATGACTTCTCCGCCGGTGCGTTGATTGCCGAGGAAGCCGGTTGCTGGGTCCGGCGTCCCCGGCTGGCCAGTCCGCTGGACGGCGGACCCGCCGACGAGGACAGGCTGGCCGCCTGGACCTGCGCCGGGACCTTGGCCCTGTCCGGCAAGTTTCCGCTGTGACGGTGCTGCCCCACTAACATTGTCAGGTGCAATCGCAAATAACCATCCGACCGGCCGTTGAGGCAGACTTCCAGGCCATCGCCACGATCACCGTGGACTCGTACCTGGCAGCAGGGTATTTCGACAGCGCGGACCATCCCTATATGCAGCAGATCCAGGATGTTGCCGCACGTGCGGCGAAGGCCACGATCTGGGTTGCCGAGCGGGACCGGCAGGTGGTGGGTTCCGTGACGCTGGCACTGGCAGGTGAACCGTTCGCCGACATCGCCCTGCCGGATGAGCTGGAGTTCCGGATGCTGGTGGTGGATCCGGCGGTGCAGCGCAGCGGCGCAGGCAAGGCCATGGTGGAAGCCATCATTGAGCATGCGAAATCGCTGGAGGGCATCACGGGCGTGGCCCTCACCACCGGCGGGACCTGGGAGAGCGCCCATGGCCTCTACCGGAAGACAGGCTTCAAACGAGTCCCCGAGCGTGACTGGCTGATTCCGGGCACCGACATAAAGCTGCTGGTTTACCGGCTTGACGTCCAGCCAACCTAAAGTGGTGCCGACTCGTTTTCGGCACTGAAAGGCCCACCATGCGCAAAATATTCGGCACCGGCTCCGTCTGGGAGCAGACCCTCGGCTACTCCCGTGCCGTCCAGGTGGACAACACGCTCTATATTTCCGCCACGGCCGCCAGCGGCGAGGACGGCATTGTGGGCGAGGACTTCTACACGCAGACCCAATACATCCTGCAGAAGCTCGGCGCGGTCCTGGCCGATGCCGGCTTCAGCTTCGAAGACGTGGTCCAGTCCAAGCTGTACCTGACGGACATCAGCAAATGGGAAGAAGCTGGCCGCGCCCACGGCGAAGTCTTCGGCGAGATCCGCCCCACGCTGGCCCTCGTGCACGTCCTGCCGTTCCTTGACCCGAAGATGCTCGTCGAAATCGAGCTCGTGGCCCAGAAGAGCGCCAGCTAGCGCATCCGCCCGCACCCCCGCGCGCGAACGGACACTTGGGGCCCTGGATTCCGGGCCCCGAGTGTCCGTTCGCGCTCAAGGGGTGGGGCCTCAGGCCGGCGGGAGGCTGTAGCGGTGTTCCGGGCGTCCGGTGGTTCCGTAGCGCAGTTGGATGTCGACGGCGCCGTCGTCGGCCAGCGAGGACAGGTACCTTTGCGCCGTGGCCCGGGAAACCCCCACGCGGGTGGCCACTTCCACCGCCGAATACTGTTCGCCGGCAACCAGCGATTCCAACACCGCGGCCTCGGTGGCGGAGCGGGGTTTGGCCGCCGGCGTCACGTCCCCCGGGATCAGCGCCCGTTTGGCCCGCTCCACGGACCCCTGGTCCAGGGCCCCGGGCTGGCCCAGCAGCCTGCGGTACCGGGCATACGAACGTAGCTGCTGCGAGAGCGACTCGGCCGTAAAGGGCTTCAACAGGTACCCGAGGGCGCCGCGGCGGAACGCTTTCCGCAGCGACTCGGCGTCCGATGCGGCACTGAGGATCATGGTGTCCACGTCCAGCTGCTGCAGCAGGTCGAGGCCTGAGGCATCCGGCAGGTAGACATCCAGCAGCACCAGGTCCGGGCGGAGGCTGTGGATCGCCTGCAGCGCCAGGGACGCCGACCCCACCGGCGCCAGCGCCAGGAATCCCGCCACCGAATCCACATACGTTGCGTGCAGCTTGGCCACGTGGAAATCGTCGTCCACAATCAGCACCCTGAAATCCTCAGGCATCATTGTCCTTTCCAGCTGAATCCTGGGTCCCCGCAGGTGTCCCGGCGGTGGTCCCGGCCGTTGTGCGTGGCAGGGAAGCCATAAACACGGCACCGGGTCCGCCCGGTGTCCCCGGCTCCAGCAGGCGGACGTCCCCGCCGCGGCGCCGGGCCAGCTTCCGGGCCAGGGCCAGGCCCAGCCCCTGCCCGCCACTCCGCCCGCCACTCCTTCCACCGGCAGCCGCCGGAGCCGGCACTACTGGGCCAGCCGCCGTCGTAAATCCCTCGGCGAAGACCGCTTCCGCGTCCGTCCCGGCGGCCAGCCCGTCGCCGGAATCGGCGACGACGATGTGCAGCGTCCCGCCGTCGTCGTGCGGTTCATCCAGCACCTCCAGCTCCACCCAGCGGTCCGGGGAGGAGCCGGCGACGGCGGCGTTCACCGCGTTGTCGATCAGGTTGCCCAGTACGGTGGTCACGTCCTGCGGCTCGGTGACCTGGCCGCGGACCAGGGTTTCGGGGCCGATCCGCAGCGTCACGTCGCGCTCGTCGGCCTCCACACCTTTGGCACCCACAAAGGCCTGCAGGTAGGGGTCCTGCAACAGTTCCGCCTGGTCCACCGGGAACTTCAGCGGCCCCGTGGCGGCCAGCCCGGCCAGGTACTCGCGGGCCTGTTGGTGTTGCCCGATGCTCATGAGGCCGGTGATGGTGTGCAGCTGGTTGGCGAATTCGTGGCGCTGGGCGCGCAGGGCCGTGGACATGGTGCCCACGGCGTCGAGTTGCCGGGTGAGCTGCTGGAGTTCGGTGCGGTCCCGGAGCATCACCACCCAGCCCAGGTCCTCGCTTCGATGCAGGGCCTTGCGCGCGCTGGCCACCAGGACACTGCCGCCGGCTACCAGTTCGATGGCGTCCGCCTCCGCAGCGTCCGGCCGGGTCAACGCCCTGAGCTGCTCGGGCACAGGAGCTTTGGCCCACGGCGTCCCGGAAAGGTCCGGCTGCTCCAAAAGGCGCTGCGCGGCTGCGTTGAACACGCTGATCCTGCCGTCGGCCGAAACGCCGATGACGCCGTCGTCCACGCCCTGCAGCACAGCCACCTGGTCGTGGACCAGCGTGCTGATTTCCTCGGGCTCCAGCCCCAGCGTTAGACGCTGGAGCCGGCGCCGCAGCAGGAACGAGGCCAGCACGCCAGCCAACAGCGCACCTGCGGCGGTCAGCCCCACCGGGCCGATGTCGCGCGCAACGCTTTGGCCCACGCTCTCCATGGAGTACCCAACGCTGACCTCGCCCACGACGGTGCCCGTGCCAGTGCCGGGTGCGTAAACAGGAACCTTGGCGCCGGCAGACGGGCCCAGTGTCCCGGTGTTCCTGGTGGTGACCTCCTGGCCGGCGAGGGCCTCGGACGGGTCGGTGCTGACTTTCTCGCCCAGCCGGTCCGGATCCGGGTGCGCCAGGCGCAGGCCGGTTTCGTCGGTGATCACCACAAACAGTGCCCCGGTCCGGGTCCGGATCGCCTCGGCGGCTGCCATCAGCGGGCCGCCGCGGAGCACGGCAGGCGGGGGAGTGCCCGCGCCCGCGCTGATGGCCAGCACGTCAGCCTGCACGGAGGGATCCGCGGCGACGGCGCGGGCCAGCGTCAGGGCCTGGTTTTCCGCCTCGCGGCCCACCCGGTCGTAGGTCAGCCAGGCGTGGACGGCGGCGCTGAGCAGCACCACCAGCAGGACCACGCCCAGCTGAAGGAGGAGGGTCTGCGTGGAGAACCGCAAAGGCGGTGTGCGTGCAGAACGTGGCATGGTCCTCCCTTCCTCGGGCCCGGGTGTGAGCACAATGCGCAAAATGCTCGGAATAAGCAGTATGCCAATCAATTGAGCCAAAGGCACGGCCGTGACGCCCGCCACCCTAATGTCTGTAGCACGCGTCACACTGCGGTGGCGTTGTTCACAAGAAGGAGCCGGCCGTGCTGGTATTACTTGGATTCGCAATGATCGCGGTATTCATGGTGCTGATCATGACGAAGAAGTTGACGCCAGTACTGGCGCTGATCATCGTCCCCACCGTTTTTGGCCTCTTCGCAGGCGCCGGACTGGGCATTGGGGACATGGTCCTGGAGTCAATGAAGTCCATGACGTCCACGGCGGCACTCCTGATGTTCGCCATCATCTACTTCGGCCTGATGATCGACGTCGGGCTGTTCGACCCGCTGGTGAAGTTCATCCTCCGCAAGCTCGGCAATGACCCCGCCAAGGTGGTGCTCGGCACCGCGATCCTGGCGGCCGCAGTCTCCCTGGACGGCGACGGCTCCACGACCTTCATCCTCACCACCGCCGCCATGCTGCCGGTCTACCTGCGCCTGAAGATGAGCCCTGTTGTCCTCACGTGCGTGGCCGGCCTGGCCAACGGCACCATGAACATCCTGCCGTGGGGCGGTCCTACTGCCCGCGCCGCCACCGCGCTCCACCTGGACGTCAACGACGTTTTTGTCCCGATGATCCCGTCCCTCATCGCCGGCCTGGTAGTGGTCTTCGGCTTCGCCTGGCTCCTGGGCCTGCAGGAACGCAACCGCCTCCGCGCCACTGAACCGGAAATCTGGGGAACGCCGGACACGGCAGAGCCGTTCACTGCCGAAAAGTTCGACGGCGGCGCTTCCGACGGCGGCACCGCCGCTGCCTCCGCCGGTACCGGCCGCAGTGGGTCACGTACCCCCGGAACCGGAAGTCCCGCCGTCGGCGGCTACTCTCCGGAAGGTTCGTCAGTGGCTGTCCTGGAACGCACCGAAACGCTGGTGGACGAACAGGACGGCGGGCTGGCCGACACCGCCCTGGACCCCAACCGCTCCACGCTCCGCCCGAAACTGTTCTGGTTCAACCTTGGCCTGACGGTCGCCGTGATGGTGATGCTCGTGGCCGATCTCGTCCCGCTGCCGTTCGTCTTTATGGTCGGGTCGGCCATCGCGCTGGTCGTGAACTTCCCCAACGTCAAGGAACAGGGCGCGCAGCTCGTGGCCCACTCCTCGTCCATCGTGGCCGTGGTGAGCATGGTGATGGCGGCCGCAGTCCTGACTGGTGTCCTGACCGGCACCGGAATGGTGGAGGCCATGTCCGCGTGGCTGGTCCAGATCATCCCGACCGAAATGGGACCGTTCCTGGCCGTCATCACCGGCGTCCTCAGCATCCCCATGACGTTCTTCATGAGCAACGACGCCTTCTACTTCGGCGTCCTGCCCGTGCTCAGCGAGACCGCCGCACACTACGGGATCAGCGCCGCGGAGATGGCGCGTGCCTCCATCACCGGCCAGCCCTTCCACCTGCAGAGCCCGCTGGTTCCGGCCATCCTGCTGCTGGTTTCGCTGGCCAAGGTGGACCTCGGCGACCACCACAAAAAGGTCCTGTGGCGCACCGCAGTGGTTTCCCTCGTCATGTTGGGTGCGGGAATGCTGACGGGAGCCATCGGGATCGGTTAGTCTGTAGCTGCCTGTGGCCGGTCCCCGTGACCGGGACCACGGCACCGAGGTGCCCGTCTGACGCCCGCTGGGGGTCGTCAGACGGGCACTGACGTTTCCCCACTAGACTGGTTCGGAAAACAATCCGAACTTGCAGGGGAGATCCATGGCTGCGATCAACCGTGACGATGTTGCGCACCTCGCGCAGCTCGCTCACATCGAGATGAGTGCTGAAGAGCTGGACAGGATGGCCGGCGAACTCGCCGTCATCGTTGATTCAGTGAAGTCCGTGAGTGAAGCCGCCGGTGATGACGTCCCGGCAACCTCCCACCCGATCCCGCTGACCAACGTGTTCCGCGAGGACGTTGTGGGCCACACTTTCACCGCGGAGCAGGCACTCTCGGGGGCTCCGGATTCCGATGAGAACCGCTTCAAGGTCCCGGCAATCCTGGATGAGGCATAACCATGACTGACACCAACGAACTCATCCGCCTGTCCGCCGCGCAGCTGGCCGGCATGCTGGCCGCGGGCGAGGTCACCTCCGTCGAGGTCACGCAGGCGTACCTGGACCGGATCGCAGCTGTCGACGGCGGCGAACGCGGCGTGAACGCGTTCCTGCACGTCAACACGGAGGAAGCGCTCGCCGTCGCCGCCGAGGTGGACGCCATCCGCGCCGCCGGCGGTGCCGCGGCCGAGGAACTCCACGTACTCGCCGGCGTGCCGATCGCGGTCAAGGACCTCATCGTCACCATCGGCCAGCCCACCACGGCAGGCTCCAAGATCCTCGAGGGCTGGCACAGCCCCTATGACGCCACGGTGGTCAAGCGCCTCCGTGCCGCCAAAATGCCCATCCTGGGCAAGACCAACCTGGACGAATTCGCCATGGGGTCCTCCACCGAGCACTCCGCCTACGGCCCCACCCGCAACCCATGGGACCTGGACCGGATCCCCGGGGGCTCCGGCGGCGGTTCGGCCGCGGCCGTTGCTGCTTTTGAGGCCCCGCTGGCGCTCGGCACGGACACCGGCGGGTCCATCCGCCAGCCCGGCGCCGTCACCGGCACCGTGGGAGTCAAGCCCACCTACGGCGGCGTTTCCCGCTACGGTGCCATCGCGATGGCTTCCTCGCTGGACCAGATCGGCCCGGTTTCCCGCACCGTCCTGGACTCGGCGCTGCTGCACCAGGTCATCGGCGGGCATGATCCCTTTGACTCCACGTCCCTGCCCGACCCCCTGGCAGACCTCGTCGCCGCTGCCCGCGTGGGCAACGTCGAAGGCATGCGGATCGGCATCATCAAGGAACTCCACGGCGAGGGCTACCAGGCCGGCGTCGAGAACCGCTTCAACGAATCCCTGGAACTGCTGAAGCAGGCCGGCGCGGAAATTGTTGAGGTGTCCTGCCCCAACTTCCAGTACGCCCTCGGCGCCTACTACCTGATCATGCCGTCCGAAGCCTCCTCCAACCTGGCAAAGTTCGACGGTGTCCGGTACGGCCTGCGCGTCCTGCCCAAGGACGGGCCCATGACCATCGAACGCGTTATGGGAGCCACGCGCGCCGCCGGCTTCGGCGACGAAGTCAAGCGCCGCATCATCCTGGGTACCTACGCGCTGAGCGCCGGCTACTACGACGCGTACTACGGGTCTGCCCAGAAGGTCCGCACCTTGGTGCAGCGTGACTTCGAGGCCGCGTTCGCGCAGGCCGACGTCCTGATCTCCCCCACGGCGCCCACCACGGCGTTCAAGCTTGGGGAGAAACTGAATGATCCGCTGGCGATGTACCTCAATGACGTCGCCACCATCCCCGCCAACCTGGCAGGCGTGCCCGGGCTGACCCTGCCCGGCGGCCTGGCAGACGAGGACGGCCTTCCCGTCGGCATCCAGCTGCTGGCTCCGGCCCGCGAGGATGCCCGGCTCTACCGGGTAGGCGCGGTCCTGGAATCCCTGCTTGAGGCACAGTGGGGCGGCCCGCTCCTGGATAAGGCCCCTGCGTTGGTCGAGACCCTTGTAGCAGCCAAGGAGGCAAAATAATGAGCACTGACGCAACCCTGAGCTTCGAAGAGGCCATGGAGAAGTACGATCCCGTCCTGGGTTTTGAGGTCCACGTGGAACTCAACACCAAGTCCAAGATGTTCTCCTCCGCGCCCAACGTCTTCGGCGATGAGCCGAACACCAACGTCAACGAGGTGGACCTGGGCATGCCCGGCGTGCTGCCGGTAGTGAACAGGGTCGCGATCGAGTCCTCGATCAAGATCGGCCTTGCCCTGAACTGCAAGATCGCTGAATCCTGCACGTTCGCCCGGAAGCAGTACTTCTATCCGGACACTCCCAAAAACTTCCAGACGTCACAGTACGAGGACCCCATCGCGTACGACGGCTACCTGGACATCGAACTCTCGGACGGGACCATCTTCCGTGTGGAGATCGAGCGCGCCCACATGGAAGAGGACGCCGGCAAGCTGACGCACATGGGCGGGGCCGCCGGCCGCATCCAGGGTGCCGACTTCTCGCTGGTGGACTACAACCGCTCCGGCGTTCCGCTGGTGGAGATTGTCACCAAGCCCATCGAGGGTGCGGGTTCCCGAGCCCCGGAGCTGGCCAAGGCCTACGTGGCCGCGGTCCGGGAGATCGTCAAGAACCTAGGTGTGTCGGACGCGAAGATGGAACGCGGCAACGTACGCTGCGACGCGAACGTTTCGCTGCGCCCGCACGGCCGCGAACGCTTCGGCATCCGCTCCGAAACGAAGAACGTCAACTCGCTGCGCGCCGTCGAACACGCCGTCCGCTACGAGATCCAGCGGCACGCAGCCGTTCTGGATGCCGGCAACCCGATCATCCAGGAAACCCGCCACTGGCACGAGGACACGCGCACCACCACCTCGGGCCGGCCCAAGTCGGACGCCGATGACTACCGCTACTTCCCGGAGCCCGACCTGGTTCCGATCGTCGCCTCCCGCGAATGGGTGGAGGAACTCCGCGCCACGCTGCCCGAGCCGCCGGCGGCCCGCCGCAAGCGGCTGCAGTCGGACTGGGGCTACTCGGACCTGGAATTCCGCGACGTCGTCAACGCCGGCGTTATGGATGAGATCGAGGAAACCATCGCTGCCGGCGCCACAGCCACCGTCGCCCGTAAGTGGTGGATGGGCGAGATCGTTGGCCGCGCCAAGAACGCCGACGTCGATCCCGGCCAGCTGGGCGTCCAGCCCGCCACTATCGTGGAGCTGAACCGGATGGTCGAGGACGGCAAGATCAACAACAAGATGGCCACCGAAGTACTGGACGGCGTGCTCGCCGGTGAAGGCACCCCGGCGGAGATCGTGGAGAAGCGCGGCCTCGCCGTAGTTTCCGACGACGGCCCCCTCCTGGAAGCCATCGATGCAGCCCTCGCCGCGCAGCCTGACGTCGCGGACAAGATTCGCGCCGGCAAACTCCAGGCGATCGGCGCGATCGTCGGCGGCGTTATGAAGGCCACCCGAGGCCAGGCCGACGCCGGCCGCGTCAAGGAGCTGATCCTCTCGAAGCTCGGCGTCGAGGGCTAAGCCACCTGATTTAACCCATCTGGGTCGCAGTAGATGTCGTTATGAGCGCTCATAACGACATCTACTGCGACCCAGTTTGGCGTTTAAGTACTCGCATCCGCGCGAAAAAGTACCCGTGTTCAGCGGGGCTTGCCGGTTCTACACTGAAGATCCAGGGCGCCGGAGCCCTGCCCGTGCTGTGGGAGGAATGGCCATGTCGGTCCAAGAATCTTTGAGAATCCGCAAGGCGCTGCTGGCCGGCGTGGTGGCGTTGGCGCTGACAGGCACAGGAGTCGCCATCGCCTGGTCCGCTACAGACACGCCGTCGCCGTCAGCCTCCGAACCGGGGAAATCGGACAAGGCTAAAGGCCAGGAGAAGCCGGCCAAGGCCCAGCGCCCGCAGCACCTGCACAGTGAAAGTGTGGTGAAGAAGGCGGACGGGACGTTCGAAACCGTGCTGACCCAGCAGGGCACCGTGGAGGCCGTCAGCGAAACCTCGCTCACCGTCAAGAGCGAGGACGGCTTCACCCAGACCTACGCCGTCAACGCAGAGACCAGGATCATCAAGTTCCCTGCCCCGGCCGCGGACGGTTCCCCGGCAACGGGCGACGACGGCAAACGGCTGAAGCGGTCAGAGGTCACCATCGCGGAAATCGCCACGGGTGAGGCCGTCAGGGTCTCCGGCGTGAAGAACGGTGACAACGCCACCGCCCGGCAGATCGTGGAGGGCGCCGGCACCGGTCCGGGCCTGGGCATCGGAAAAGGAATGGGCAAGGGGCACGGCCACGGGCTGGGCAAGGGCCTCGGCCACGCCAAGCGGCTTGCCACCAAGTAAGTAGCGCCAACTGTCGTTCTGAGCCCTGAAAACGACAGTTAGTGCTACTCAGTTGGGTTAGCCCTGCTCCACCAGCCCGGTCATGATCGCCTGCAGCGCCTCGCACACAATCATCACAGAGCGGCGTTTCAGGTTCTCCGGCCGGGCCAGGATGTCGATCCGCCGCCGGGTGCTGATGCCCTCCAGCGGCCGCAGCACAATGCCGGGGTTGAGCACGGGCCGCGCCGTATGCCGCGGCAGCAGGCCCACCACACCCCCCGCCGCCACCAGCGCGGCCACGGTGGAGTAGTCGTTGATCCGGTGGACGATGTTCAGTTCCTTGCTGGAGACGGCCGCGACGGCGGACAGGACGTCGGCGGGGGAGTATCCGGTGTGGCTGGTCACCCAAGGTTCGCCCACGACGTCGGCCGCGGTGAGAGTGCCCTGGCGGGCCAAGCGATGGTCAGCCGGCAACGCAACATCCAGCGGTTCGTGCGCCAGCGGAATCACCGCAACACGCTCCTCCGGCCAGCGCGGGCTGTGGTCCATCCGGTGCGCCAGCACCAGGTCGTACCGCGCCGTCAGCGCCGGGAAGTCCTGCTGCGCCACGTCCTCGTCGGAAAGCTGGATCCGCGGCTGGCCGGGCGCGTCCAGCATGCGCGCGAGCGGCGCGAACAGCGCCTGCCCCGCGCTGTGGAAACCGCTGATGGTCACGGTGCCCACCGGCGAGCCGTGATAGGCGCCGATGGCTGTCCGGGCGTCCGCCATGGCACTGACGACGGCGGCACCGGCGTCGGCGAGCACCTGCCCGGCCTCGGTCAGCACCAGGTTGCGGCCCTCCTTCCGGGTCAGCGGAACCTCAACATTGCGCTGCAGGAGTGCCAGTTGCTGGGACACCGCGGAGGGCGTGACCATCAGCGTCTCCGCCACCGCCTTCACGCTGCCCAGGGCTCCGAGTTCGCGGAGGATTTCCAGCTGATGAATTTCCATCCGCCCAGTCTATGCATTAGAGAACACTTCATCGTCGATTGAGAGAATTCTGCTTGTGCTAATGCTTCGAAATGGCTCTAATGAAGGGAGACCACACCCGCTGGCCGCGGGCGCTGCCAACAGTCAGGAAGCCAATGAAGGCACTCTACAAGTCCGGTGCACACGCCGGGTTCGAGCTGGTTGACCGGCCCGAGCCCGAGGCCGGCCCCAACGACGTCAAGATCCGGGTCATAACCACCGGGATCTGCGGCACCGACCTGCACATCCAGTCCTGGGACGCCTGGGCCCAGAGCATGATCGAGGCACCCCTCATCGCCGGCCATGAGTTCTACGGTGAAGTGGTGGAAATCGGCGACGGCGTCCGCGACGTCAAAGTGGGGGACCGCGTATCCGGCGAAGGCCACGTGGTCTGCGGGATCTGCCGGAACTGCCGCGCAGGCCGCCGCCACATGTGCATCCACACCGTCAGCGTCGGTGTGCAGAGGGACGGCGCCTTCGCCGAGTACGTGGTCATCCCCGAGACCAACGTCTGGGTTCACCATGACCCCTCCATCACACCGGAACTCGGCGCGATTTTCGATCCGTTCGGCAACGCCGTGCACACCGCCCTCAGCTTCCCGCTGGTGGGCGAGGACGTGCTCATCACCGGGGCAGGACCCATCGGCCTGATGGCCATCGCCGTGGCCCGCCACGCCGGGGCGCGCAAGATCGCCATCACCGATGTCTCCCAGCCACGGCTCGAGCTTGCACGCCAGCTCGGCGTGGACCTCACCATCGACGTCTCCACCACGCGCGTCAAGGATGCCCAGCGTGAACTCGGCATGCGCGAGGGCTTCGACATCGGCATGGAAATGTCCGGCCACCCCACCGCGCTGCCTGAGATGATCAACAACATGAACCACGGCGGCCGCATTGCCATGCTCGGCCTGCCCAGCCAGGACATCACCATCGACTGGGGCAAAGTAGTCACGCACATGCTGACGCTGAAGGGCATCTACGGCCGCGAAATGTATGAGACGTGGTACGCCATGAGCGCCATGCTCTCCTCCAACCCCGTGCTGCACGCCGGCATCTCAGCGGTAGTGACGGACAAGCTGCCCGCCGCAGAATGGGAAAAAGGCTTCGCCACCGCCCGCGCCGGCGTCGGCGGAAAAGTTGTCCTCGACTGGACCGAACTCTAAGGAGCACCATGTACACCTCCATCAAGGACCAGCTGCAGGCTGAGCTGGACGACATCCGCACCGCCGGACTCTTCAAAACCGAACGCAGCATCAACTCCCCGCAGTCCAGCCACATCACGGCAGGGCAGATCGGCCAGCCCGGCGCCACCGTCCTGAACTTCTGCGCCAACAACTACCTGGGCCTTGCGGACCACCCGGACATCATCGCCGCGGCAAAACAGGCCATGGACTCGCGGGGCTTCGGCATGGCCAGCGTCCGCTTCATCTGCGGCACCCAGGACCTGCACCTGGAGCTGGAAGCCAGGGTTTCCAGGTTCCTCGGCACGGAGGACACCATCCTGTTCTCCAGCTGCTTTGATGCCAACGGCGGCGTCTTCGAATCCCTCTTCGGCCCTGAGGACGCCATCATCTCCGACGCCCTCAACCACGCCTCCATCATCGACGGCATCCGGCTCTGCAAGGCCCAGCGGTTCCGCTACGCGAACCAGGACATGGCGGAGCTCGAGGCCAGGCTCGTTGAGGCGAAGGATGCCCGGCGCAAGATCATTGTCACCGACGGTGTGTTCTCCATGGACGGCTACCTGGCACCGCTGGAAGCCATCTGCGACCTCGCCGAGATGCACGACGCCCTGGTGATGGTGGACGATTCCCACGCCGTCGGCTTTATGGGTGCCACCGGTGCAGGAACCCCGGAGCACGCAGGCGTGTCCCGGCGCGTGGACATCTACACCGGAACGTTCGGCAAGGCCCTGGGCGGCGCGTCCGGCGGCTACGTGTCCGGCCGCAGCGAAGTGGTGGCCATGCTCCGCCAGAAAGCGCGACCGTACCTGTTCTCCAACTCCCTGGCCCCCGCGATCGTCGCCGCGACCATCAAGGCGCTTGACCTGGTGGAGAACTCCGGTGACCTGCGGACCCGGCTGTTCGAGAATGCCCGGCTGTTCCGCCGCCGGATGACGGAGGAGGGCTTCGAACTCCTGGACGGCGAACACGCGATTGTTCCCGTGATGTTCGGGGATGCCGTGATGGCCGCCAAGGTGGCGGACCAGATGCTCCAGCACGGCGTCTTCGTCACCGCGTTCAGTTTCCCGGTGGTCCCGCGCGGCGCCGCCCGGATCCGCGTGCAGCTTTCAGCGTCGCACTCAGCGGACGACGTCGAAGCATGCGTGGCTGCCTTTGTCGCCAGCCGTGCGGCGGTAGCAGGCTAACCCAGCCGGGTTAACCCAGCCGGGCTAAACCCCTGGCGGGTGCCCGGCGCGGCCGCAGGGCAACTCTGCAAGGATGGAGCCATGGCAGCACACTACGACGTTCTGATTGTGGGCGGCGGCATCGCCGGCCTGTCCCTGGCGTCCGCGCTCGCGGGCAGTTGCGGCGTGGCGCTGGTGGAAGCGGAGCAGGAGTTGGCGTACCACACGTCCTCCCGCTCCGCCCGCCAACTGATCCCGAGTTACGGCCCTGAGGTGGTCCAGGAGCTCACAGTGGGACCCTGGAGCTGATGGCGGCCCGGGACGCGCAACTGCCGGAACCTGTCCTGACGCTGCGGAGTTTTATGCTCATCGGCACCGAGGAATCCGTCCGCGCCGAGGCCAGCGGCCACATGAATGCCATCACGCATGAACGGGCAATGGAGCTGTGCCCTGCGCTGGTCGCCGGGTCCTTCTCCGCCGCAGGCCTGGACACCGGTTCCTTCGGCTGTAACGCCCCGCTGCTGCTGGCCGACCACCGGCATCGGGCTGAGGCCGCCGGCGCCGACATCGTCACTGGGGCCCGCGTACATTCCGCCCAGCGGCTGGGCTTGGGCTGGGAGATCGGCGCCGGGCAGGAAGCTTTCGAAGCCGGGGTGCTGGTCAACGCGGCGGGCGCCTGGGCTGATGAAATCGCGGTGATCAGCGGGGTGGAGAAACTTGGGCTGCAGCCGTACCGGCGCACTGCGGCAGTTGTCGACGTCAAACGTCCCTTGCCCGAGCACAGCCCCATGGTGGCGGCAGCGGACAACTCGTTCTACTTCCGCCGCGAGGGGGAGCACGTGCTGATCTCGCCGTCGGAAACGGTGCCCAGCGGACCGGAGGACGCCCGGCCGCGGCCCGGCGATATCGAGCGGCTGATCGTGAGGCTCAACCAGCTGACCACGTTGGGAATCCGCGGAGTACGGAGCGCGTGGACGGGGCTCCGGACCGAGGCAGCCGACGGCGTCCCGGTAGCCGGTTTCGACGCCGAAGCCCCAGGGTTCTACTGGCTTGCCGGTCAGGGCGGTTACGGTTTCCAGACCTCATCGGCCATGGCGGAGCTCGCCGCCGCGCAAATCCTGGCAGGACAGGGCGCCGGGCACAGCGCCGGGCACAGTTCCGGCGCGGCCCACCATCCGGCATCCCGGACAGCGGAGGCGCTGGCCGCCGCGCGCTGGTCCATCCGGCGCTGAACAATGGAACCTATGAGCACCCTGATCACCAATATCGCCGAGCTGATGACCCAGGACCTGGAACACCGCGTCCTTAGGAATGCCGCCGTGGTGATCGAGGGCGAACGGATCGCCTGGCTCGGTTCCGCCGCGGATGCGCCGGCGGCCGATGACGCCGTGGACGCCGGCGGCCGGGCCGTGCTGCCGGGCTGGGTGGATTCGCACACGCACCTGGTCTTCGCCGGCGACCGCACTGCGGAGTTCGAGGCGCGGATGGCAGGGGAGTCGTATTCGGCCGGCGGCATCGCCGTAACCATGGACGCCACCCGGCGGGCCTCCGATTTCGACCTCACCCGGCTGGCGATGGCGCGCGTGTCCGAGGCCGTATCGCAGGGCACCACCTACGTCGAAACCAAGACCGGGTACGGGCTGGACATTGAGCACGAGGCCCGGAGCGCCCGGATCGCCTCCACCGTCGCAGACGAAGTCACCTACCTGGGCGCCCACCTGGTCCCCGCGGGCACCGATGCGGAGGCCTACACCGACCTCGTCTGCGGGCCCATGCTTGACGCCGTCCGGCCCTACGTCCGGTGGGCGGACGTGTTCTGCGAGGAAGGAGCCTTCAACGTCGAGCAGTCCCGCCGTGTGCTGGAGGCGTGCCGGGCCGCCGGGCTGGGGATCCGCGTCCACGGCAACCAGCTCGGCGAGGGTCCCGGCGTGCAGCTCGCGGTGGAACTCGGGGCAGCCAGCGTGGACCACGTGAACTACCTGTCGGCCCGTGATGTGGCGGCGCTGGCGGAAAGCTGGTCCGCCTGGAATCCGGACACCGGCACGGGGGACCGCGGCACCGTCGCAACCTGCCTCCCCGCGTGCGATCTTTCCACCCGGCAGCCGCTGGCCCCGGGGCGCGAACTGTTGGACGCCGGGGTGCAGGTGGCGCTGGCCTCCAACTGCAACCCGGGTACCTCATACACCAGTTCCATGGCTTTTAACGTGGCGACTGCCGTGCTGCAGATGCGCCTGAGCGTCCATGAAGCGGTGCGTGCCGGAACCTATGGAGGCGCGCTGGCGCTGCACCGGGAGGCAGGGCACGACGCCGACGGCGTACGGGCTGTGGGTTCGCTCGCCGTCGGGCACCGGGCGGACCTGCACATGCTCAACGCCCCCTCCGCCACGCACCTCGCCTACCGCCCGGGCATGCCGCTGACGTACGGTGTGTGGCGGGCCGGTGCGCGGGCACGCTAAGTACAGTCTCACTTAGTGATTGCGCGGTGATCATTTGTGCCTGTTATGATCAGATAACGTCATATATTGGTGACTGTTTGATCGCTGAGAGGCCCCCATGACCCGCACTGACCGCTTGACGGCCATCCTCGATATCCTCGCCAAAACCGGCCAGGTGGAGGTGGAAGAAATCGTGGGCACGCTGGGTGTATCGCCGGCCACGGCACGGCGTGATCTGGACAGCCTGGCCAAGCGACGGCTGCTGACCCGCACCCGGGGCGGAGCCACCACCGGCGCCCTGGCGTACGACCTCCCCGGCCGGTACAACCGTGACGACCACGCCGAAGCCAAGGAACAGATTGCCCAGGCGGCTTCGGCGCTCATTTCACCCGGCGCGGTGATCGGGCTTTGCGGCGGCACCACCAGCACGGCCCTCGCGCAGATCCTGGCAACGCGGGAGGACCTCAACGCTCCCGCCAACCAGCCCACCCTGACGGTGGTTACCAACGCCATCAATATCGCTGCGCAGTTGGCTGTCCGCCCCAACATCAAAGTCATGGTGACCGGCGGCATCCTGAACCCCCGCTCCTACGAACTGGTGGGCCCGTACACCGACATCATCATGCAAAAGGTGGTCATGGACATCGCCTTCATCGGCGTCAATGGCATCGACCCCGAGGTAGGCCCCACCAACACGGGGGAGGGTGAAGCGTCAGTGAATGCCCTGCTGGCCAGCCGGGCCCGGGTTTCCTATGTCCTGGCCGACTCCTCCAAAGTTGGCGTCAGAGCCTTCGCCACCATGGACGGCTACGCGTTCAACCGCCTGATCACCGACTCCGGTATCTCCGCGGAGGACAAGGCAGCGTTCGAAGCCAACGGCACCGAAGTGATCGTGGCTCCGCACTAAGTGACCAGCAACAACCCCTAAAAGATCATCGGCGGCGCATCCAGGACGGTCTCGTCCACCCGGCGGTCCACCCACTGGCTGAACGGAATATCGAGTTCGTACTTGCCCAGGTCGGTGCGCAGAAGGGTCCGCACCGCGGCATTGTCCGGGTTGTTGAGTGATTCGAAATACTCCACCGACCAGTGGAACCAGCGCATGCAGAACAGCCGCATGGTGAGCCCGTGGGTCACCAGCAAGGTGTTGGGGGCGTAGTCCGGCTTAGACCAGTGGCGATACAGCGTCTCCATGAACGACGAGATCCGGTCGTAGACGTCGGAGCCGGATTCGCCTTCCCGGAACCGGTAGAAGAAATGGCCGTAGGCGTTGCGGAGTTCCTTCTGGTCCTCGATATCGCCGGTGATCTGAAAATTGGCCCAGTCCTGCTCACGGAGGCGTGGCTCTTCGATCACCCGTTCCGTGAGGCTGCCAAGGTTGAGTGCCTCCAGGGTCTGGTGCGCCCGCAGGTACGGCGATACATAAACGCAGACCTGGCGGCCGTCCAGCTCGCGGCGGATCCGTTCGCCGGCCGCCGTGGCCTGCGCCAGGCCCAGGGGAGTCAACGGAATCCGGTAGTCCGGGACCCTGTTGTAGATGGACGTATCGACATTGGCCGCGGACTGGCCGTGCCGGATCATGAAGATTTTCCCTGGCGCGCTCATAAGCCCCAAGCATAGGTGCCGCCCCGAGGATGCTCTCTCACTTTTGGTGCGTTTTCGGCGGACGCTCTCTCACTTTGGTCAGCCCCGGCGAGCTGGCCACCCCCGAATCAGCGAAGAACCAGAAACTACAGGCAAGATGGAACCATGTTGGTTCCCTCCCGCCGTCGGCTGCGGATTGAAGTCTGGATTGTGCTGGGTCTGTCCCTGGGGCAGTCCGCCGTCTACTCGGTGGTGCAGCTGCTGGACAAGATGACGCATGCACCGCTGGCCGAAGGCACGTCCACGCTGAACCGGTCACAGAGCCCCCGCGAATACTTCGATCTCACCTACCAGCTGCTGGACATCATTTTCGCCCTCGTGCCCGTGCTGCTGGTCATCTACTTCCTTACGGACCAGCGGCAATCCGGCGCCGGAGTGAGCCCCCAAGGCTGGTCCGCCTTCCGGAAGCTGGGGTTCAACTTCGCCCGGCCGGGCCGTGACCTGCTGCAGGGCTTTGGCCTCGCGGCGCTGATCGGGATCCCGTCGCTGGGCCTCTACGCAGCGGGACGTGCCCTGGGGATCACCACCGCCATCATCCCCAGCGCGCTCGACTCATACTGGTGGACGGTTCCCGTCCTGATCCTGTCCGCGCTGCGGCACGCCATCGTGGAAGAAGTCATTGTGGTGGGCTACCTCCTGGACCGCTTCGGCAAGTTCGGCTGGAGCATGCCCCTGGCCATCTTCACTAGCTCGATGCTCCGCGGCAGCTACCACCTTTATCAGGGCTTCGGGCCGTTCATCGGCAACGCAGTGATGGGTGTGGTCTTCGCCTGGCTCTACACAAAGACCAAACGGGTGATGCCGCTGGTTATCGCACACGCGCTGCTGGACATCGTTGCCTTCGTTGGCTTCAGCCTCTTTGGCAGGGCTGTGGGCCTGGGCTAAGGGGGTTTGTCCGGCTCAGGTCCAGCTTAAAAGGGATTCGGCCGCCATCGGTGGGTGGCATCATTGGCACCCGCTGATGGCGGCCGAAGCTATTGAACGTGCAATCAGATGGTGACTGCTCCGGTAGCGGTTTCGAAGGTTACTGACAGGATGCCCGGGGTTCCATGCGGAGCCACCCAGTCAACGGCCACATCCTCCAGCGGCTTCTCGACGGGCTCGCCCAGCCATTCCGTCACGCGTTCGGCGGAACCGGCTATGGTCAGGCAGCTCATCTTGACGTTGCTCTCATAGGCGTTGGACGGGTGCAAGGCGGGGTCACCCTCCCACTTGAGCATGTACGGGACCTGAGGGTCCGCGATCAGGCCCAGGATGCCGATCTGCTTCCAGACCAGCTCGCGGCCGTCCGGGAACTTGCGGTTGCCGTTGACGGCGGCACGGCCCAGGCGGTCTTCGAACGGAGCGAGGTCGTCCACCTCGACGCACCAGCCCATCCAGCCGCCGCCGGCTTCGGATCGGGCCCGGACAGCCTGCCCGAAGGGAGCCTTGTCCGATGCCGGGTGGTTCAGGACCTCCACGACTTCCAGGTATTTATGGCCCGCGAGGGGAATAATCATGTTCCGGGTTCCAAACCGGGGGTGCACGCCACCCTTCACGGCTTCAACGCCAAGGGCGGACGAGATACGTTCGGTGGTGGCAACGAGGCCATCTTGTTCACAGGCGTAAGAGACGTGATCCATGCGCATGCCATCATCTTGGCACTTTGTGATCCGGCTCTCAGCTAAGGGTAGCCTTACCGGAATCCTGATGCGTCAGGAGTGGACATTTCCGGGCGGCCAAGGGTGCGGCGGAGCCCAACAAAGACGCGGCAGGCCAGCCGCAGTAGGGCTCCCGCGAAGTCACAACCAGTCACACGCTTAGCAATAGACCGGGGCTGTTCGTACACTCGAAGCAGGTCATGAGTGCCAGCGACAGCCCCGGCTTGCTGGCCGGCAACCCTCTTTTGCGGCGGGGTGCCCCGGGTGAGGACCTGGCCTGCCGGTCAATTGACGGTGGGCAAGCGCGTAGAAAAGGTCCTTCCATGACGATTACGATTTCCCGTACCGCAGAACCCGGGAACGGTGTGGTCCGTTACGCCAGTATCGGCGGACTCGAGCTCGAAGCCGGCGGATACCTCCCGGAAGTCACCCTCGGCTATGAAACGTGGGGAACCCTCAACGCGGACGGCTCCAACGCCGTCCTGATTGAGCACGCCCTGACCGGAAGCACACACGTGACGCGCGGCGACAGCGACGAGCCCGGCTGGTGGGAACAGCTGGCCGGGCCGGGTGCGCCGGTGGACACGGACCGGTTCTTTGTGGTCTCCATCAACATCGTGGGCGGCTGCTACGGCTCCACTGGGCCGTCCTCGGATGCCCCGGACGGCAAGCCGTGGGGGTCCCGCTTTCCGTTGGTAACGCTGCGGGACACCACCGCGGCCGAGGCCAGGCTGGCTGACCAGCTGGGAATCCCGAGCTGGTACGCCGTGCTGGGCGGTTCCATGGGCGGCGCGCGGGCCCTGGAATGGGCGGTCACCTATCCGGAACGGGTTCAGCGGTGCGCCGTTATCTCGATCGGTGCCGCCAGCACCGCCGAACAGATCGCATTCGCCCAGGCGCAGACGCTCGCCATCCGCCAGGACAGCAATTTTAACAACGGCGACTACTACGGCGGTCCGCTGCCGGAGGACGGACTGGCCCTGGCACGGCGCATCGCGCACATCACCTACCGCTCCGCCGAGGAATTCCATGGCCGCTTCGGACGGTCGGCCCAGCACCCGGAGTCGCCGTTCCAGGCGGCAGCGCTGGGGGAGCGGGGCCGCTACCAGGTGGAAAGCTACCTGGACCACCAGGGCAAAAAGCTGGTGCGGCGCTTTGATGCCAACAGCTACATCGCCATCACCGACGCCCTGATGAGCCACGACGTCTGCCGCGGGCGGGGCTCGCTGAACGAGGCCTTGGGCCGGGCCACCGCCAGGTTCTTCGTGGCTGCCGTGGACAGCGACCGGCTGTACTTCCCGTCCCAGTCCCGTGAGCTGGCTGACGCCCTCCCGGGCGACGTGGACGTGCACGTTATTGAGGCCCCGATCGGCCACGACGGCTTCCTGACCGAGATCGGCCAGCTCGGCGTCCAGCTCCGAGACACGTTCCTGATCTAAGCGCCAGGGGACACTTGAGCCCCTGCCCTTAAACGCGAGAGGACACTTGAGGCCCTGGAATCAGGGCCTCAAGTGTCCTTTCGCGCTGACTAAGCGATCAGCCGTTCATGATGTCGGAGCGGCGCTTCATGTAGTCCTCCATGGCCAGCTCGCCGTTGCTGTACTGCTGGTCGAGTTCGGCCAGCTTGCGGGCACGGTATCCCTGCGGGCCCGACGGCGGCAGGGGAATGCCGGGGGCGGCAGGCTGCTGCGGTGCTTCCGCGCGCTGCTCCGGCACCGGCTGGCCGTTGGGTTGCGGCTGGCCGTACGGCGGGAACTGCTGATCCGCAGAAGGAATCGGCTGCATGGGCGGCAACGGCTGGCTCGGTGGCAGGGGCTGCGGGCTCATGATCTGCCGGAAGCCGCCACTCATGTAATCCTGCTGCGTGTAGCCGTCACGGGGCTGCTTGTTCTGCGGCCCCGGGTACTGATCGCTGCCCGGGTACTGCCCGCCGCCTGGAAACTGCTCGGGGTAGCGGCCGGAAAAGCTCTGCTCCTGATTCCGTTTGTTCACGGATTTCCGGTACATCCGCATCGCCATCGGTATCACGAACGACAGAATGATGATCCAGAAAAACAAGCTGTTCACGGTGTAGCGCCTCTCATATGTGTCCTTCCAGCTTAACCCCGGAGCCCACACGCGCGGCCGGGATCCCCAGGAAGGCCCCGTACCGGTCCACGGCGTCCTGCACGGCATCTTCCGTGGCCCGGTCCGCGGCAGCGGACAGCCGGATATCCAGCTCACAGCGGCCGGAGAACATGGTGTGCCGCCAGCAGCCGGCCATCCGCCCGTCCAGCAGCACCACATGCATCGGATCCCCGGCGACCGGGAACGCCGGAGCGCTGCCGCCCAGATAGTGCCGCGTTGCTGAATAGCCCATCACGTATTCGTCGTAGCACTGGATCAGGTCGATCCGCGGTCCTGCCGCGGCCGTGGCGTTGCCGGCCTCCGAACCGCCCTCCGCGCCGGCGTCGAAATAATGCTCGACGCCGTCAATCACCAACGTTGCCAGCGTTTCGGGAGCAGCCGCCAGGGTCTGTTGGAGGCCGAGGCGCACGTCGGCCATGGTGAGCCCGGACCAATCGGCGCAGTCCTTGACGGTGGCCGGACCGCGGCTGGTGAAGTAGCGCCGGACGAGCTCGCTGAGCGCTTCGGCCCGGGTGGGAGGCCCGGGCGGGCCGGCAGGTACACGCTCGTCAAAAAGGGCGTAGGTCTGCTTCAGGGACCCGCCCCGGCTGCGCACTGGCGACCCGCTGGTCAGGATTCCGCTGATCTCGGCGTGCATGATCAGGTAGGCCAGCTGGAAGCCGGTGGCCGCGAACCCTTCGTCCTGCAGCCGCGAGGCCAGCTGTTCGCGGGTCAGGTGTGAGCCGCCCCGGACGGCTTCGGCCAGGACCTGTCCGCTCCGGTCAGCGGCGGCGGCATCAATCCCGGTCTGCCGGGACATGCCCGCGTTGCCCTGGTGAAGCCGCGGCGCGGACAAGGCCGTCAGCCAGCGAAGGTCCTCGCGGTGCACAAAATGCCAGGTGGGCCGCAGGATATGGGTGCGCAGGATGCGCCCGTCGGACACCGCCTCCTCCACCTCCGCGGCTGTGGCCACCGAAGTCGAGGTGGCAGCAACCCGGTGAGACGGGGCCCCAACGGCAGGTCCAAGACTGCCGGTCCTTTGCGCCAGGCTCCAGCGGGCGTAAGGAAACTCCTGCGCCTGGACAGCCAGCAAGTGCCGGACGGCGTCCTCCGGGGCGCCCAGGCCGGGCCCGCGCAGCCGTTGGGCGTGAAGCCGCCGCCGCACTACCTCATCCGGATCCATGCCCGTCCGGGGGAGCTGTCCCTGGGTCACGCCGGGCCGCCGGTCACGCCGGGCCGCCGGTCACGCCGGGCCGCCGGTCACGCCGGGCCGCCGCTAGCGCCGGGCGTCGGTGGTGCCCAGCGGCCCCTCGCCGGAACCCAACGGAACGCCCGGGCCGAACACGGGTCCCGGCGTCGGGCGTTTTGCGGTGATTCCGTCGCCGGAGGAGCGGTGGCGCAGCCGCCGCACCACCCACGGGACAAAGTACTCGCGGGCCCACACCAGGTCCTCGGAGCGGGCTGTCCGCCACGTGCGGGTGGGCAGGGGCTTGGGCCGGAGAGGCTCGAGCGTGTGGTCCACGTTGAGCGATTCCAGCACCATGGCGGCGATGGTGTGGTGTCCCAGCGGCGAAAAATGCAGGCGGTCTTCGTCCCACATCTGCGGATCGTTCAGCTGCTTGAGCGACCACATGTCGGCGATGATGGCGTCATGGCGGGCGGCCACTGTGCGGAGGTTCTCGTTGTAGATGGCCACCTTGCTGCGGATCCGTCCCAGGACCGAGGATCCGGTATCCGGACCGTTGAACAGCACCACCGTGGCGCCGCCCGTGGCCAGGATCTGGACCACTGAATCAAGTTTTTCGGCGAGGGCGTCGGGGTCGCCGCCCGGCCTGATGAGATCGTTGCCGCCGGCGGAAAGGGTTATCAGGTCCGGCTTAAGCGCCAGGCACGGAGCGAGCTGTTGGTCCACGATCTGCTGCAGCAGCCGGCCGCGGACGGCCAGGTTGGCATAGGCGAAGTCCGCCTGGCCCCTGCCCAGTTCCTCGGCCACGCGGTCCGCCCAGCCGCGGAAGCCGCCGGGGCTTGTGGGGTCCGGGTCGCCGATGCCCTCGGTGAACGAATCTCCCATCGCCACATAGCGGCTCCAGGGGTGGGCTTCCGTGGCCCTGGGCGGGCTCTGCATGGCTTTTGTGTCATTCACGGTCCTATCCTGCCTCCTTGCTCACAAGCTACGCCACCGTAGGTAGTTACCGCCGGGTAACTGTAAGAATGGAACCATGACTGACGCCCAAGTATTTCCCGCCCCCGTTGTTCTGTGGTCCCGGCCGGAGGACCAGCGCACCGGAAAGCCGCTGCTGGTGCTGCTCCACGGCTACGGCGCCAACGAACAGGACTTGCTTAGCCTGGCGGATATGCTTCCCGAAGACTTTGTAGTTGCTTCGCTCCGGGCGCCCCTGGCTACGGGCCCCGGGTTTATGTGGTTCCCCCTGACGGCCTCCATCGAATACACGCTCGACGCCGTCAAAGCTGGCGCCGGTTACGTGCAGGACTGGATTGACACCGTCAAGGCCGACCACCCGACGGTGACGCTGCTCGGCTTTTCCATGGGAATGGCGATGGCCACCACGCTGCTCCGGCAGCGCCCCGCTGACTTCGCCGCCGTCGTCGGGCTTTCCGGTTTTGTGGTCAACGCGGACGGGGACCCCACGTTCAAGGATGGCGAACTGGACGGTACAGTGCCGCTCTTCTGGGGCCGCGACCAGCAGGACCCCGTGATCACGCCCGACAAGATCGAGTACACCATGGGCTGGGTGCGCGGGCACGTCAAGCTCACCAAGGTCCTATACACGGGCATGTGGCACGGCATCAACCAGCAGGAAATCGGGCACGTCTCCGAGTTCCTGACGCACGAGGTGCTGAACAAATAAACGTACGACGGCGGCCGGCGGCACAGTGCCGCCGGCCGCTTACGCTGTCCTCACCGACTGAGGCTGAGCCAGGCCTGTTAAATCAGGCTTCCGGTGCCACAACCTGCACGGTCTGCCCGTTGACGGTGACGGTGTCGCCGTGGTGCAGCTGGCGTCCGCGGCGGTCCTCGATCTCGCCGTTGACCTTGACGAGTCCATTTTTGATCAGCTCGGCGGCTTCCACGCCGTCCTCCACCAGGCTGGCGAGCTTCAGGAGCTGGCCAAGACGGATCATGCTGTCGCGGATGGGGATCTCTTGAATGTCCTGGTTGCTCATACAAGCAATAATGCCTGACGTAAGGTGAATCCAATGACCCACACCCCACGGATGCCGCGCTTCGCGGGGCTCCCGCTGGCCGTCGGCGCGGGACTGGCCATTCCCGTCCAGGGCCGGATCAACGGGGCCCTCGGCGTCCGGCTCAACGACGGCATCGCCTCGGCCGTGGTGGGTTTCAGCACCGACCTGGTGGTGATGATCCTGATCTCCCTGATCCGGCCGCGCCGGCCTGGCCAGGATCCTGCCAGCCGTCCGGACCCGGGCTTTCCCGCCCGTGTACGTGCTGGCCGGCGGCATCGGTGCCCTATTTGTCTTCGCGCGTCCTTCACCGTGGGCATCCTGGGTGTGGCACTGTTTACCGTGGCCGCGGTGACGGGGCAGACCCTGAGCGGGCTGCTGGTGGACCGGCTGGGCATCGGAGCTGGGAGTGCTGGTGACCGGGCTCGGCATGATCGCCGGACAGCTCCTTGGCTCCCTGGGGCTGGACCTCCTGGTGCCGGCCCCCGGGAGCGTCGTGGCCCCGGCCACCGTCCTGGGCACACTGCTGACGCTGGCCGCCATCATCCTGGCCACACTGCCGTGGCCGCGGGGCGCCTTCCGGAGGCAGCGGCCGGTAGGCTAGGACACGCAGTTCTCTGCAACTTGTTCCTTCGCCCGCCCCGCCCGCACCCAGCGGTGATGCACCCACGTGCAGCGGGGCCAGATACCCGCGGACCGCACCCAGCGGCCCTGTAGAAATTGGAGTCCACCATGGCAGCAAAATCCGTACTCGACCAGGTCATTTCCCTTTCCAAGCGAAGGGGTTTTGTGTTCCAGGCCGGTGAAATCTACGGAGGCTCGCGCTCTGCCTGGGACTACGGACCCCTCGGCGCCGAGCTGAAGGAAAACATCAAGCGCCAGTGGTGGCAGTCCATGGTCCGCGGCCGCGAGGACGTGGTGGGCCTGGATTCCTCCGTCATCCTGCCCCGCCAGGTATGGGAAGCCTCCGGCCACGTTGATGTCTTCTCGGACCCGCTCGTGGAGTGCCTCTCCTGCCACAAGCGCTACCGCGCGGACCACCTCGAGGAAGAGTACGAGGAAAAGAAGGGCCGCCCCGCCGAGAACGGCCTGAAGGACATTGCCTGCGTCAACTGCGGCACGCGCGGCGAATGGACCGACCCCCAGGAGTTCTCCGGCCTGCTCAAGACCTTCCTCGGCCCGGTGGCCAGCGACGAAGGCATGCACTACCTGCGCCCCGAAACGGCCCAGGGCATATTCGTGAACTTCAGCAACGTCCTGACCACCTCCCGCAAGAAGCCGCCCTTCGGCATCGGCCAGATCGGCAAGTCCTTCCGCAACGAGATCACACCGGGCAACTTCATCTTCCGCACCCGTGAGTTCGAGCAGATGGAAATGGAGTTCTTCGTCGAGCCCGGCACGGACGAAGAGTGGCACCAGTACTGGATGAAAGAGCGCATGTCCTGGTACACCGGCCTGGGCATCCGGGAAGAGAACCTGCGCTTCTTCGAGCACCCGCTGGACAAGCTCAGCCACTACTCCAAGGGCACCACGGACATCGAATACCGCTTCGGCTTCCAGGGCTCCGAATGGGGCGAGCTCGAAGGCATCGCCAACCGCACCGACTTCGACCTCTCCACGCACTCCAAGGCCTCCGGCCAGGACCTGAGCTACTTCAACCAGGCCACCAACGAGCGCTACACCCCGTACGTGATCGAGCCGGCCGCAGGCCTGACCCGTTCCTTCATGGCGTTCCTGGTGGACGCGTACACCGAGGACGAGGCACCCAACGCCAAGGGCGGCGTCGACGTCCGTACCGTCCTGCGCCTTGACCCGCGCCTGGCCCCCGTCAAGGCTGCGGTGCTGCCGTTGAGCCGCAACGAGGACCTCTCGCCGAAGGCCAAGGACCTGGGCGCGCAGCTGCGCAAGAACTGGAACATCGACTTCGACGACGCCGGCGCGATCGGCCGCCGCTACCGCCGCCAGGATGAGATCGGCACCCCGTTCTGCATCACCGTGGACTTCGACACCCTCGAGGACCAGGCCGTGACCATCCGTGAACGCGACTCCATGAGCCAGGAACGCGTCTCGCTGGACAAGGTGGAAGGCTACTTGGCCGCCCGCCTGATCGGCGCCTGAGCATGGCGATCGAATACCGCGAATGGCGTGAGGGCGATGACCTGACGCTGCTGGAAATCTGGGGCGGCCCGGAGACCGAGCAGGCCCGGCAGTTCCGCGGTGCCCTGACCGTCTCCTCAGCCGGCACGGACGGCACCCCCTGGCGGCGCTGCATCGTGGCCGAGGACGTCATTGACGGCGTCGGCATTCCGGTGGCGGCGGGCGTGGTTTACGAGGCCTCGCTGCACCCGGAGCGGCTGTGGACCTACATCGAGGTGGCGCGCGATCACCGCCGCGCCGGCATCGGTGCCACGCTCCTGACCATGCTGCGCCGCGAAGCCGAGCAGGCGCCGTCGGGCGTTACCCGGCTGCGCGCGAAAGTGCAGCCGGGCACTCCGGGGGCCGCGTTCGCCGAGGCGTTCGGGCTCGCGCCCATCCAGCGTTCCCGGCTGGTGGTGGTGGAGCCGGGCGCACTCAAGCTGCCCGTGTTCCCTGCGAAGAACGACGGCGGCGGGCTGGCCAACGACGAAAACGCCGGCTCCGACGTCGTGATGGACCTCGCCACCGGCTCGGTTGAGCTGACCGACGTCGTGGGGCGGTATTACACGTCGATCCACGGCTGGGATTCGCCGGGCGTGCTGTCGGTGGGGCAGGTGCAGAAGCTGTTCCTGGATGACCTCACCGGCGCCCACGGTGCGCTGGTGCTGCGCGCCGAGCCGGGATCCGCCTTTGGCGCCGGGGTTTCCCCCAGCAAGAAGGGCCGGATCCGTGCCTTTGCGGTGAGCTATGCGGAGGCAGCCCAGGACCCGACGGCGGATGCTTCGGCCCAGGGCGCAAAGGCCACGGATGTGTTTGTGGGCCACGAACCCGCGCTTGAGGCAGACGACGCCGCAGCCGCCGTCCGTGACCTGCTCTCGCTCCTCGCGTACCAGCACCCGGTCATGCTGGAACTGGACGATTCGATGACCGCGCTGCGCGCCGCCGTCGAGCCCTTGCTGGAATCCGGCAAGGCGCGCCAGGCCGGTGCCGAAACGCTGATCGTCTCGGACTGACCCCACCCGGGGAGGTTACCGGCGTTTAGGCGGCCACGGGATGAAGCCGCTGGTTGCCTCGACGTATTCCCGGTAACCGGGCCGCCCGGACATCGCCTTTTCCGTCAAGGGCTTCCCGGTCTTCCCGGCCAGCGTCCACACCATCAGTGCCGGGGACAGGATGGTCAGGATGCCCGGCCAGGAGTCTGCGGCGATGAGGAACAGCCCCGTCCAGATAGCCGCGTCGCCGAAATAGTTGGGATGCCGGGTATACCGCCACAAACCGGTATCCAACACCGTGCCGCGGCGGGACGGATCCTTCTTGAACCGGGCCAGCTGCCAGTCGCCCACGGTCTCGAACACAAACCCCGTCACCCACAGCAGGACGCCGAGCACGGCCACCCACAATACAGGCCCGGTGGCGAACATCCCCACCTGCAGCGTCAGGGTCACAAAAAACATAACCACGCCCTGCGGCAGGTAGACACGGCGGAGCGCGAACGCGTTCCTGGATCCGGGCGCCGGGTCCAGCAGGGCCTTGTAGCGCGGGTCTTCATGTCCGTCGCGCGCCCGCCAGCCAATATGGCCGCCCAGCCGCAACCCCCAGACCGCCGTCAGCAGAAGCAACAAGGCCCGGCGGGTGTCATCGCCCGATCCGGCCGACAGGAACCAGGACACCACGGCCACCGCAACGAAGCCGGGGCCCCACGCGACGTCCATCACCGAGTGCCGGCCCTGCCGGACGGCCACACCAAACGTCAGCGCCAGGACCGCCAGGACCGCCAGTGCTGTCCAGGGCAGCGACGCCGCGAACTCCGGCCACGGAAAAGGGCTCACAGGGCCACCTCGGCGGCGGACCCGGGCACCAGCTCAGTCAGCTTGCTCGAGGCCTGGTGTGTGAACCCGGTGCGCTCGGCGAAAGCCTTCATCACAAAACCGGTGGCCAACGTGTGCCACAGCCGGCCGCGGCGCACCATAAAATGCCCGGAACCGCGCAGCGAAACATACTGCATGCAGGCTGCTGTCCCGGTGGCTCGGCGCGCAAACGCCAAGGACTGGGACGGGCTGGTCATATGGTCTCCCGTGCCGTGGACAATCAGGACCTTGCGTCCGGCGAGCGGGGTGGCGGGTGTCTCCGGGCCGAGCCACGGGGCCAGCGCCACCACGGCGTCCACCTGCGGATCGTCCGCGGCACTCACTGCGGTGAGGCCGCCCATTGAGTGCCCCACCAGATACACGGGAACCCCAGGGTACTGCGCACTCATTTGCTGGAGGGCCCAGCGGGCATCCTGCAGTGCGGACCTGTCCGGCCCGTTCCAGCCACGCACGCTGTTCCGCAGGGACCACACCGCCAGCCCGTGGTCCTTCCCGGCACGGTGCAGGTGACGGGCGAACGTGACCATGCGCAGCGGGCTCAGGTGGCGGGCCTCCACGGGCTCAAAGCTGTGTGCCTTGCCCCCGTGCAGGACCAGTGCCACGCCCCGCGTTATCCCGGCGGCCGCCAGCACAGTGAGCGCCGCCTCCCGCCTCGCAGCAGGTTCGTTGGTATGGAATTCAGTCCTGCGGTCCGTCACGCGTGGTTCCTCCCGGTTCCTGCCATTTACCAACCTTAAGGCGCCGGACGTAGAGTTCAAGGTATGAGGTTCAACTGCTGATGGGCTCCGGTCACACCCACGTTTCAACAGATCATTCGGAGCCGACGGCCCAGGCGATTGCTGCCCGCCGGAAGGCAAACCGCATCCTGGCCGCGGTGCTGGTGCCGCTGACGCTTCTGACCCTGGCGGGCATGGCCATGCTGTGGCCGTCCGGGTCCAAGGACGGCATCTCCCTTGCCAGCCCCTATTCGGCGGCGCCCGGCGTCACGTTCGATACGGGCAAGATCCAGAGCGTCGTGGAAGAAAGCTGCATGCAGGGCTCCACCGCCCCTGGCCAATCCTCGGACACCAGCGGCCAGCCCGCCCCCGCCGGCTCCGACTGCATGTTTGCCTTTACTGAACCGGACCAGGGCGGCAGCCCCGTCAAAGTGGTGATCAGTCCGGATGTGGCGAAATCACACGGCGTAAAACCGGGTGACCAGATCAGGTACCTGAACCTTTCCAACGCCCAGGGCGCCTCGGCGTCGCAGGGGTCCCCGAGCTACATCTTTGTTGACTTCGTCCGGACCCTGCCCATCGTGATACTGGCGCTCCTCTATGCCCTGGTGGTCATCGCGGTGGCGCGCTGGCGTGGATTCCGGGCACTCCTGGGGCTGGTGGGCGCGTACTTCGTCCTTGCCGGCTTTATGCTGCCCGGCCTGGTGGAGGGAAAACCTCCCCTGCTGCTGGCGCTGGTGGGGTCAACGGTGATCATGATCGGGGTCCTGTATTTTGCCCACGGTTTCTCCGCGCGGACATCCACGGCACTGCTGGGCACCATGTTCGGCCTGGCCATCACGGCGCTGCTGGCAGCTTGGGCCACCGACGCCGCCAACCTGGCCGGGGTGGGCAGCCATGACGCCACCACCCTCATCAATACCTCGGCCAACATCTCCATTTCCGGGGTGATCCTGTGCGGCCTCATCATCTCCGGACTCGGTGTCCTCAACGATGTCACCATCACGCAGTCCTCCGCCGTTTGGGAACTCTACGAGTTGGCTCCCGGCACCAGCGCCCGCAAACTCTTCACCTCGGCCATGCGGATCGGCCGGGACCATATCGCCTCCACGGTGTACACCATCGCGTTCGCCTACGCCGGCGCAGCCTTGCCCATCCTGATCATCGTGATGCTGTACAACCGGCCGCTGGGGGACACCCTGACCAGCGCCGAGCTTTCCGAGGAAGTCATCCGCACCCTCGTCGGCTCCATAGGCCTGGTCCTCGCCATCCCCGTAACCACCCTGATCGCCGTGCTGGTGGTTAAGGCCACCGGCGTCAGGACCGCGGGTCAGCCCGCCATTGGCGTCCCGGACGAAGACCGCCGCCCCGATGGCACCTCGGGCGCTGCTTCCATCAACGCGGACGACGTCGGCGATACCGGTGCGCTCGCAGCGGCCGCCTTTGAGAGGCGGTCACGGCAGTCCACGGAAGATTCCGCCGATCCTGCCACCACCTGGAGGGGGCGCCGGGCAGACCGCGGCTGAACGGCAACTGAACGAAGCCATGGCGACCCAAATGGGCTCGGCGCGCCGATTTGCCCGCCTTTGCGACAATGGACAGGTGACTGTTACCGCAACGCCTCCCGCCCCCAAGCTGGAACTCCCGCCCCTGAAGCTGGGCCCCATCACGGTGGACACCCCCGTGATCCTGGCTCCCATGGCGGGCATCACCAACTCCGCTTTTCGTCGTTTGTGCCGTGAATACGGCGGCGGCCTGTACGTGGCGGAGATGGTCACTTCACGCGCCCTCGTTGAACGCACACCCGAATCCCTGCGCATCATCTCGCACGACGACGACGAAAAAGTCCGCTCCGTCCAGCTGTACGGCGTGGACCCCGTTACCGTGGGCCAGGCAGTGCGCATGCTTGTCGAAGAGGACCGCGCGGACCATATCGACCTGAACTTCGGCTGCCCCGTTCCCAAGGTGACCCGGCGCGGCGGCGGGTCCGCCCTGCCCTGGAAGACCGATCTCTTCACCTCGATTGTCCAGACCGCGGTCAAGGAAGCGTCCAAGGGCAATGTCCCGCTCACCATCAAGATGCGCAAGGGCATCGACGATGACCACCTGACGTACCTCGACGCCGGCCGGATCGCCCGCGATGCCGGGGTCGCCGCCGTCGCTCTCCACGGCCGCACCGCTGCGCAGTTCTACTCCGGCCAGGCCGACTGGACCGCAATCGCCCGCCTGCGCGAGGCGCTCCCGGACATCCCTGTCCTGGGCAACGGCGATATCTGGTCCGCGGAAGATGCTGTCCGGATGGTCCGCGAAACCGGCGTCGACGGCGTGGTGGTGGGCCGTGGCTGCCAGGGCCGCCCGTGGCTGTTCGGCGACCTGATGGCGGCCTTCGAGGGAAGCGATGTCCGCCACCAGCCGGACCTGGGCAAGGTGGCCGAGAGCGTCTACCGGCACGCTGAGCTGATGGTGGAAACCTTCGGTGATGAAGGCAAAGCGCTCCGGGAGATCCGCAAGCACATGGCCTGGTATTTCAAGGGCTATGTGGTGGGCAGTGAACTGCGGACCAAACTGGCCATGGTGACCAGCCTGGAGGTGCTGCGCGACACGCTGGACCAGCTGGACCTGGGCTCGCCGTACCCCGGCGTGGATGCCGAAGGCCCGCGCGGCCGCGCAGGCTCGCCCAAAAAGCCGGCCCTGCCCAAGGACTGGCTGGAATCCCGTGCCCTGAACGCCGCGCAGTCCCAGGACATCTCCGCCGCGGAGCTGGATGTTTCCGGTGGCTGAGACGCGCACCACGGCGCAGGCCCTGCCCGGCTACGAGGCCCACGACTCCGCCCGCTGGGTGGAGGAACCGCCCAAAAACAACTACCGCTCCGACTTTGAGCGGGACCGCGCCCGGGTGCTGCACTCTTCCGCCCTGCGCCGCCTCGGCGCGAAAACGCAGGTAGTTGCCCCGGACACCGACGACTTCGTCCGCACCCGGCTGACCCACAGCCTCGAGGTTGCCCAGGTGGGACGGGAACTGGGCCGCGCCCTGGGCTGCGACCCGGACGTGGTGGACACCGCCTGCCTGAGCCATGACCTGGGGCACCCGCCGTTCGGGCACAACGGCGAGTCCGCCCTGAACGAGGTGGCGCATGCCATCGGCGGCTTCGAAGGCAACGCCCAGACCCTCCGGCTCCTCACCCGGCTGGAGCCCAAGGTCCTGGCCACCGACGGGCGCCCGGCCGGCCTGAACCTCACGAGGGCCAGCCTGGATGCCGCGGCCAAATACCCTTGGTCCGCGCTGAACGCGCCGGTGATCCACGGCCAGCGCACCAGCAAGTTCGGCGCCTATGAGGACGATCTGCCCATCTTCAACTGGATCAGGGAGGGTGCGCCGGAACGCCGCTCGTGCCTGGAGGCGCAGGTTATGGACCTGGCCGACGACATTTCCTATTCCGTGCACGACGTCGAGGACGCGATCGTGGCCGGGCACTTCCAGCTGCGCTGGATGGACAACCCGGACCACCGGGCCCGTGTGGTGGGCTACGCCAAGCAGTGGTACCTCCCGCACAACGACCCCGCCGCGATCGACGCCGCCCTGGCCCGGTTGGAAGCCACCGACGTGTGGGTCCGCGAGGCCGACGGCAGCCGCAAGTCCATGGCCGCCCTGAAGAACATGACTAGCCAGCTGATCGGCCGGTTCTGCCAGAGCGCCCTGGAGGCCACCCGTGCCGTCTACGGCCCGGAAAACCTCACGCGGTACAGCGCCGAGCTGATGGTCCCGGACGAGACGGTCATGGAGATCGCGGTGATGAAGGGCCTGGCCACCACGTTTGTGATGACCACCGAACACCGCCAGCCCATCTACGAGCGCCAGCGCGAGGTGCTGCACGCGCTGGTCACCGCCCTGAACGCCACGGGGGACCGCCACCTGGAGCCGATGTTCGCGGCTGACTGGCGGGACGCGCCCGACGACGGCGCGCGGCTCAGGGTGGTCATCGATCAGGTGGCGTCGCTGACAGACGGCTCGGCGCTGGCAATGTACGAACGGCTTGTGGGGAGCCTTCCCTCGCTGTGGTGACAGACGCCATAGCGACGCGTTCGCTGTCGGACCCCGGGACTAGGATGGCTCTGTGGCTGGCCTGATCAAACGTGAAGACATAGACGAAGTACGCCAGCGCACGGACATCAAGGAAGTGGTTGACGGCTACGTCACGCTCAAGGGTGCCGGGCTGGGAACCTACAAGGGCCTGTGCCCCTTCCACGACGAGCGGTCGCCGTCGTTCACCGTGCGCCCCCAGGTGGGCAGGTACCACTGCTTCGGGTGCGGCGAAGACGGGGACGTCATCGCCTTTGTGCAGAAACAGGACCACACCTCTTTCCACGAGGCAGTGGAAAAGCTGGCGGCCCGCATCGGGTACGAACTGCGCTACGAAGACGGCGGCACCGGCCCCAACCGTGAGGAAGTGGGCAAGCGCCAGCGCCTCCTGGATGCCCACAAAATCGCCGATGAGTACTTCCGCGCCCAGCTGCTGACGCCCGGGGCCGCCGAAGGCCGGAACTTCCTGTTCGGCCGCGGCTTTGACCGCGCCGCCTCGGAGCAGTTCGGCGTGGGCTACGCGCCGCAGGGCTGGGATGCGCTGCTGAAGCACCTGCGCGGCCGTGGCTTCACGGACCAGGAGCTGAAGCTAACGGGCATGTTCTCCGAAGGCAACCGGGGCATCTATGACCGGTTCCGTGGCAGGCTCATCTGGCCCATCCGCGATATCGCCGGCGACACCATCGGCTTCGGCGCCCGCAAACTCTACGAGGACGACCAGGGGCCCAAATACCTCAACACTCCCGAAACCACGCTCTACAAGAAGTCCCAGGTGCTCTACGGGATCGACCTCGCCAAGCGCAGCATCGCCAAAGACCGCCAGCTCGTGGTGGTGGAGGGATACACCGACGTGATGGCCTGCCACCTGGCGGGAATTCCGACGGCGGTGGCCACCTGCGGCACGGCGTTCGGCACCGAGCACATTAAGATCGCCCGCCGCTTGCTATCCGACGACGGCACCGGGGGAGAGGTCATCTTCACCTTTGACGGTGACGCCGCCGGGCAGAAGGCGGCACTGCGTGCCTTCGAGGAAGACCAGCGCTTTACCGCCCAGACCTATGTTGCCGTGGAGCCCACCGGCGCCGACCCCTGCGACCTGCGCCAAAGCAGGGGCGACGCCGCCGTGCAGGACCTGATCGCCACGCGCCGGCCGCTGTTCGAGTTTGCCATCAAGGCCACGCTCAGGCGCCACAACCTGGACACCGTGGAGGGCCGGGTGGCCGCGCTGCGGGAATCGGCTCCGGTGGTGGCGCAGATCCGCGACGCAGCCATCAGGCCCGAGTATGCCCGGGAACTGGCCGGCTGGCTCGGCATCTCGGTTGAAGACGTCAGCCGGGCTGTGGGCGTCGCCATGAAGCGTGCCGCCCCGGGCGGGCCGGCTGCACCGGGAACGCCCGCCGGTGCCCCGGGCCAGATGGCGTCCGCCGCGGCGGGTTCCGCCCAGGCGGGCGGACCCGGCGTGGCTGCCGGGCCGACGTCGGGCGCCGTCCCTTCCTACCAGCGGCCCGACCCCCGGGACCCCGTGGCCTCCATGGAGCGGCAGGCGCTGGAAGTGGCGCTGCAGGAGTCCGCCCTTCTGGGCGGCGGCATCTGGGAGCGCTTCGCGGCCGCACGGTTCGTAACGCCGGCGTTCCAGGCCGTGCACGACGCCATGCGCGCCTCGGGTCCCGGACTTATCGGTGAGCCCCTGCGCTGGGTGGAACAAGTGATGCACGAAGTCCCGGAACCCCTCCGGCCGCTGGTGTCCGAGCTTGCTGTGGTGCCGCTTCCCGCGAGCACCGCTGAAGCCGTCCAGAAGTACTGCAAGGACATTCTGTCCCGGCTGTTCGAGCTCCAGATCACGCGGGTCAAGGCGGACAAGATGGGCCAGCTGCAACGGCTGGATCCGGCAGCGAACCCGGAGGATTTCCAGCGGCTCAACAGGGAACTGATGATGCTCGAAATGGAGCGCCGGGCACTGCGCTCGGACGCCTGAAACGCGCCGATTTCACTCCTGATTTCGCTTCCAGCGGGTGTCTTTGCTAGGCTGGTACCCGCTTCATTCCTCCTTAGCTCAATTGGCAGAGCATTCGACTGTTAATCGAAGGGTTGCTGGTTCAAGTCCAGCAGGAGGAGCGCACAATCCCCGTTCCGGATCTCCGGAACGGGGATTTTTTTATACCCGGGGAGGGTATTTCGTGGTGTACCGCCGCCGATTTCCCATTCCTGGGAAAGCTTTGCTAAGGTCGTACCTGCTTCATTCCTCCTTAGCTCAATTGGCAGAGCATTCGACTGTTAATCGAAGGGTTGCTGGTTCAAGTCCAGCAGGAGGAGCAAACAAACAAAAGATCCCCGGCCTCTATGAGGGCGGGGATCTTTTGCATTCACACAAAGTCCATTTCCACCTGCAGGAAGCGCTCAGCCTCGGCAATGGCCGCGCGGAAGGCGTCCTGCTCGGTGGGGTACTTGCGGGGCTCGCGCGGATGCCATTCATGGGGTGCTGAATACACGCGGACGAAGCCGGAGGCCGGTGGTGCGTAGAAGATCCCGAAGCGCTGCACGGGCCACTCAGGCGAGGTCTCCGGGGCCACCAGGAGGGCGGCGTTGAAGGCGGCGTTGAACCACTGCGCGATGGGCCGCCGCCGGTCGTCCGTGAAGAGTCCGGCGGCATAGAGGGCCGCGGACTGCTGGCCGGTTTGGGCGCACAGCCGGTCCCACCACATGGGCAATATGCCTGAGTCGCAACGTTGCCATGTGGCCGGGGGCGGCGAGTGGAACTGCCAGCGGGGCACGGATTCATTTTATCGTGGGAAAGCTCCCGGGCGGCAGGGGTGGGCCCTCCCCGGTGGACCGGGATTTGGCGCCACGTCCCAACAGCTAGGGACGGTTCCAGGGGCCCGGGTTGACCCGGTACAGCAGGGCAGCACCTGCCAGCGCGCCGAGGATGATGCCGATGGCGCCACTGCCGAACACGCGCCCAAGGAAGTAACCGGCGACGGCGCCCAGCACCGCCCCGAGGAACAGTCCCCGGGGGTTGCGGTGCGGTTTGCGTTTTGTGGGTTTCATCATTGGGTCGACGGGGTTCAGTGGATCGAGGGCACGCTGCGGGGCCTGACGACCAGCCAGAGGCCCGCTATCGCCACCAGTATGCAAGCGGCCTGAACGGCGCCCATGGGGGTGGAGCTGGTGATGCCCAGCCACCCCGCCACCGGTGAAACCAGGCCGGCCATCAGGAAGGTCGCGGCACCCAGGAGGGACGCGGCCGTCCCGGCCTGTGCGCCGTGGCTGCTCAGGGCCAGCACCTGCACGCAGGGGAATGTAAAGCCTGCGCCCATGATGTAGAACCAGAGCGGAACCATCACACCCCAGAGCCCCAGGCCGGCCTGGTCAAAGACCACGATCAGCAGGGCCATAAGGAACATCCAGGCTGTGGAACAAGCAAGGATCCATTGCGGCGGGACAGTACGGATGAGCCTGGAGCTGGTCTGGACGCCGGCCACAATGCCCAGGGAATTGATGCCGAACAGCAGGCCGTATTCCTGCGGCGAGAACCCGAAAATGTCCTGGAACAGGAACGGCGACGCGGACAGGTAGGTGAAGAGGCCAGCGAAGTTCATGCCGCCCACCACCAACAGGCCCACGAAGATCCGGTCCGTAAAAAGAACTTTGTAGCGCTGGCCGGCGGTCATTCCGGTCAGGCCGCGTTTCTCCGGTGGCAGTGTTTCGCGGACCAAAACGAGCGCGGCGATGATCACCAGGGTGCCGTAGCCGGCCAGGAACACGAAGATTCCCGGCCAGGGCATCACCAGGAGCAGCTGCGATCCGATCACCGGGGCCAGGATCGGTGCCAGCCCGTTCACCAGGGCCATGCGCGAGAACATCCGGACCATGGCATAGCCGGAGAACAGGTCCCGCACCATTGCCATCGCCACCACGCCGCCGCCCGCAGCACCCACGCCCATGAGGACGCGGAAGAGGCCCAGCGTGGAGATATCGGTGGACAGGGCTGCTCCCACGGAGGAGGCAATGTGCAGGGCCGTGGCCAGGATCAGCGGGAGCCGCCGGCCGAACTTGTCGCTGAAGGGGCCCACCACCAGCTGGCCGAGGGCAAAGCCGACGGTGGTGCCGGCCAGTGTCAGCTGAACCTGGGCCTCGGTGACCCCGAGGCTCGCTTCCAGTGCCGGGAACGCAGGCAGGTACAGGTCGATCGTGAACGGACCCAACGCGGTGAGGGCGCCGAGGAGGAGGATGTACAACAGTTTCCGGCGGCGGGTCAGCGAATCGCCCGGATTCGAGGGAGTGGTCACGGAGATCAATCCTAGGCCCCGGAAGTTCCATCTTTCCGGGGTTGCAGGCGCGCCGTGCGGCCAACCCGGAAGTTTGCGCTGAACCTGAATGATAGTTTTGGGGGCGGGACCGTGCTGCCGCGGGCTCCCACAGCACACGGATGCCGAACCAACCAGGCAGCAGACTACGCAACAAGTTAGGCGGGAACCGATGAGCGGACGTCACACCGGGCGCACCAGCCAGGGATTGCGGATCACCGCGCTGCCCAGGACGCTGAAACTTCTTTTCCGTCTGGCCCCTCGCCAACTCAACGATGAAATCGCCTTCGCCAAGATCGAGCTGAAGCGCAAGGGCATCCAGGTAGGTGTCGCCGCAGCCTTCTTCGCCGTTGCGCTTATTTTTGTGGCTTTCCTGGTGGTTGGCCTGATCGTGGCCGCCATTATGGGCCTGGCCACCATCATGCCGGCGTGGCTCGCCGCGCTGCTCGTCTGCGCCCTGTTCCTGGTCATCGCCCTCATTGGCGGCCTGATCGGCGTTCGCAAATTCAAGCAGGCCATGCCCCTGGTCCCGGCCGAGACCATCCGCGGCATCAAACACGATCTCGGCATCGCCAAGGAAGGCTCGGACTTCAACGCCGCGCTGCTCGATCCGGCCAGCCCGGAGGCCAAGGCCGCCAAGGCTGCCAAGGACGAGGCTGCCGCAAAGGCCAAGGCCGAGAAGGAAGCCAAGGCCGAGGCGCACAAAAAAGAGTTCCCGCAGGCCTCCGAACCCGAGCTTCACCGCCGCCTGGAGCAGCGCCGGCGCCACCTGGCCCAGATCCGCGACGAACTGGATACCGAGCTCGACATCAAGCCGCAGGCCATGTTCCTGCTGGGCGCTGCCAAGGAAAAACTGGGGGAGGGCAAGGCTGCCGTCGAACATGGCGCTGCCAAGGCCAGCCAAAAGTTCGCTGACTTCTCCGGATCCCCGGACGGCGCCGGCGTCCGCTGGAAGCCACTTGCCGCACTTGCAGCCTCCGCAACTATCTTTGTGGTGCTCCTGCGCCGGCTGCTGCGGAACCCCTAACAACACAACACGTCACACTGGGCTCTGAAGTCACACTGGGCTCTAAGGAAGGGGGACGGATTGAGGTTCATCGGCGCTGGTGCGCGGCCCGGCCGCCCCCAGGTTGACCACGACCGCGTCTTCACCATCCCCAACGCCCTGACAGTGCTGCGCTTTATGGGCGTACCACTTTTTGTCTGGCTCGTGCTGGCCCAGAAGGAATATGGGACCGCCGTTGTGGTCCTGGTGGTCATGGCGGGAACCGACTGGATTGATGGCTACGTGGCCCGCCGCTTCGACCAGGCGTCCAAGCTCGGCCGCGTCATGGATCCGCTGGCTGACCGGCTTGCCCTGATCGCGGTGGCGGTCACCCTGGTGATTGCCGGCGTCGTCCATTGGCTGTACCTGGCCGCACTCCTGGTGCCTGACGCCGTGCTCCTGGTGCTGACGCTCTCCTACTTCCAGGGCCACCCGGACCTGCCAGTGAGCCGTGTGGGCAAAGTCCGCACCGGACTCCTGCTCCTGGGCACACCCCTGCTGGTCCTGTCGCGATTGAACACCCCGTTTGCCGGGCCGCTGTACATTGCAGCCTGGATCGTGCTGGGACTTGGGCTCACCGGCCACTGGATTGCCGCGTACAACTATTTCTGGGCCATTCTGCGGAAGGGCCGTCAGCAGTCCCATCACGACGGCGGCACCGCCTGATGGTATGGGTGGCGGTCCTGCTGGCGGTGCTTGGGGCATTCTGCCTTGCCCTGGGTGCGCAGAAGCAGGGGAGCGCCGTCAAAGCCGACACCGGCGGGCTGGCGCTGAGTTCAAACGGCTTCCTCCGCCTGCTCCGCAATCCGCGGTGGGTGGTGGGACTTCTCCTGCTGTGCCTCGGGATGGGAATGAACGCGGTGGCACTGGTCTCCGCGCCGCTGACGGTGGTGCAGCCGATCGGCGCCATTGCGCTGGTCATTACCACCGTGGTGAACGCCCGCGACCAGGACATCACCATCAACCGGGCCACCATGGTGTCCATCGCGGCCTGCGTGACAGGTTCCGCACTCTTTGTCCTGCTCGCCGTCAACGTGACGCAGGAGAACCACCATGTGAGCCAGGAGGACGAGCTCACCATCGTGCTGCTGCTGGCACTGGCCGTCGGCGTGTTCGGCACCCTGGCGGTCATGTTCCGGCACCGGATGAGCGCGTTTGTCTACATCCTCGGCGCCGGCGTCCTGTTCGGCTTTGTCGCGGTGCTGACGCGCATCATCGGCAAGCACCTGCTGGACCCCAACGGGCTGGCGCTGCTCAATGTCCAGTGGTATTCGGTGGTGGCCATCGCGGCGGCCGGCGGCCTGGGTTCCTGGTTTGTGCAGAGCGCCTACTCGGGCGGCCCGCCGGACCTTGTCATCGCCGGGCTGACGGTCATCGACCCGATCGTGGGCATCGCCATCGGCATCGTGATCCTGGGCGAGCTGCGCCCGGACGTCCACGCCGTGATGGCGATTGCCATGGCTACGGCTGCTTCGCTTGCTATCGTGGGGGTGATCGCCCTTTCCAGGCACCATCCCGAGGTCACCAAGCGCAGGAAAGATGCGCGGAAGGCGGCGGGCAGGGCGTCCCACTAGCTTGTTACCCAACTCGCGCACCTTCATGACCAGCCGATTCCAAGAGGCCCCGCGCTACCGTGCCGGCGGCCAACCGGTGCGGCCAGCGACAGCTGCCCGTGCCGTGACCTTCAGGAGCTCTTCACGTGACAACGCCCTCTGACCAGCCTCCCCTGACCATCCTGATTGCCGCGGATACGTACCCGCCCCACATCAACGGGGCCGCGCAGTTCAGCTACCGTCTGGCCAACGGTATGAGCGGACGCGGCCACAACGTGCATGTGCTGGCTTGCCGTGCGGACGACGGCGCGAGCTTCACCGAGTTCCGCTCCGAGGCCACCGTGCATCGGCTCCGTTCCCACGGGGTCTTCACGCACGAGTACTTCCGCATCTGCTTCCCCTGGGAAATCAAGAAGGAGATCGGCCTCCTTTTCGATCGGATCAAGCCCGATGTGGTGCACATCCAGAGCCACTACATGATCGGCGAGCACGTCCTCTACGAAGCGGCGAAGCGGGGCATCAGGATCGTGGCGACCAACCACTTCATGCCGGAGAACCTGAACCCGTTCCTGCCGTTCCCGCAGTGGTTCAAGGACATCATCGGCAAGATCTCCTGGAAGGACATGGGCAAGGTCATGGGGCAGGCTGACGTCGTCACCACGCCCACACCATTGGCGGCCAAGGCCATGCACCAGCACGCTTTCCTGCACAAGGTGCTCCCACTCTCCAACGGCATTGACTCCGCAGCCTATGAGCTGCAGCCCGGCGAAGTGATCGAACCGCACGCCCATCCAACAGTGGTGTTTGTGGGGCGCCTGGCCGAGGAAAAGCACGTGGACGTGCTCATCAATGCCGTGTCCAAGACCCCCGCGGAGCTCAACGTCCACCTGGAAATTGTGGGCGGCGGCGAAGTCCACGCCGCTCTTGAAGCGCAGGCGGAACGGCTCGGACTGGGGGAGCGGGTGAAATTCCTGGGACTGGCCAGCGATGAGGACCTCCGGGAGGCCTACATCAAGGCGGACCTGTTCTGCATGCCGGGGACCGCGGAGCTTCAGTCACTGGTGACCCTTGAGGCCATGTCTGCCTCCACGCCCGTCCTGTTGGCGGATGCCATGGCACTGCCGCACCTGGTGCGCGACGGCGAGAACGGCTATCTGTTCACACCCAACGACAGCGACGACCTCGCAGCCAAGATCACGCGGATCCTCCAGCTGCCGGCCGAGGAACGGGCGGCAATGGGCCGGGCCAGCCGGCGGATGGTGGAACCGCACAGCATCGAGGGCACGCTGCAGACCTTCGAGGACCTCTACCGGGGTGCAAGCTACGACGACAAAGCCCTCTGACAGCGGTCTCGCAGTGGCCCGCTCAAGCCTGCCCGGACCCCGGCGCCCGGACTGTGTGGTCCTGATGCCCGCCACTGTTTGCTAGAGTGTTTTTGCCCTGCTGAAGCTGAAGTCCTCCGCGGACCACGCCGGCAAGGGCAGGGGGCTATAGCTCAGCTGGTTAGAGCGCGGGACTCATAATCCTAAGGTCCTCGGTTCAAGTCCGAGTAGCCCTACCCAAGCACGACACCGCAGGAACCAAACCATCGTGGAACCGCGGCTGACGAGAGATCGTCGGCCGCGGTTTCTTTCGTTTTCCCGCAATCTGCGGTATGTTACTGACCAGTAACTTACCGAGCCGCTGAGTCCCGGCCTGTCCTGCCATGGCTGGCCTGTCCGCGCTGCTGATCTTTGCGAGGGAACCAAATGTCCAAAGCCTCTGTTGACATCAACAACCTTCCGTACGCCGACGGCGACTTCTTCGCCTTCGAGCAGCTTCTCACCGCCAAGGAGCAGGACCGGCTCGCCGAGATCCGGGGCTTCCTCGCCCGCGAAGTCCGGCCGATTGCCGTGGACTGCTGGAACCGCGGCGAGTTCCCCATGGAGCTCATTCCCAAGCTGGCCGAAATCGACCTGGTGAGCCCTGTGCGGCGCCAGGGCTACTCCAACCTGTTTGCCGGCCTGGTCCATGCCGAGGCCACGCGCGCCGATACCTCCATCGCCACCTTCATGGGCGTGCACGACGGGCTGTTTACCGGCTCCATCGAAGCCCTGGCTTCCCAGGAACAGCAGGACGCCTGGCTCCCGGATATCTATTCGCTGAAGAAGATCGGCGCGTTCGGCCTCACGGAGCCTCTGGGAGGTTCCGACGTAGCCGGCGGCACGCGCACCACAGCACAGCGGAACGGCGACACGTGGATCCTCAATGGCGCCAAGCGCTGGATCGGCAACGCTACTTTCTCGGATTGGGTGGTCGTCTACGCCCGGGACCTCGCCGACAACCAGGTCAAGGGATTCCTTGTGGATACGGCGCTGCCCGGCTTCAGCGCCACCAAGATTGAAAACAAGATCTCCCTTCGGACCGTACAGAACGCGGACATCGTCCTGGAGAACGTGGTGGTTCCGGACTTCTTCAAGCTGGCGGGCGCCAACAGCTTCCGCGACACCAACAAGGTCTTGAAGGTCACGCGGCTGTCCGTCGGCTGGCAGGCAGTCGGACAGCAGCTGGCAGCCTTCGACGTGGCCCGCCGCTACGCCGTGGAACGCCACCAGTTCGGCCGCCCGCTGGCATCATTCCAGCTCGTCCAAAGCCAGCTGGTACAGATCCTCGGGAACGCAGTCAGCTCCATGGGCATGATGGTCCGGCTTTCCCAGCTGGAGGATGCCGGCCAGGCCAAGGACGAACAGTCCGCCCTTGCCAAGGCATTCACCACCGCCCGGATGCGCGAGAGCGTGGCGATCGGCCGTAGCCTCCTGGGCGGCAACGGCATCGTGACCGACTTCGAGATGGCCAAGATATTTGCCGACGCTGAAGCCATCTACTCCTATGAGGGAACCCACGAGATCAACACCCTCGTGACCGGCCGCGCCATCACCGGGATCTCGGCGATCGTCTAGAGCCGTCAGCCGTCAGCCGTCAGCCGTCAGCCGTCAGCCGTCAGCCGTCAGCGCTCGGCGGTCAGCCAGTGTCCAGCCGCAGGGGCAGCAGGATGGACGGGCGGAGGTCGGTGACGAATTCGAGCGGATTGACGTAGGCGTCCCCCCGCCTCACGCCCCAGTGGACGCAGGCAAGAGCGCCGCAGTGCCCGGGTTGCAGCGTTCCGATGATCTCGCCCTTCGCCACCACGGCCCCGGCCGTGAGCGGGCTTCCGACTGGCTCAAAACTGCTGCGGAGGCCGCCCCCGTGATCGATGGTAATCACGGGGCGGTCCACCACTACTCCCACGAAACTGACGGTGCCGGACTCCGGCGAGGTGACCGGGACGCCGGCGTGCGTCGCCTCAAGGTCCACGCCACGGTGCCCGCTCATCCATGGCTTGTCCGGCGGGTCAAAGGCGCGCAGCACCGCGGGCCTGGGGGAGAGCGGCCACTCCCAGGAGGCGCGCGGCGCTGGAGCCGCCGCGGCCGGTAGTAGCAGCACAGCGGCGAGGGCAAGTATTGCTTTCATAAACCCAGCTTTGCGTGCCGGATCCCGCAGCGGGAGTGCGCACTTCGGCCATGTGGAAAACGCCCGTCGAAGGCCTTCGGGTTGTCCTTCGGCTATTGGCTCCTGTTGTACACTTGGTGGAGCAGTTTGCTGTGCCCTCAACGCTTGCGTCGGCACGCCTCATTCAGGAATGCGGGGGAGCAGCAACTGACTACGCGTATCCAGCCCTCCAAATCTGAAGCCCCGGCTTTGTATGAGGAGGATTGTGTCTCTTGCGGTCAGGGCCTCGCGGTCCTGATGAGAGTCGCAATGGATGCCAGGAGCACGGCCCGCCTTGGGCCACGCTAATTAACCGTCAACTATTGGCAGGGTAAGAGGGCCTGAAAGGCTCTCTCATGAATGACCTGCCGGAAGGAGCGCCGGCATGCCCGTCGTAACTATGCGCCAGCTGCTTGACAGCGGCGTCCACTTTGGACACCAGACCCGTCGTTGGAACCCGAAGATGAAGCGATTCATCTTCACGGAGCGCAACGGCATCTACATCATTGACCTTCAGCAGTCGCTGTCCTACATCGACCGCGCCTACGAGTTCGTAAAGGCCACCGTTGCACACGGCGGCACCGTACTCTTCGTCGGCACCAAGAAGCAGGCCCAGGAATCCATCGCTGAGCAGGCTACCCGTGTTGGACAGCCTTACGTGAACCAGCGCTGGCTCGGCGGTATGCTGACCAACTTCCAGACCGTTTCCAAGCGCATCCAGCGCATGAAGGAACTGGAAGAGATCGACTTCGACGACGTCGCCGGTTCCGCGTACACCAAGAAGGAACTGCTGCTCCTTCGCCGTGAACTCACCAAGCTGGAAACCAACCTCGGCGGTATCCGCAACCTGACCAAGGCACCTTCCGTGCTCTGGATCGTGGACACCAAGAAGGAACACCTGGCCGTTGACGAAGCCAAGAAGCTGAACATCCCGGTTGTGGCCATCCTGGACACCAACTGCGATCCTGACGAAGTCGACTTCCCGATCCCGGGCAACGACGACGCCATCCGCTCCGTGAACCTGCTGACCCGCGTTGTCGCCGACGCCGTTGCTGAGGGCCTCATCGCCCGCCACAACCGCGCCACGGGCACCACGGAAGCTCCGGAAGAGCCGCTGGCTGAGTGGGAGCGCGAACTCCTCGAAGGCAGCAAGACTGAAGAAGCACCTGCCGCTGAGGCTGCTCCGGCTGCTGAAGAAGCTGCCGCTCCGGCAGCCGAAGAAGCTGCTCCGGTTGCCGAGGAAGCTCCGGCTGCTGCCGAGGCTCCCGCCGCCGACGCTGACAAGTAACACTAGTAAATCCGGATTCTCCGGCGCTGCCTGCAGCGCCGGAGCACCTGACAGGATGGCGGCTCACCCGGTGAGCCGCTGTCCTGTCGGTCCGTACACCACATACATTTTCTAGACAGAGGGGTTCACATGGCGAACTACACTGCCGCTGATATCAAGGCTCTGCGCGAGCGCACCGGCGCCGGCATGATGGATGTCAAGAAGGCTCTTGACGAAGCCAACGGTGACGCCGAAAAGGCCATCGAGATCATCCGCATCAAGGGCCTCAAGGGCGCTACCAAGCGCGAAGGCCGCTCCACCGCCGAAGGCCTGGTGGCCGCAAAGGTCAGCAACGGCGTCGGCGTGATGATCGAGGTCAACTGCGAGACCGACTTCGTCGCCAAGGCTGACAAGTTCATCCAGCTGGCCGATAAGGTCCTGGCCGTGGCTGTGGAGTCCGGCGCTGCCGACCTCGACACCCTCCTGGCCATCGAAGTTGACGGCAAGCCGCTGTCCGAGGTTGTCGTCGAAGAAGGCGCAATCCTCGGCGAAAAGGTTGTTGTCCGCAAGCTGTCCCGCATTGAGGGCGGCACTGTTGACGCATACCTGCACAAGACGTCCAAGGATCTCCCGGCCCAGGTCGGCGTCCTGTTCGCTGTTGAGGGTGAAGGCGAAGCCGCTGCCACCGCCGCACACGATATTGCAGTGCACATCGCAGCGATGTCCCCGAACTACCTGACCCGCGAAGACGTTCCGTCCGACCTTGTCGAGTCCGAGCGTCGCATTGCCGAAGAGACCGCCAAGGCTGAAGGCAAGCCCGAGGCCGCAATGTCCAAGATTGTGGAAGGCCGCGTTACGGGCTTCTACAAGGGTGAGGTCCTGGTTGACCAGGCTTTCGCCAAGGACGCCAAGAAGTCTGTGGCGCAGGTCCTCGAAGAGGCCGGCGTCAAGGGCACGTCCTTCGCACGCTTCCGCGTCGGCTCCTAGTCGCATCCGCAAAGGGGTGGCCACTTCGGTGGCCGCCCCTTTTGCATGCACCGGCGAAACGTGCGATGAGACCTTTGGCCACCCGGCACGATAACCTTTTTCAGAGTTCACCAACGGGAAGGCACCCATGGAAGCCGTCAATTCTTCAAGCCAGCCAGAGAAAAGCAGGCGCCGCGTCCTCCTGAAGTTGTCGGGCGAGGTCTTCGGCGGCGGCAAGCTGGGCGTTGATCCCGACACTGTGCGCGACGTCGCCAAGCAGATCGCCGCAGCGGTCCCCGAAGTGGAAGTTGCCATCGTCGTCGGCGGCGGCAACTTCTTCCGCGGCGCGGAACTGTCCCAGAGCGGCATGGACCGCTCGCGCGCCGACTACATGGGCATGCTCGGCACCGTCATGAACTGCCTGGCACTGCAGGACTTCCTGGAGCAGGCCGGCGTTGAAACCCGCGTCCAGAGCGCCATCACCATGGGGCAAGTCGCCGAGGCGTACATTCCCCGCAGGGCCATCCGCCACATGGAAAAGGGCCGAGTGGTCATCTTCGGCGCCGGAGCCGGCCTGCCGTACTTCTCCACGGACACAGTGGCCGCCCAGCGCGCCCTGGAGGTCCACGCGGACGTCGTTCTGATGGCCAAGAGCGGCGTGGACGCCGTCTACACCGCGGATCCCAAGAAGGACCCCACTGCCGAGAAGCTGGACACGCTGAGCTACGACGACGCCCTGCGCCGCGACATCAGGGTCATGGACCAGACCGCGATGACCATGTGCAAGGACAACAACCTGTCCATGGTGGTTTTCGGGATGGAAGGCGAAGGGAACGTCACCCGCGCCATCTTGGGCGAAAAGCTCGGTACCCTGGTGACCCCGTAGCTGCAGCTAGGATGATCTGAGCACGGTTCCATGCCCGCAACCGGGCAACAATGGAACCAGGAACCATGAACCAAGATTGTGCAGGGAACCGGTACCCGGACTGCACTGATTTCTGAGGAGAGACAGTGATCGAAGAAACCTTGCTCGAAGCCGAAGAGAAGATGGACAAGGCGGTGGAGGTAGCCAAGGAAGACTTCGCCTCGATCCGCACCGGACGGGCAAATCCGGGCCTTTACAACAAGGTCCTGGTGGACTACTACGGTTCGCCCACCCCGCTGCAGCAGCTTGCCTCCTTCGCCATTCCGGACGCGCGCACCATCCTCATCACGCCGTTCGATAAAACCGCACTGCGCGACATCGAGCGGGCCCTGAGTGATTCCGAGGTGGGCGCCAACCCCTCCAACGACGGCAACGTCATCAGGATCACCATCCCGGACCTGACCCAGGAACGCCGCAAGGAATACGTCAAGATCGTCAAGACCAAGGGCGAGGACGCGAAGATCTCCATCCGCAACATCCGGCGCAAGGCCAAGGAAACGCTGGACAAGCTCGTCAAAGACGGCGAAGCCGGCGAGGACGAAGGCAGCCGCGCCGAAAAGGAACTGGATGGCCTGACCAAATCGCACGTGGACGGCATCGACGAGCTGCTCAAGCGCAAGGAAGCAGAGCTGCTCGAAGTCTGATGAGCCAGGCAGAGCAGGCGCCCACCCAAAGGGCGCGCACCAGGGGGAAACAGTTGCGGAGCAATCCGACGCCCAAGGCCGGCCGGAATCTTCCGGCAGCCATTGTGGTGGGCCTGGCCATGCTGATCGGCGTGCTGGGCGGCCTGGTTTTCCTCCCGCTCGGATTCGTGGCTGTCACCACAGGGTTCGCGGTCTTCGGAGTCTGGGAGATCTTCCGTGCCCTGGAGGCGAACGGGACCAGGATGCCCATCGTCCCGGTCATGGTGGGTACAGTCGCCATGCCGTTCGCCGCCTATCTCGGCGGTCTTGAGAGCCTGCTTTTCGCCATGCTCCTGAGCTGCGTGGCAGTCCTCCTCTGGCGTTCAGTGGAGAACCCTGCCGGATCAGCGAACAGCATCTTTGCCGGCGTGTTCACGCTGGGCTGGGTCCCGTTCTTCATCAGTTTCGCCACGTTGCCGCTGCACGCCGTCGGCGTCGCCACCCCGGTGGGTCTCTGGCCTGGCGGAACCGTGCCGCCCGGGGCCTGGCAGGTGGCCGTGATGCTGCTGCTGGTCGTCTCGAACGACACGTTCGGCTACCTCGTGGGCGCATCGCTGGGCAAACACCCCATGGCCCCGAAGATCAGCCCCAAGAAATCATGGGAAGGCTTCGCCGGCTCCATTGCCGGGGCCGTGCTGATCGGCATCCTTGCCAGCATTCTCCTGCTGGGCAAACCCTGGTGGGTCGGTGTGGTCCTCGCCGTGGGCGTCGTTGCAGCATCCACCGCAGGAGACCTGGCCGAGTCGATGGTCAAACGTGAACTCGGGATCAAGGACATGAGCAGCATCCTGCCCGGACATGGGGGCGTCATGGACCGCCTGGACTCCATCGTCTTCGCCTGTCCCGTGGCCTTTGTGCTGTTCGCACTGGTTGCGGGCGTCTGACGCGACCCTCTCGGACTATCTTCGCCGGACCGCCGGCAGCGCCAATAGACTGGTGCGTAACCTGACCCAGCTGAAGCAACAAAGGAACAACAGTGGCATTGGACTTTCAACGGAAAATCCCCGCGTCGTTTGAGCGCGTGCGGGGCAACGAATTCGGGTACAACGCCAAACAGGTGGACCAGTTCCTCCAGCGGGCCAGGGTGGCACTCGAGACGCCGAAGGCCGCCATCCACGCCGTCACCAGCGCCGATGTCCGGAGCGTCTCCTTTGACCCGGTCAAGGGAGGCTACGCTGCCGCCGTCGTCGACGCAGCGCTGGACCGGCTCGAAGACGCCTTCGCCCGCCGCGAACGGGACGAACTGATCGCCGCCAAGGGCGAGGATGCCTGGCTGCGGGAGATCGGCAGCCTCTCCGGGATCCTCCGGGGCCGCCTCCACCGGCCTGACGGCGAGCGCTTCCGGCGCCCGTCAAAAAAGAAGGCCCGCAGTTACAACACCCTGGACGTGGACAATCTTTGCTACGACCTGATCGGCTACCTCGAAGAGGACAAGCCGCTCAGCGTGGACAATGTCCGCAGGGTGGTCTTCCGTCCCGCCGTGGGCAAGGACGGTTACGAAGAGACCCAGGTTGATGCCTTCCTGGACCGCGCGGTTGAACTCATGGCGGCCATCGACTGACTGCCCGTTAGCTGATCACGGGACTCACCGTTCGGTCACCAACGGCCGTTCGGGAGTGTGCAGCCGGGTCATGACGCGGCTCATGGTCCGCGGAATCCGGTGTTTTGTGCCCCGGGAGACAATCACCGTCACGGCGAAGGCGGCGGGAACCGTCCACGCCGCCGGCTGGGCCAGCCAGAAGGGCGTGCCGGCAGCGCCCAGGACCGTTCCCCACACCATGGCGCCGCCGCAGAGGACGCCGCCGGTCACCATTCCGGCAATGGCGCCGGCATCGGTGAGTCCCCGCCACCAGATGCCCAGCAGAAGCACCGGGCACACAGTGGAGGCGGTAAACGCGAACACCAGGCCCACGCTGCCCGCCAGAGCCAGGGAATCAGTCATCACGGCAAATCCCAGCGGAACCACAGCGGAGACGACGGCGGCGACCCGGAATCCACGCACGCTGCCGCCCAGGACGTCCTGGCTGATCACGCCCGCCAGCGAGACCACCAGGCCCGAGGTGGTGGACAGGAACGCGGCGAAGGCCCCGGCCACCACCAACGCTGAGAGCAGGTCGCCCGCGGTTCCACCGATCAGCTGCCCCGGCAGGAGGAGAACCACCGCGTCGGCCTGCCCTGACCGGGCAAGTTCGGGCGCGAACATCCGCCCCACCAGCCCGTAGGCGGTGGGAAACAGGTAAAAAACGGAGAGCAGCCCGAGCACGATCAGCGTGGTCCGCCGTGCCGAGTGTCCGTCCGGATTCGTGTAGAAGCGGACCAGGACATGGGGGAGTCCCAGCGTGCCGAACAGCAGCGCCACCAGCAGCGAGATGTTCTGGTACGGCCCGGCGGGGGCCAGCCCGGTGGGATTCACGACGGCGGGGGCCACGGCGGCGCTCCCGTCACCGGCGAGCGTGAACACGATGAAGAGGACGGGCACGGCAAGGGCGGTGAGCTTCAGCCAGAACTGGAACGCCTGCACAAACGTAATGGAGCGCATGCCTCCGGCCACAACTGTCAGGCACACCACAACCACCACGGCCACGGAGCCTACCCAGGCCGGCAGCCCGGTGGTGATCCGGATGGTCAAGGCCGCGCCGTGGAGCTGAGGCACTATGTACAGCCAGCCCACCACAACCACCACCACGCTGGTCACACGGCGGACCGCGCGCGAATCCAGCCTCGCCTCGGTGAAGTCCGGGATCGTGTACGCGCCGGAGCGGCGCAGCGGTGCGGCCACAAACAGCAGCAGCATCAGGTAGCCGGCGGTGTAGCCCACGGGAAACCACAGCGCGTCGGTACCGGACAGCAGGATCAGTCCGGCCACGCCCAGGAAACTCGCCGCCGAGAGGTACTCCCCGCCGATGGCCGAGGCGTTCCACCATGGCTTGACGGTCCGGGAAGCCACGTAGAAATCGCCCGTGGTCCGGGAAATCCGCAGGCCGTAAAACCCGATAGCGGCCGTTGCCAGCGAAACCAACACGAGAGCGATCACACCCACTGCGGGATTCATGAGGTGGTCACTCGTCCCCGGCCAGGTCCCGGTAGCGGGCCTCGTTCCGTGCGGCGGTCCGGATATACAGCCAGGCGCTGAGGCCGATGACGGGATAAATGCCTGCACCGAGCAGGATCCAGTCGAACGGGATCCCCGCGATCCGGGTCTCGGCGAGGCCCGGTAGGGCTGCCAGCAGCAACGGGAACGCGCACAGGACCAGCATAAAGCCGATGGCCACCACCACGGCCAGCCGCAGCTGGGAACGGATCAGGGAGCGGACGAAGACCTGCCCCACCTCGGATTCCTCCGCCGCCTCGCGGGACTCCCGGGCCGGCCGGGGTGCCGAGCGCGGAGCGGTGACGCGGACCCGGGTCATGCCTGCGGCCGGATGCGGGTGGCTTCCAGTTTTTCCCTGACCGTGGGAAGGTGGCGGCGGCTGATGGGCAGGCCGGCACCGGCCACCGAGACGCTGGGTTTGTCCGCCGTCAGCTTCATGGACTGCACATGCTTCAGCGCCACGAGGTAGGACCGGTGCGTCCGGATAAACCCGGCCTCGGCCCACTGCTGCTCCAGGTCTGCCAGCGGAACCCGGATGAGATAGCTGGCATCCGCGGTGTGCAGCCGGGCGTAGTCGCCCTGCGCCTGGACGTACGTGACGTCGTCGCGCCTGATCATCCTGGTGGTGCCGCCCTGGTCAACGGTGATCATCTCGGGGGCGGGGCCGCCGCCGTCGCGCAGTAGCTCGCTGATCCGTCCCACCGTCCGGGACAGCCGCTCGGCCCGGACGGGCTTAAGGAGGTAGTCCACGGCGGCAAGCTCGAACGCCTCCAGGGCGCAGTCCTCGTCCGCGGTGACAAACACCACCACCGGCGGCTTGCTGCTGCGCGCGATGGCGCGGGCAACATCAAGGCCGGACACGGCGGGCATGTGAATATCCAGGAAGACGGCGTCAACCGTTGCGGTGTTCAGGGCCCGCAACGCTTCTGTGCCCGAAATGGCCCGGTGGATGACCCCGATCCGGTCATCCTTGCCCAGGAGATAGGCCAGCTCCTCCACGGCGGGTAACTCGTCGTCGGCGACGAGGACATTAATCATGGTCCTACATTAGCCGCCTTGGAAACCAGGCGTTCAGGCGTCGTGGCCGGGCTGGGACTTGGGCACGCGCATGGTGATCAGCGTTCCCTCGCCCGGGGCTGTCTCGATCACCAGGCCGTGCTGGTCCCCGTAAACCTGTCGGAGCCGGGCGTCCACGTTGCGCAGCCCCACGTGGTCGCCGTCGTGGTGCCCTGCCAGCATCGACTGGAGCTCGGCAGGGTCCATCCCCACGCCGTCGTCCTCTATGGTCACTTCCGCATAGGCGCCCGAATCATTGGCCGTGATGGTGATGTGGCCCGCCCCTTCCTTGGCCTCCAGGCCGTGCCTGACGGCGTTCTCCACCAGCGGCTGCAGGCTCAGGAACGGGATGACGGTGCTCAGGACTTCAGGCGCGATCCGCAGGCTGACCTGGACGCGGTCACCGAAACGGGCGCGCTCCAGCAGCAGGTACCGGTCGATGCAGCGCAGTTCCTCCGCCAGCGTGGTGAAGTCACCGTGGCGCCGGAACGAGTACCTCGTAAAATCAGCGAACTCCACCACCAGCTCGCGCGCCCGCTCCGGATCCGTGTTGATGAACGACGCGATCGCGTTCAGCGAGTTGTAGATGAAGTGCGGACTGATCTGGGCACGCAGCGCCCGCACTTCGGCTTCCATCAGCAGCGTCCGGGACGCGTCCAGCTCGGCGAGCTCCACCTGGACGGCCACCCAGTCAGCCACCTCGCTGGTGGCACGGACCAGGCCTGCGCCCGCCGACGGGGCAAACGCCGCCACGACGCCCACCACCCGTGACCCGGCCCGGACCGGAGCGATGACGGCGGCGAGGTTTCCGGAGGCATGGCCCGTCCCCAGGTCCCGCGCCTGGAGCACCGCCGTCCGCCCGCCGATCAGGACGTCCGCAGCCAGTTCCATCAACCGGGGCTTCAGTTCCTCGGCGGCACCGTCCCAGGCCAGCACGCCGGCCGTATCGGTGATGGCCAGCGCATCACAGCCCAGCAAGTTCCTGAGCTGCCGGCTCGCCTTGGCGGCGCCCGCCGGATTGAGGCCCGTACGCAGATGCTGCCCGGCACTCGATGCAGCGTGGAGGGTGTTGTACGTGGCGCGTTCGGCGTCGGTGCCAAGCTCACGGAAGGATCGGAGCAGCTTGATGCCAACACCGACGACGACGGCGATCGCCAAGATGATCACCGCAACGGCGGCTGCAGTCAGGAGGGGGGAGTCCGGCATGGTGCCCAGCGTAGCGGCGGGTGCCGTTAGTCGCAGCATCGTAGCCGTTGAGCGACCGTTCCGGCCATGGCTCTGGAATGTACACCCGCCATACCGCAGAGTGATTGCAGTCACATTGTCCGCATCCTGCCCGCAGGCTGGCCCGTGTGAACCAAGCAAGTCTCAATGAGGAGGAACGATGGGTAACGATGCCCACACTCCGGACGCAGCGGCGTCCGTGGACTTCGAACAGGTCCAGTCGACAGAGCGGTTCCAGGAACTGCGCAAACGTCACCGCAGCTTTGTGTTCCCCATGGCCGTGGCATTCCTGCTGTGGTACTTCGCGTATGTCCTGCTGGCTGACTACGCCGTCGAGTTTATGTCCACCAAAGTGTGGGGCAACATCAACGTCGGCCTGATCCTGGGCCTGCTCCAGTTCGTCTCCACGTTCGCCATCACCGGCTGGTACGTCAGCTACTCCAACCGGAAGCTGGACCCCATCGCGGCCGAGATCCGCAACGAAATCGAAGGCCATGAGTTTGATAAGGACGGCAACGCCGTGAGTGGAGTGACCAAATGATCGGAATTGCCACGGCCGTAGACGTTGCGGACCTTAAGGAAACGACGCTGCTCAACATGGGCATCTTCGGCCTGTTTGTCGCTGTCACCATGGTGATTGTGTTGCGCGCCAGCCGGAACAACAAAACAGCGGCCGACTACTACGCTGCGGGGCGGTCGTTCACCGGTTCCCAGAACGGAACGGCCATTGCCGGCGACTACCTGTCCGCTGCCTCGTTCCTGGGCATCACCGGCGCCATTGCCATCAACGGCTACGACGGCTTTATGTACTCCATCGGCTTCCTGGTGGCTTGGCTGGTTGCCCTGCTGCTGGTGGCGGAACTCCTGCGCAACACCGGTAAGTTCACCATGGCGGATGTCCTTTCCTTCCGGCTCAAGCAGCGCCCGGTCCGCATCGCGGCCGCCATCTCCACGCTGGTCGTCTGCTTCTTCTACCTCCTGGCCCAGATGGCCGGAGCAGGTAGCCTGGTTTCCCTGCTGCTGGGCATCAGCGACTGGGGCGGACAGGCCTTGGTAATCATCGTCGTCGGCGCCCTGATGATCATGTACGTCCTGATCGGCGGGATGAAGGGCACCACCTGGGTCCAGATCATTAAGGCGGTCCTGCTGATCGCCGGCGCTGCCGTGATGACCCTCTGGGTCCTCGCCATCTACGGCTTCAACCTTTCCAGCCTCCTCGGTGCGGCTGTTGAAACCGCCGGCAACCCGGCTGTCCTGAACCCGGGCCTGCAGTACGGCAAGTCTGACACCTCCAAGCTCGACTTCATGTCCCTGGGCCTGGCATTGGTTCTGGGCACGGCCGCCCTGCCGCACGTGCTCATGCGCTTCTACACCGTCCCCACGGCCAAGGAAGCCCGCAAGTCCGTGGTGTGGTCCATCTGGCTGATCGGTCTCTTCTACCTGTTCACCCTGGTGCTCGGTTACGGTGCCGCAGCCCTCGTGGGTGCCGACACCATCAAGTCCGCACCGGGCGGGGTCAACTCGGCTGCACCGCTGCTTGCCTTCTTCCTGGGCGGGCCGCTGCTGCTGGGCTTCATCTCCGCGGTCGCCTTCGCCACCATCCTCGCCGTGGTGGCCGGGCTGACCATCACCGCCGCAGCGTCGTTTGCCCACGACATCTACGCCAGCGTCATCTCCAAGGGAAAGGCCGACGCCGACACCGAGGTTAAGGTGGCGCGGCGCACCGTGGTGGTCATCGGCGTGATGGCCATCCTGGGCGGTATCTTCGCCAACGGCCAGAACGTGGCCTTCCTCGTGGCGCTCGCCTTCGCAGTCGCGGCGTCGGCGAACCTCCCGACCATCATCTACTCGCTGTTCTGGCGCCGGTTCACCACCCAGGGTGCGGTCTGGAGCATGTACGGCGGCCTGGGCTCGGCCATTGTCCTGATTGCCTTCTCGCCGGTGGTTTCCGGCCTGAAGACCTCCATGATCCCGGGGGCCAACTTCGCCTTCTTCCCCTTGAGCAACCCCGGCATTGTGTCCATCCCGCTGGCGTTCCTGCTCGGCTGGCTGGGTACGGTGCTGGACAAGAAGCGCGAGGACGCGGCCAAGCAGGCCGAGATGGAAGTACGCTCCCTGACCGGTGTGGGTGCGGAGAAAGCCGTGGACCACTGATTGATGACTGAGTACCGAACAAGCCGACAGTCCGGAGCAAACTGGGACTTCGGAACCGGCTGACAGTCAGAGAGCCCCTGTGCCGCAAAGGCACAGGGGCTCTCTGACGTTCCAGCTGCAGGCGAGCCGCAGGCGACGCTCAGCTGGGGGCGACGTTCAAAAAGGCGGTGGCGTCAGCGCAAAAAGGCGGTGGCGTCAGCGCTGATGGTGGCCCGCCGGCATGGCCGGACCGCCGTGCTGACCATGCGGCACCGCAAACTGGCCCGCTGTGGAAGCGGCGAGTCCCGGCGTCGCGATTCCGGCCACCAGCACGGCACCGGCGAAAGCGGTGAGCAGCAGGATTCCCGGGCGGGCAGCGGCGGGCGCCATGCCGTCGTCGTCCATTCCCCGGAGCCGGCGCCCCTTCAGCCAGGCGCCCGACGCGACAATCATGAGCGTCAGCAGGAGCGCCGCGAGGTGGCTGAGGTGAAGGCTGGACGTGTCGCTGCTGAAGGCAAGGGCCGCCATGTGCGCCCCGGATGCCGTCAGCAGGAACGCCACGGTCCGCCCGGACCCGACAATCCGTCCGCGGTGCAAGGCCAGGACCGTCCAGAGGATCAGGGCCGCTCCCCAGCCGCCGGAGACGACCGCCAGGGCTGGCTGCCAGACGGAGCCGGACACTTTCGGCAACGCGAGGAGGCTTGAGGAAACGGCGAGGTTCACTGAGCCGGCCCCGAATCCTGCGAAGCCGCCGAAGAGCCGGACGGCCGGGACGGCCCATCCCTCTCCTGGCTCGGCAGCCATGGCCGGCTAGGCCCGGACGGCTGTTGCGGACTTGTCCATGGACAGACCCACGCCCAGCAGCAGGACTGCGCTGGCCAAGTGGAGGACGTTGTCGGCGCCGTTGAGCGCGATGATGTTCAGTGGCGAGGTCAGCAGGAACAGCCCAAGCACACCGACCAGGAGATAGACGGCACCCACGCCGGTGTTGACCGTACGGGCCATGGCCGTGCTTTTCAGGCCCGCGTACAGAAGTGCGCCGCCGATCGCGAGGTGGATGACATTGTGCAGCGGATTCACTTCAAAAATGATGAGGTTGGCGCCCTCCGTGGCGAAGAAGCCGATGCCGGACGTCACCACGAAACCCAGGAGGCCGACAAGAAGATAAACGGCACCGAAGACGGTGGCGACAAGGCGGTTCGGAGAAGTACGCATGGCCCGAATCCTTCCGGTAAGGCGGGAACGTTATGTCCCGGCCAAACTGCGGGATCCCGGATGGGATCCTCGTAGAAGCAATTCGGACCATGTCCCCGTGCGGATGGGGTGCGGGCTTGCGTTGTGTGGCGCTAGGCCTGGGGCTTGAGCTTGATGTTGATCATTTTCAGCTCGTCGGTGCCTTCGAAGCGGTAGATGAGGTCGATCTTCTTGTCGCCGTCGCAGGTGATGAGGCCGGCGATGTCGGCCGCCTTGGTGCCGTTCTCGGTGCTGGCCTTGACTTCGTTATAGGCAGTCTTGCAGGTGCTGTCCATCTCCAGGGTCTTGATACCGGCGATGAAGTCCTCCTTGGTCAGCTGCTCATGGAGGGCGGGGTCAAGATAGTCGTCGTAGGCCTTGGAACTGTCGCCGGCAATCACCAGCTTGGTGAAGCTGTCAGCCAGGCCCCGGGCATGGTTGGTGGCTCCGTTGACAATGTTGACCAGGATGAGGACGCCGACGACCGCCAGCAGCAGGACACCGCCCACAACGCCGAGGATGGTCCACAGCTTCCGGCGGCTTTGTGCCGGGGGCTCTTGTCCGGGCAGGCCGAACGGCCCCTCGGACGAGTATTGTCCGGGTGCACCGTGCTGTGGCGGGTTGCCGGGCAGCGGTGGCGCGCCATGCTCCCCGGGGTTGCCGGGCTGCCCCGTTGGTTGCGCGGGCCAGGCCGCCGGCTGGACCGGCTGGTACGGTCCCTGAGGATTGCTCACGATGGAGCCTTTCCGGCAACGCACTGGCCCTGCCTTATTGTTGGGACCCGCTGAACGGCACCCATGGATTCACCTTGGAACAGCCTATAACCCAGCCCGCCGGGGCTGGGTATCGGGGCGGTAATAAGGGCCGCTGGCCCTAAGCGTCTCCGGATCCCCGCTCGAGCAGCGGCTGGATGCGGAACGGGATGAGTTCGCTCATGGCCAGTGCGGTGTCCGTCCTGTCCACTCCATCGCACGCCAGGATTTTCCCGTTGATCCGGAAGAGGTCCTCGGCATCCAGGGCCACTACCCGGAGCAGGAGGTCAGCAGAGCCGGTGAGGCCGTAGCCTTCCAGGATTTCCGGAATGCCGGCGAGGTCATGGGCCAGCTGTCCCAGTTTCTGCTGCTGGACGTGGACGGAAATGAACGCCATGAGCGGATAGCCCAGGGATGCCGGGTTGATACGCCGTTCGAACGACAGGAAGACGTGTTTTTTCTCCAGCTGGGCCATGCGCGCCTGCACGGTGTTCCGGGACAGCCCCAGCTTCTGGGCCAACGCCACCACGGTCCGCCGGGGGTCGCGGGCAAGGGCCGAGAGCAGCCGTGTGTCTGTGCCATCCAAAGCTTGCATAATGCGCAACGTTAGCACGGTGAGGGCAGTGCAAACAGGGCATTATGCGCAGTATCCGCCACGGTGGTTGTACCCATTGAGCATTGTGAGTAGGGTCACAATTATCCGGGGCAACGGCGCCCGGGCGGCCGGCGGCGGGCGGGACCACAAGTCCCCAGGCTCCGGTCAAACGACGTGAGAAGGTTGCGTGCCATCGTGTCTACAGACAGGAACCTGATCCAGCTGGTTACCCCGGCAGGGGAGCGGATCAGCCACCCGGAGTTCGATCCCTGGGTGAAGGACATCGGGGATGAGCAGTTGTGTTCCCTCTACGAGGACCTGACGGTCATCCGGCGGATCGATGTTGAGGCCACCGCCCTCCAGCGTCAGGGCGAGCTCGGACTTTGGCCCCCGTTGCTGGGGCAGGAGGCGGCGCAAGTCGGTTCCGGCAGGGCCCTGCGCGAGGACGACTTTGTCTTCTCCAGCTACCGGGAAAACGGTGTGGCGTACTGCCGCGGCGTGGACCTGACGGACATTACGCGGGTGTGGCGTGGCACGGCCTCCTCCGGGTGGGACCCGTACTCCGTGAATATGGCCACCCCGCAGATCATTATCGGCGCGCAGACCCTGCATGCCACCGGTTACGCCATGGGCATCCAGAACGACGGCGCGGACTCGGTGGCGGTGACATACTTCGGCGACGGTGCCACCAGCGAAGGCGACGTCAACGAGGCCATGGTCTTTGCCGCCAGCTTCCAGGCACCCGTGGTCTTCTTCTGCTCGAACAACCACTGGGCAATTTCGGAGCCCGTGCGGTTGCAGTCCCACATTCAGATCGCGGACCGGGCCGCCGGATTCGGCATTCCGAGCCTCCGGGTGGACGGCAATGATGTGCTGGCCGTGATGGCAGCCACGCGCGTGGCATTGGACCGTGCCCGGCACGGTGGCGGACCCACCTTCATCGAAGCGGTCACCTACCGCATGGGACCGCACACCACCGCCGACGATCCCACCCGCTACCGTGACGCCAATGAACTGGAGGACTGGGCTGCGAAGGACCCCATCCTGCGGGTCAAGGCCCTGCTGGAACGCAAAGGACTCCTCACGGATGAGGTCCAACAGCACGTTCACAACAAGGCAGAGTCAGTCGCCCGCGAACTCCGTTCAGGCTGCATCGGCATGCCGGATCCGGAGCCGATGGACATCTTCAAGCACGTGTACAGCGAGCCCAACTCGTGGCTGGACCGGCAGCAGGACCACTACGCCCGTTACCTGGCTTCCTTCGGCGATCCCGCGGGAGCCACCTCAGAAGAAGGTGCACGCTGATGACCCAGATGACCTTTGCCCGCGCCATCAATTCCGGCCTGCGCAAATCCCTTGAAAACGATCCAAAAGTCATCCTCATGGGCGAGGACATCGGTACCCTCGGCGGTGTTTTCCGGGTGACCGACGGCCTCCAGAAGGATTTCGGCACCCACCGTGTGGTGGACACCCCGCTGGCCGAGTCGGCCATCATGGGCACCGCCGTCGGCCTCGCCTACCGCGGTTACCGCCCGGTGGTGGAGATCCAGTTCGACGGCTTTATCTACCCTGCCTTCGACCAGATCGTGAGCCAGGTGGCAAAGCTGCACTACCGCACCCAGGGGGCCGTGAAGATGCCCATCACCATCCGCGTCCCGTTCGGAGGCGGCATCGGCTCACCCGAGCACCACTCCGAGTCGCCCGAGGCGTACTTCACTCATACGTCGGGGCTCCGCGTGGTCAGCGTCTCCAACCCGCAGGATGCCCACACCGTGATCCAGCAGGCCATCCTGTCCGATGACCCGGTGCTGTACTTCGAACCCAAGCGCCGCTACCACGACAAGGGTGAAGTGGATGAGGGCATCGATCCGCGCACCGCGCTGCCCATGGACTCCGCCCGCGTTGTCACCGAGGGCACGGACGTGACGCTCGTGGCCTACGGGCCGTTGGTGAAGACGGCCAAGGACGCAGCAACCGCGGCCGCCGACGAAGGCATCTCCATCGAGGTCATTGACCTGCGCTCGCTGGCACCCGTGGACTACGCCACCGTTGAAGCATCCGTCCGGAAAACAGGCAGGCTGGTGGTCACCCATGAAGCCGGCCAGTCCGGTGGCCTGGGCGCCGAAGTTGCGGCCAGCATTACCGAGCGGTGCTTCTATCACCTCGAAACCGCCCCCGTCCGTATCACCGGGTTCGATATTCCCTACCCGTACTCCAAGCTCGAAATGCACCATCTGCCCGGCCTGGACCGGATCCTCGACGGCGTGGACCGCGCCCTCGGACGCCCGAACTCCCTCAGCGGGTTGGAAGGATGAGCGCCACCATGATCAAGGAATTCAGGCTCCCGGACCTCGGCGAAGGCCTCACGGAATCAGAAATCCTCAGCTGGAAGGTGGCAGTGGGGGACACGGTGACGCTGAACCAGGTCATCGCCGACGTGGAAACCGCAAAGGCCGTAGTGGAGCTGCCGTCACCTTTCGCGGGCGTGATCACTGCGCTCCATGAAGAGCCGGGAACAATCGTGGAGGTGGGCAAGCCGATCGTCTCCTTCGAAGTAGCGGACGACGGCGGCGCCTCACCTTCAGGGGCTGCGCCCGCCGGGGCGGCCACTGCTGCAGCGGGGACCGCGAAACGCGAGCCGAACCTGGTTGGGTACGGCGCCGTTGTCGAAAGCTCAGGCCGTCCCGCCCGCCGGGCCCGCACCTTCACAACCCCGGCGGTTGAGCCTGTTCGCGGCCCGGTGGTTGAGCCTGTCGAAACCGAGCTCGTCGAAACCGAGCCTGTCAGACCCGAAAACCCTGTGCTTGAGCCTGTCGAAACCGACACCGCGGAGCGTCCACGTTCCACGCCGCCGGTCCGGAAACTGGCCAAGGACCTCGGCGTCGAGCTGGCCGCGGTCGCGGGCACCGGAGCCGGCGGCCTGATCACGCGGGAGGATGTCCAGAATTTTGTTGGCGGCGGCGAATTGTCGGCACCGGTACGCCATCTTTCCGCCGTATCCGATTCGGTTTTCCCCGCGGGACTGGCGCCACAGGGTGGGCGGGAAGTCAGGACCCCTATCAAGGGTGTCCGCAAGTTCACGGCCGCCGCGATGGTGGCAAGTGCGTTCACGGCTCCCCACGCGACGGAATTCCTCACGGTGGATGTCACGCCCACCATGGACCTGCTGGCCAAGCTGAAGACGAGCCGGGCCTTTTCCGGCTACAAGCTCACGCCGCTGACGCTGGTGGCGAAGGCTGTGCTGATCGCGCTGCGGCGGAACCCGTCGCTGAACTCGCGGTGGGAGGAAGTCAGCCAGGAGATCGTGCAGTTCAACTACGTGAACCTGGGCATCGCCGCCGCAACTCCGCGCGGGCTCACCGTGCCGAACATCAAGGACGCGGATACCCTGTCGCTGCTGGAACTCTCCGCAGCCCTGACCGGGCTGACCGAGACGGCACGGGCCGGCAAGACCGCGCCGGCAGACCTGTCCGGCGGTACGATCTCCATCACGAATATCGGGGTCTTCGGCATCGACGCGGGCACTCCCATCCTGAACCCCGGCGAGGCTGCCATCCTGGCCATGGGGGCCGTGCGGAAAATGCCGTGGGAATTCCAGGATGAGGTGGCCCTGCGCCAGGTCATGACGCTGAGCCTGTCCTTTGACCATCGCCTGGTGGACGGGGAGCAGGGTTCGAGGTTCCTCGCCGACGTTGGCGCCATCCTGGCCGAACCCGGCATGGTGCTCACGATGGTCTAACTCACGAGTTTTTGTCCAGATAATCCGGGTTTGGGGCGTTTGAACCGCTTTATCTGGGCAAAAACTCCCGGGTCTGGGCCTGCGCAACGTCCTGCGTCATGTCGTGATTCGTAAGTGCGGTCTTGGCCCGCATTAGCGGTGCTGCCCAGCACCGCTAATGCGGGCCAAGGCCGCTCCTGTGGCTGGGAGCCTCTGAGGGCCCGCTCTTGAAATCGTGTCCCGGTCAGGAGGCCGGGGGAACGTTCACCGTGAGTGCCGCCAGCGCCATGCTTTCGAGCAGCGGCCGGGCCGTTTTGGGCGCGATTTTCCGTCCGTGGTTCCGCACCGAGTGCGGCGTGGAGTTGATCAGGCCGAACGTAGCGTGGGCCCGCATCCGCAGTTCGACGGCGTCGGTGCCCGGATGCAGCAGCGCCAGGACCTCCACCCAAATCTCCACGTAGTTCCGCTGCAGTGTCCGGACCTCGGACTGGTCCTTCTGGCTGAGGTTGCTGAAATCGCGGTCCTGCACCCGGATCACGTCGGGCTTGCCCAGTGCGAACTCCACTTGGAATCCCACCAGCCTTCGGAGCGCTGCCATGGGGTCCTTGGTTTCGGCAATGACGCGCAGGCCGCCGTCGAGCAGCTCGCGGCTGACGGTGAGCAGCAGGTCTCCCAACACCGCCTGCTTGCCCTGGAAGTGGCGATAGACGGCCGGGCCGCTGACACCCGCTGCCGCGCCCAGGTCTTCCAGTGATACGCGGTTGAATCCGTGCAGGGCGAAGAGCCCCGCGGCGGCGGCAAGCAGCGCCTGGCGGCGGTTCTCCTTCGCCTGGCTGCGGGGCGTTCCGGGAGCTGCGTGGGCTGCCGCGGCTGCGGGTTTTCCCGGAGCTGCCGGCGTCGCGGAAGCGGCCTGCGCTGCCGAAACGGGTCGTGTTGCCGAGTTCGGATGCTCAGACTGGGCCGGTGCGGACAGCTTGACCGGTCGGGTGGTGGGCACGCTTTTCCTCCTAGGAACAGCAGATTCTTGCAATGTCCTGTTGTGTTGGACATCACAGTTAATAAAGACTAACCTGAATTCCAGTTATAAAGCATTAACCGAGCTCGCTTTTCCGGCTCTCGCCGGAGCCTTGGTGGCTTTCAATAGATGACGAACGGATGCAGTCGATGGAGACTCTCGCCAGCCGGCTTGATGCCGCAAGTGAAGCGTTTGCTGCAAACAACGCTGCCCAGCTCGCGCTGGCCGCCGAGCTCCGGACCAGGCTGGCTGAGGCCGCGTTGGGCGGGCCGGAGAAGTCGCGGGAGCGCCATGTGGGGCGCGGGAAGCTGCTGCCCCGGGAGCGTATTGACCGGCTGCTGGATGATGGCAGCCCGTTCCTGGAGATCGCGCCGCTGGCAGCCAACGGCATGTACAACAACGACTCGCCGGGAGCCGGGGTTATTGCCGGCATCGGCCTGGTCCACGGCCGCCAGGTGCTCGTGATCTCCAACGACGCCACCGTCAAGGGCGGCACGTACTACCCGATGACCGTGAAGAAGCACCTCCGCGCCCAGGAGATAGCGCTGGAGAACCGGCTGCCGTGCATCTATCTGGTGGATTCGGGCGGGGCGTTCCTCCCGAAGCAGGACGAAGTTTTTCCCGACAAGGAGCATTTCGGCCGAATCTTCTTCAACCAGGCCAGGATGTCCGCGGCAAAGATCCCGCAGATCGCCTCCGTGATGGGCTCCTGCACCGCCGGCGGCGCTTACGTTCCGGCCATGAGCGATGAGACGGTGATCGTGCGGAACCAGGGCACTATCTTCCTGGGCGGTCCGCCGCTGGTGAAGGCTGCCATCGGGGAGATCGTCACGGCGGAGGAACTGGGCGGCGGTGACGTGCACTCGAAAATCTCCGGCGTCACCGACCACCTGGCGGAGAACGATGAGCATGCCCTGCAGATCGTCCGGGACATCGTCTCCACCCTGCCGAGGCCGGCTGCCCCTGCCTGGGATGTGGACACCGTCGTCGAGCCCCTCGCGGATCCGGCGGAGTTGTACGGCGCCGTCCCGACGGACGTCAACGCGCAATACGACGTCCACGAGGTCATTGCCCGGCTGGTGGATGGCAGCAGGTTCCACGAGTTCAAGAAGGAGTACGGCACCACCCTGGTCACGGGTTTTGCCAGGCTGCACGGGCACCCGGTGGGGATCGTGGCCAACAACGGCGTGCTCTTCAGCGAGTCCTCGCTCAAGGGCGCGCACTTCATCGAACTCTGCGACCAGCGCGGCATTCCGCTTATTTTCCTGCAGAACATTTCCGGGTTCATGGTGGGCAGGGATTCCGAGCAGGGTGGCATTGCCAAAAACGGCGCCAAGATGGTCACCGCCGTCGCCACTGCCCGGGTGCCCAAGCTGACCGTCGTCATCGGCGGGTCCTTCGGCGCCGGCAACTACTCCATGTGCGGGCGGGCGTATTCGCCGCGCTTCCTGTGGATGTGGCCGGCAAGCCGCATCTCGGTGATGGGAGGGAACCAAGCCTCCGGCGTTCTCGCAACCGTCAAGCGTGACCAGTACGAGGCCCGTGGCGAGGAATGGTCCGCCGAGGACGAGGAAGCCTTCAAGGCCCCGATCAAACAGCAATACGAGGACCAGGGCAGCCCGTACTATTCCACCGCCCGCCTCTGGGACGACGGCGTGATCGACCCCGCGGATACCCGCACCGTCCTGGGACTGGCACTCGACGTCGTCTCCCGCACCCCCCTGCCGGAGACCTCCTTCGGCCTTTTCCGGATGTGAGCCAGCCATGACCGTTTCCATGCCCGCCGTTCCTTCCGCAATCCGGCAGAAGCCGCTGTTCAGCACCGTGCTCGTCGCCAACCGCGGGGAGATCGCCTGCCGCGTCATCCGCACACTGCGTGCCCTGGGCATCCGTTCCGTAGCCGTCTACAGCGACGCCGACGCCGGGGCCCGCCACGTTCGCGAGGCTGACACCGCCGTGCGGATTGGCCCTGCCGCCGCAGGAGAAAGCTACCTGAAGATCGAGGCGATCCTCCAGGCCTGCCGCGACACCGGCGCCGAGGCAGTCCACCCCGGCTACGGCTTCCTCAGCGAGAACGTCGATTTTGCCCGCGCCCTCGAAACCGCCGGCATCACCTTCATCGGCCCCGGCGTTGAGTCCCTGAACGTCATGGGCGACAAGATCCGGTCCAAGAACCACGTGGCCGGCTACGGAGTCCCCGTAGTGCCGGGCATCGCCGAACCGGGCATGACTGACGCGCAACTCATGGAGGCCGCGCCCGCCGTCGGGTTCCCGCTGCTCATCAAACCGTCAGCGGGCGGCGGCGGCAAGGGCATGCACATCGTGGAGCGCCACGAGGACCTCGAAGCCACGCTGGCCACCGCCCGCCGCGTCGCCGCGAGCGCCTTCGGCGATGACACCCTTTTCCTTGAACGGCTGGTCCGCACGCCGCGGCACATCGAGGTCCAGGTCCTGGCGGACAACCACGGCAACGTGATCCATCTGGGGGAGCGGGAGTGCTCGCTGCAGCGCCGCCACCAAAAGGTGATTGAGGAAGCGCCGTCGCCGCTGCTGGAGTCGTTGCACGACGGCGGGGCCACCCGGGCCCGGATCGGCGAGGCCGCCTGCCAGGCGGCCCGCAGCGTCCACTACAGCGGCGCGGGAACTGTGGAGTTCCTGGTCTCCGACGAGGCCCCTGACGAGTTCTTCTTTATGGAGATGAATACCCGTCTCCAGGTGGAGCACCCGGTGACCGAAATGGTCACCGGCGTGGACCTGGTCGAATGGCAGGTCCGCATCGCTGCCGGTGAGGAACTCACCTTCCGCCAGGCCGACGTCGAACTCAACGGGCACGCCGCCGAAGCCCGCGTCTACGCGGAAATCCCGGAGCGGAACTTCATGCCGTCCACCGGGACCGTGCTCCTGCTGGACGAAATGCCCGATCACGGAGCCGGCATGATCCGGGTGGATTCAGCCCTGCTCGAGGGGCTCGAGATCTCCTCCAGCTACGATCCCATGATCTCCAAAGTCATCGCGTGGGGCCCGGACCGCACCGTTGCCCTGGATACCCTGGACGCGGCACTCGCCGGCTACACAGCCCTTGGCATCGATACGAATGTTGAGTACCTGAGGCTGCTGATCAACGACGACGATGTCCGCGCCGGGCATCTCGACACCGGCCTGATCGAGCGCAAGATGCCCGACTTTGCCTTCCGGCGGATTGACGACGCCGAACTGGTCGCGGCCGCCTTGTACGCCGTTGTGAGCGGGGACCAGGACATCACGGGGACGCCCCCCGGTCCCTGGCAGGCCAGCAACGGCTGGCGGATCGGCGCGCCGGCGCCCCTGCGGATCAGCCTGGGAACGCCCGACGGCGGCATCGCAACAGTGAGAGTCACAGGCCGCGTGGCCGTCGGCCCGGTCCAGGTCTGTGTCGGTGACGGGCCATGGCGGACGGCCTCGCTGCGGTTGCCGGGCCGCGGGAGCCTGGTCCTTACCCTGGACGGCGAAACCACGGACTACTCGCTGGCGCCGGCGGACGCGGGCCCTGTCAACCTCACCCCGGACAACCTGCCCTCAGGAGTTCCCGCGGAACTGTTCCTCGGCAACGGAGGCTGGTCCTGCCGGCTGGAGCCGCTGACGCGGGAGTCTCGGCTTGTCCGGGTTCTCGCCGCCGTCGAGCGCGAGGAAGGCACCGCGGACCCGGAGGTGCGCTCGCCCATGCCCGGCACGGTGGTATCCGTTGCGGTCAGCAACGGCGACACCGTGGAAGCCGGCCAGGTCCTTCTCTCCGTGGAAGCCATGAAGATGGAACACCAGCTCGTGGCAGAGGTGGCCGGCACGGTCCACATCAGCATCAAGGCCGGTCAGCCGGTCAAAGCAGACCAGGTGCTGGCGACCATCCACCCTTCAACCACCGATTCAGACGCAGATTCACTTCAGGATTCCAACAAGGATTCCAACAAGGACTCCAACAACACAGGCAAGGGAGCCTAGCCATGGCAGATTTTGAGCTCAGCGAGGAATACCAGGACCTCAGCGACACCGTCCGGGATTTCGCGGACAACGTGGTGGCGCCGGTCTCGGCCAAGCACGATGAGGAGCACAGCTTCCCGTACGAGGTGGTGTCCCAGATGGCGGACATGGGCCTGTTCGGGCTGCCGTTCCCGGAAGCGCACGGTGGGATGGGCGGGGACTACTTCGCTTTGGCACTCGCCCTCGAACAGCTTGGCCGGGTGGACCAGTCCGTGGCCATCACGCTGGAAGCAGGCGTCTCCCTCGGCGCAATGCCGGTGTACCGGTTCGGTACCGAGGCCCAGAAAGAGGAGTGGCTCCCGCTGCTGGCCTCGGGCAAGGCACTCGCCGGCTTCGGACTCACGGAGCCGGAAGCAGGCTCTGACGCCGGCGGGACCAAAACCCACGCCCATCGTGAGAACGGCGACTGGGTGATCAACGGCAACAAGGAATTCATCACCAACTCCGGGACCGACATCACGCGCCTGGTCACGGTCACCGCGGTGACGGGTCAGAAGGAACGCAAGGATGGCAGCCTCAAGAAGCAGATTTCCACCATCCTGGTGCCCACCAATACTGCGGGTTTCAGGGCGGAGAAGGCCTACAACAAAGTGGGCTGGAACGCCTCGGACACGCACCCGCTGACGCTCAAGGACGTCCGGGTGCCGGAAGCGAACCTGCTCGGTGCGGAGGGGCGGGGTTACGCGAATTTCCTTTCCATCCTGGACGAGGGCCGGATCGCCATCGCGGCTTTGGCGACGGGGGCGGCGCAGGGCTGTGTTGACCTGTCGGTGAAGTACGCCAAGGAACGCAGCGCGTTTGGTCATCACATCGGCAAGTACCAGGCCATCTCGTTCAAGATCGCCCGCATGCAGGCCCGGGCCCATACGGCCCGCCTGGCGTACTACGACGCCGCGTCGAGGATGCTGGCGGGGAAGCCGTTCAAGACGCAGGCGGCCATCGCTAAGATGGTCGCAGGCGAGGCGGCCATGGACAACGCGCGGGATGCCACCCAGGTATTCGGCGGCTATGGCTTCATCAACGAATTCACCGTGGCACGGCACTACCGCGACTCCAAGATCCTTGAAGTCGGTGAGGGCACCACGGAAGTCCAGCTGATGCTCATCGCCCGCGAACTCGGACTGTAACAAGCCCGCTGGTCGGGAATGCCACGCGGTGGTCGAGCCTGTCGAGACCCTTGAAAGGACCAACGATGATCAACAAGGTTGTTGCCAGCGCCGAGGAAGCCATTGCGGACATTCCCGACGGCGCGTCGCTCGCGGTGGGAGGGTTCGGCCTCTGCGGAATCCCGGTGGCCTTGATCGATGCCCTGCACCGGCACGGCACGAAGGACCTCGAAACCGTCAGCAACAACTGCGGCGTGGACGACTGGGGGCTGGGCGTCCTGCTCCGTGACGGCAGGATCCGGCGGACTGTCAGTTCCTACGTCGGCGAGAACAAGGAGTTCGCGCGCCAGTACCTGTCCGGTGAGCTTGAGGTGGTCCTCACCCCGCAGGGGACGCTGGCGGAAAAGCTCCGGGCCGGCGGCGCCGGGATCCCCGCTTTCTACACCAAGGCCGGGGTCGGCACCCAGGTGTCCGACGGCGGCCTGCCGCAGAAGTACGACGCCGACGGCGGCATCGCGATTGCCTCCGCCGCCAAGGAAGTCCGGACGTTCAACGGTGTGGACTACGTCCTGGAGGAATCCCTGACGCCCGACTTCGGGCTGGTCCACGCCTGGAAGGGTGACCGCCACGGCAACCTGGTTTTCCACGCCACCGCCATGAACTTCAACCCGCTCTGCGCCATGGCGGGAAAAATCACCATCGCCGAGGTGGAGGAGCTGGTGGAACCGGGGGAGCTGGACCCCGAACACGTCCACACTCCCGGCATCTTTGTCCAGCGGGTGGTGGTTGTGCCCGCCGGTGAGAAGCGGATCGAGAAGCGGACCGTCGCCCTTGCCCAGGCTGCCGGAACCGAAAGCGCCACCGAACAGGCAGGAGCGTAGCCATGGAGTCCAACAGCACGCAGGGAGCACCTCCCCGCCCCGAAGCCGTACGGCCCGAATACCGGCGTGCCACCGTCGGCCATCCGGAAGGCACCACTCCGGAGGGCAAAGGGTGGACGCGCAACGAACTGGCCGCCCGGGTGGCCCGGGAGCTCAGCAACGGACAGTACGTCAACCTCGGCATCGGCATGCCCACGCTCATTCCCAACTACATCCCGGCAGGCGTCGAGGTGGTGCTCCACTCGGAGAACGGGATCCTGGGCGTGGGACCATACCCCAGCGAGGACGCGGTGGATCCGGACCTCATCAACGCCGGCAAGGAAACCGTCACGGTCAACAAGGGGGCCGCGTTCTTCGACTCCGCCTCGTCGTTCGGCATGATCCGCGGCGGGCACGTTGACGTGGCCGTGCTCGGCGCCATGGAAGTGGCGCAGAACGGCGACCTGGCCAACTGGATGATCCCGGGCAAGATGGTCAAAGGCATGGGCGGGGCCATGGACCTGGTCTTCGGCGCCAAGAAGGTGATCGTGATGATGGAACACGTGGACCGCAACGGCAACCCCAAAATCGTGGAGCACTGCTCTCTGCCGCTGACCGGCAAGGCCTGCGTGGACCGGATCATCACCGACCTCGCCGTGATCGACGTCGTCACCGAAGGCGGGCGGTCCCGGTTGGTTCTCCGCGAACTGGCCCCCAACGTCTCCGTGGAGGACGTGGCCGCGGCCACCGGCGCCGAGCTGTTCGAAGAGGACCAGGAGCTCACCGTATGAGCGGGGCTTCGGCGGGCTCAACCCCCGACGGTCCGGGCGCAACCACCGCCGCCCCCCGCGTCATCGAGCAGCGCGGCCTGTACTTTGATGAGCTCGAAGAAGGCGTTGTCTACGCGCACCGGCCCGGCCGCACCGTGACCGAGGCGGACAACGTCCTGTTCACCACGCTCACCATGAACACCCAGGCCCTGCACCTGGATGCCGCCTGGAGCGCAGGGCAGCCGTTCGGCCAGCGGCTGGTCAACTCCATGTTCACGCTGTCCACCCTGGTGGGGCAGTCCGTCTCCCAGCTCACCCAGGGCACCATCATCGCCCAGCTGGGCCTGACCGACGTCTCTTTCCCGCACCCGCTGTACCACGGGGACACGCTCTACACGGAGACGGTGATCACCGGCAAACGGCTCTCGGGATCGCGACCCGGCCAGGGGATTGTGACCATGCAGCACACCGGGCGGAACCAGGACGGCACCGTGGTGGCGCTGGCCACTCGGAGCTGCCTGATGTGGAACCGGGACGCCCATGTGGCGCAGTCTTCTGGACAATACGTGCAGCCTGCGGGAGCTGAAAAGGGGAGCGTGCCGGGCCCCAAAAGAGGACAATGACCGTATGACATTTGTGATGGGTCCCGCCCTGCTCTTCTGCCCTGCCGACCGCCCGGAGCGCTTCCCCAAGGCCGCCCAACGCGCCGACGCTGTCATCGTGGACCTCGAGGACGCCGTGGCACCCGCGGACAAACAGCGGGCGCGCGGCGCCATCCTGGCCCAGCTGGGCGCTGCCGGGGAGGGGCCCGAACTTGACCCCAGCCGCACCATCATCAGGATCAACCCGGCGGGCACCGACGAGTTCGAGAAGGACCTGCACTGCCTGGCCCACACCCCGTACCGCACGGTGATGCTGGCCAAGGCTGAGAGTGCGGCCCAGCTCGAAGCCCTGGCGGACTACCACGTCATCGCCCTGTGCGAGACCGCAGCCGGGGTCCTGAACGCGCCCGCCATCGCGGCGGCCCCCAACGTGGTGGCACTGATGTGGGGCGCCGAGGACCTCCTGGCTTCCCTTAGCGGTACGTCCAGCAGAGCGGACGACGGCGGCTACCGCGCCGTGGCGCTGCATGCCCGGTCCGCGGTGCTGCTCGCCGCCCGGGCTTTCGGGAAAGAAGCCGTGGACGCCGTGTACGTCAACATCCCGGACCTTGACGGGCTGGCTCTGGAGGCCGCTGATGCCGCAGCGTCAGGATTCGGCTCCAAAGCCTGCATCCATCCCACGCAGGCGGCCGTTGTACGGGGCGCCTACGCCCCGTCCGAGGCCGACGTCGCCGCCGCCACAGAACTGCTGCAGGTCGCGGCTGTTGCCGGATCCGGCGTGTTCCAGCACGGCGGCAAAATGATCGACGGCCCCATCCTCAAGCACGCCGAAGCCACCATCCGCCGGGCAGGCATCCACTCCTAGGGCTGCGGGCACCGAATCACCGCCGCCGCCTCCGGGAACCGCCGAGCGAAAGCGGCGGGATGGCCTCATAGAGCGGCATCCGGACCCAGCGCTCGCCCGTCTCCCGGAACTCAGCCCTGGTGGCGAAACGGTACAGGTAGCTGTTGACACGCACCCAGCGCGGCGGATCGCCGTCGAACGGGTCGGCGCGGAGCAGCCGCAGCGTCCGCTGGTCCGCCTCCAGCAGTTTCGTGAGGAACGCGTAAAACCACTCCTCGTGGACGGTGCGCAACGGCAGGAACCACATCAGCCAGTCCAGCCGCAGGTGGTAGGGCGCCCACTGGCGGGGCAGCCGGCGGAGATCTCCGGGTTTGCCCTTAAACCCATATTCGCGCCAGTCTGCTGAGTCCTCAGGTTCTTCGTCGAGGGTGCCTTCCACGACGATCTCGACGCGGTGCTTGGTCACGGTGCCAAACGCGCCATACGTGTTGACCAGCTGCCAGCGGTTGAAGCTGGCATTCATCAGCTGCCCCTTGGAGAGCAGGTTGCGCACGGGCCAGTAGCTGAGGACTACCAGCAGCATTGTGGCCACAAGGGTGACGGCAAGCCAGTACGGGGGACTGCCGCGGCTGCCTTCCTCAGGATCCCCGTCCAGCGGCAGGAACGGCAATACGGCGCGGGCCACGGGGTCGCTGACCGCGGCGAAGGCCAGCACAATGGCCATCCAGTTCAGCCACGCGAAGTTGCCGCTGGCCACCAGCCACAGCTGGGTGAAGATGATGATTCCGGCGGCGGCGCTTGCCACGGGTTGCGGTGCGAAGAGGAAGAACGGCACCACGAGCTGGGCGAAATGGTTCCCCAGGACCTCCAGCCGGTGGAAGGGTTTGGGCAGGAGATGAGCCTGGCGGCTCAGTGGCCCCGGCATCGGCTGCGTTTCATGGTGATATTAGAGGGCGGTCAGATCACGCCACTCCAGGCCGCCGCGGATCTTGATCATCCCGGCGCCGAACTCCAGCCGGAACACGAGCCAGGCCAACAGGATCAGGATGGTGCGCGGCGGCTCCGTCTGGTCCGAGCCAAGGAAGGCCACCGTGAACCCGGCCTCCAGCAGCAGCATTTCCCAGCCGAAGCCATAAAACGTCTGCCCCACGTTGACGATCGACATGTAAAGCAGCCACAGGGCCAGAAATGCGATCAGCGGAACCCACGGCGGCCCAAGCTGGGGGATGCCGGCCACCAGGAGGGCGGAAATTGCCAGTCCGGTGAGGCAGGCACCACGCAGCAGCCGGTCCGAATAGCGCCAACGGAACAGCGTGGGCCGCCGGCGCGCGCTGAACCCTTCCAGATAGTCCGGAACCGGCAACAGGCCACGTTCGCCCAGCAGCGCAGGGAACTGGTTCAGGGAGGACAGGAACGCAACAAAGAACAGTGCCGCCACACCCCGCTGCAGCACTTGCCGGGCGAATCCGTACTCCGGCGCATCGAACCAGGTAACCCAGTCCACGCAATCCACGTTACGCCCGGCGTCGCTGTCCGCCCACTAGGATCGGATGGTGTTTGCATTGGTACTCATTGCCGTTGTTGCAGGGGCGCTGGCCCAGCGGCTGGCCGGCCTCGGATTCGGCCTTCTCGTCTCTCCCGTCCTGGTGGTGCTGCTCGGCCCCTTCGACGGCGTCATGATCATCAACCTGTGCGGCGCGGCCTCATCCCTCCTGATCCTCTCCAGGGTCTGGCGGCATGTGGAGTGGAAGCGCTACTTCGGACTGGCGCTCGCGGCCCTCGCAGGGGTATTGCCGGGTGCCTGGTTGGCCAGCAACGTGGCCGAAGCGCCGCTGGAGATCTGCATCGGCATCCTCCTCATCATCGCCCTGCTGGCTTCGCAGCGGCTGACCCGCAGCTCCTGGCGCGCCAGTGGCCCCGTTCCCATGGTCTCCCTCGGCTTCACCAGCGGACTGATGAACGCGGCAGCGGGCGTCGGCGGGCCGGCCATCACCGCGTACGCCATTGCTACCCGGTGGGAGCAGAAGAGTTTCGGCGCCACCCTCCAGCCCTATTTCGTGACCACCGGACTGTCTTCCCTGGTGATCAAGTACGTACTATCCGGTGGACATGTTCCCGGACTGGACGGCTGGCAATGGCTCAGCATCCTGGCCGCCATGGTGGCGGGAATCATCGCGGGCGATCTGCTGTCCGGCAAGGTCAAACCGGCTGCCGTGCGGCGGATCGTTGTGGCCATCGCCTACATCGGAGCCGTGTCCACGCTGGCCAAGGGTTTCATCGAGCTGGCGGCGGGCTGACCGGACCGCGGGCCAGGTGCGGGCCGGGGTGCGGGATACTTAACCAATGCAGCCTCGCAGAATCGTCATCCTCGGATCCACCGGTTCCATCGGCACCCAGGCGATTGACGTCGTCGACGGCGCCCCGCACCTTTTTGAGGTAGTGGCGCTCAGCGCCGGCGGAGGGAACCTGCAGCTCCTGGCCCGCCAGGCCGTCCACACCGGTGCCGCCGCTGTGGGCATCGCCGCGGGGGATCCGCGCAAGCTGCGGGACCTGATCTCCGAGGCTGCCCGCCTCGCCGGGCGGCAGGACTACCGCCCCGAAATCATCGCCGGCCCGGACGCCTCGGCCCGCATCGCCGCGGTAGAAGCGGACGTAGTGCTCAACGGCATTACCGGCTCCATCGGGCTCGCCCCGACCCTCGCCGCCCTGAAATCAGGTGCAACGCTGGCGCTGGCCAACAAGGAATCGCTGATCGTCGGCGGAGCGCTCGTCAAGGCCGCCGCCCGCGAGGGGCAGATCGTGCCGGTGGATTCCGAGCACTCAGCGATAGCGCAGTGCCTGCGCTCCGGCTCCGCGGTCGAGGTTGAGAAGCTCATCCTGACGGCCTCCGGAGGGCCTTTCCGCGGCCGGACAAGGGAACAGCTCCACGACGTGACGCCGAAAGAGGCCCTGGCGCACCCCACGTGGGACATGGGGCTGATGGTCACCACTAACTCGGCCACGCTCGTCAACAAGGGCCTTGAGCTCATCGAGGCCCATCTGCTGTTCGACGTGCCGCTGGACCGGATCGACGTTGTGGTCCACCCGCAGTCGGTGGTCCACTCCATGGTCCAGTTCATTGACGGGTCCGTCATCGCCCAGGCGTCCCCGCCGGACATGCGCCTCCCCATTGCCTTAGGGCTGGGCTGGCCGGACAGGGTCCCCAAAGCGGCCTCCCCGTGTGACTGGACCAAAGCCACCAGCTGGACGTTCGAACCGCTGGACACCGTCGCTTTCCCGGCCGTGGACTTGGCCAAGGACGCCGCCAAGCAGGGGAGTACTTTTCCCGCCGTCTTTAACGCGGCAAACGAGGAAGCGGTCATGGCGTTCCACTCGGGACGCATCCGCTTCACCGAAATCGTGGACACCATCGATGCTGTCCTCAGCGAACATTCAGGATCCTCCGGGCTGACGCTGGAGTCGGTACTGGATGCTGAAGACTGGGCACGCACGCGTGCCCACGAACGTTTAGCAGTCAGCAGTCTCTAGGAAGCAGCAGATCCACGCATGAGCCCCGTCCTCCTCTTTATCCTCGGCGTCGTCTTTGTGGCGATCGGCATTGCCGTGTCCATTGCGCTGCACGAAGTGGGGCACCTGGTGCCCGCCAAGCTGTTCAAGGTGCGTGTCACCAAGTACATGATCGGCTTCGGCCCCACCCTGTGGTCCAAGCGGAAGGGTGAAACTGAATACGGCGTGAAAGCGATCCCGCTGGGTGGCTACGTGTCCATGATCGGCATGTATCCGCCCAACAAGGACGACGGCACCGTCCGCCCTTCCAGCACCGGCATGTTCCAGACACTGGCCACGGAAGCCCGGTCCATGGCACACGAGGAAGTGGGACCGGAGGACGCAAACCGCGTGTTCTACCGGCTGCCGGTGTGGAAGAAAATCATCGTGATGCTGGGCGGGCCGGCCATGAACCTGCTGATCGGCGTGATCCTGACCGCCGTCCTGCTGATGGGCTTCGGCATGGCCACGGCCACCACCACCATCGCCGACGTCTCCAAGTGCCAGGTGGCGGCCGGCGAGACCGTTGATCCCGATTCCCCGGACTGCCAGCTGACCCCCGCGGCCGCTGCCGGGCTCCTGCCCAACGACGTGGTCACCTCCTTTGACGGGAAAGCTGTCACCGGCTGGGACGAGCTGACCGAATGGATCCGGACCTCCGCGGGCAGGGAAGTCAGCATCACTGTGGAGCGCGACGGCGCGCCCGTCACCACCACGGTGACGCCGGTGCTCTCCGCCCGCCCCGTCGTCGGCGTGGACGGACGCCAGGCAAAGGACGACGCCGGCACCCTCCTGTACCAGGACGTCGGCTTCCTGGGCATCGGCGCGCAGACCGAACTGGTTCCCCAGCCGGCGTCGTCCGTCCTGCCCATGGCGGGCGAAAACATCAAGCAAGTGGCCGGCGTCGTCTTCAATCTGCCCGCCCGGGTGGTGGGCGTTGCCAAGGCGGCCTTCAGCGAGGAAGAGCGCGACCCCAACGGCCCCATCAGCGTGGTGGGCGTGGGGCGCGTGGCCGGTGAAGTGGCGGCCATGGAGGAAGTGCCGCTGCAGTCCAGGATTGGGGCACTGGTAGGGCTGCTCGCCGGCTTGAACTTTGCGCTTGCGGTCTTCAACCTGATCCCGCTGCTTCCGCTCGACGGCGGCCATGTGGCCGGAGCGCTGTACGAGGGGGCGCGGCGGCGGGTGGCCAAGCTGTTCGGCAAACCGGATCCGGGCGCTTTCGACATCGCCAAACTGCTTCCCGTGACTTACGTGGTGGCCACGTTGCTGATGGGCATGAGTTTGTTGCTGATTTATGCCGACATCGTGAAGCCGGTGAACCTGTTCGGCTGACTCCTGCGGACGTCTGGCTGGACGGATGTCCCGGATCTACCATGAAACATGGGCACGTTCGCCGTCCAATCAAAGAGCATTAGCCGCTGGATCCGGGCCGGGTTGTGGGCGCTGCCTGTCTCGTGGCTTGTCACCGCCTGGTCCACGCTGGACCCGCAGCCGGACCAGGCGAAGGACCCGGAGGCGTGGGCCCGTTTTGTCAGCTCCGATGCGTACCAGATCAGCCATCTTTTCGGCAGTACCGCAGGCACCATCCTGGCCCTGTTCGGTTTCTTTGCTTTGGGCTGTTCCATGGCCAACAGCAGGACGGGGAGCCTGGCAATCGCCTCGATGGTCACAGCTGTTGCCGGCACGGCTTTGCTGCTTGTTCCGGCGGTGATTTCCACGTTTTGCTGGGCCTGCTGCTCGTATTCGTTGGCACGGTGCTGCTGGGGATCGCGGTATGGCGTTCCGACGTGCTGCCGCGCCGGGCTGGGGCCGTACTGATGGCAGGCGCCGGTGGGTGGATCGCCTGGAGCGGATCCCGGCAGGCCACGACAGCACCTGATCGGGTGATTCTCGAAAATCAGTCTTTATTGGCTGATATTTAATAATCAGCTATTTTTGATTGATTATGAGTGATCACCTGCGTACGGTTAGGGCATGTACGTACTGACCATCGACCAGCGAGGCAGCACTGCCGACGTCGACCGTGTTCCCGATCTGATCGCCGCACTGCGCAGCCTCACACCGGCGCCCTTCGAACGGTCCGTGGGTGATGAACTCCAGGGTGTGGTGGAACATGCCGAGGACGTAGTGGAGATCGCCTTGTACGCACTCCGGAGCGGGCACTGGTACGTCGGGATCGGGATCGGGGCCGTACAGCTCACCCCGGGCGGAAGCCCCCGGGAAGGTTCCGGGAGCGGCTTTGTGGCAGCGCGAAAGGCCGTGGAACTCGCCAAGGGCTCGGCTGGTCAGGTGCCATTGTCGGTGGTGTCCGGCAGTATTGGCCGTGGACGGGAGATGCCTCCCCACGCCAAGGAGGGAGCCATGACCAGTGCAAATGCCCAGGCGGTGCTTCGCCTGATCGGACGGGTGGTGCAGCAACGCACACCAGCCCAGTGGCGGGTGGTGGACCGGTTGCGCGCGCTCCAGGGCGGCGAGGGAAAGCATGGCAGCCAGAAACACGTGGCCCAGGAACTGGGAATCACGGAGCAGTCGGTGAGCCGTGCTGTGCTTAGGTCCGGCTGGCTTGAGGAATGGGCGGCCAGGCCTGCCGCGGCCATGCTCCTGGACCACGCCCATTCCCAGATTGAAGGAGAACGGTGAACGCACTCTGGATCGCAGTTGCGCTGTTGGTGGCCGGATTCGCAGGATGGCCGGTGACCGCACTGGTGTTCCGGCTCGCCAGGACCATTGACGACAAAGCGGACGCGGCCACCAAGTCGGACCAGGACGCATCAGCCCAGGACCCTTCAGCCGACGTCACGGTAGACACCGTTTCGGAAGCCCCGCGGGCCGGTACGGGGCAAACCGTCGACGGCGAGCTGACCACGGGTGGCGGCCAGCCGCCGTCGGACGTTCCTCAGGTGGCGCCGGCGCTGCCGGCCCAGCGGATCCTGCGGGGTGGGGCAATCATCGGAGTCCTGGAACGGTTGGGCGTCTGCGTGGCCATCCTGACCGGACAGCCGGTGGCCATTGCCTACATCGTGGCCATCAAGGGCCTGGGCAGGTTCGCCGAATTGAAAGAGACCCCCGTGGCTGCGGAGCGGTTCATCATCGGAACGCTCACGTCCATGCTGTGGGCTGCGGGAACGGCGGCAGTGATCAAGGTAGTGTTCCTGCAGTGAGTCTTGCTGACTGCCCGGATCGGCGACAGCCCACCCCTGGGGATAGGGTGTCTTTATGACTGTTTTTGCCGTTGAGTATGTGTACGCCGCCGATTCCTCCGCCGTCCGTGATGATCACCGCCCCGCGCACCGCGCCTGGCTGGCGGGTCTGGCGGACGAGGGCCAGCTGCTGACCAGCGGACCCTACGGTGACGGGGCGGGCGCCCTGCTGATCTTCAAGGTCCAGGACGAAACCCACCTGAACGATCTCCTCAAGCAGGACCCGTTCGCCGTCGGCGGCACCATTGCCGGGATCCGGACAACCGAGTGGACTCCCGTGATCGGCCTCCTGGCCGCGCACGCATCCTGATTCCCGGACCCTTTTTTACTACCGAAACACCTACCCAAGGAGTCCACGTGACCTCGGTCAGCCTGGGAATGCCGTCAGCACCGCCGCCCGTTCTCGCCCCCCGCCGCAAGACGCGGCAGATCAAGGTGGGTTCCGTCGGGGTCGGTTCGGACTCGCCCATCAGTGTGCAGTCCATGACCACCACGCCCACCACGGACATCAACGCCACCCTGCAGCAGATCGCGGAACTCACCGCATCCGGTTGCGACATCGTGCGCGTCGCCTGCCCGTCGGCCGATGATGCAGAGGCCCTGCCAATCATCGCTCGCAAGTCCCAGATCCCTGTCATTGCCGACATCCACTTCCAGCCGAAGTACGTCTTCGCGGCGATTGAGGCCGGCTGCGCGGCAGTGCGGGTGAACCCGGGCAATATCCGCAAGTTCGATGACCAGGTCAAGGAAATCGCCCGCGCGGCGAAGGACCACGGGACCTCCATCCGGATCGGCATCAACGCCGGATCGCTGGAGCCCGGCATCCTGAAGAAGTATGGCAAGGCCACCCCCGAGGCCCTCGTGGAATCCGCCGTCTGGGAAGCGTCGCTGTTCGAAGAGCACGGTTTCAACGACTTCAAGATCTCGGTCAAGCACAACGACCCGGTCATTATGGTTGCTGCCTACGAGATGCTGGCCGAGCAGGGCGACTGGCCCCTGCACCTGGGCGTCACCGAAGCCGGGCCCGCCTTCCAGGGCACCATCAAGTCCGCCACAGCCTTCGGGGCGCTCCTGGCCAAGGGCATCGGCGACACCATCAGGGTTTCCCTGTCGGCGCCTCCGGTGGAGGAAATCAAGGTGGGCAACCAGATCCTCCAGTCCCTGAACCTGCGTCCGCGCAAACTGGAAATCGTCTCCTGCCCGTCATGCGGCCGCGCCCAGGTGGACGTGTACACCCTTGCCGAACAGGTCACCGCAGGGCTGGAAGGCATGGAAATTCCGCTCCGCGTGGCAGTGATGGGCTGTGTTGTCAACGGACCGGGCGAAGCCCGCGAAGCCGATCTTGGTGTGGCGTCCGGCAATGGCAAGGGGCAGATCTTTGTGAAGGGCCAAGTCATTAAGACTGTGCCTGAGAGCGAGATTGTTGAGACACTGATCGAAGAGGCCATGCGCATAGCTGAAGAGATGGGGGAGGCCGATGGCGAAGATGCTGTCAAGGGTAGCCCCGTGGTTAGCGTCTCATAAAGAGGACGCCGCGCCGGCGGGAATATCCGTCCGGACCCTCGCCGGCGCGGACACCGCTGCCCTGCGGCGCCTAGCGTCGCAGGATCCGGTGGCCAATGTCTTTATCCTGGCGCACCTCCGGGCGGCGGGCTCTGCCGCGCCCACTGCTGGTGGTGCCGGCGTCCTGGGAGTTTTCGACGACGGCATCCTGGTCGGCGCGTGCTGGGCAGGGGCAAACCTGGTCCCGGTCCAGCTTGACCCCGAATTTGCCGGGCTTGTCGCTGCCGCAGCAAGCAATTCCGGCCGCCGATTCGCCTCCGCCTTTGGCCCCGCAGATGCTGTCCTTGCCCTCCATGCTGAGCTGGCTGAACTAGGGCATGCGGCCCACGAGGTGCGGGATGAACAGCCGCTGATGACGCTGTGCGGGCCGCCGTCGGTGGAGGCGAACGCGGATCTGGGGCTTGGCCGGCTGGCCGATTTTGACCGGATCCTTCCCGCCTGCGCCGCCATGTTCGAAGAGGAAGTGGGCTACTCGCCGTTCCTGGGAGGCAAGGAGTTCTACAGCCGCCGCGTGGAAGGCCTCATCCGGCAAGGCCATTCATTGGCACACGTCAACGACTCCGGCGACGTTGTGTTCAAGGCCGAGCTGGGAGCTGTGACAGCCGACGTCACGCAGATCCAGGGTGTATGGATGAACCCCGGCTACCGCGGACAGGGTCTGAGCGCCGGCTACATGGCTGCCGTGGTGGAGAAGGCGCGCACGCTTGCCCCCGTCACCAGCCTGTACGTCAACGGTTTCAACCTCCGGGCGCGGTCCACTTATGAGCGCGTGGGCTTCCGCCAGGTTGGCACCTTCGCTACGGTTCTGTTCTAGCCGCCAGGTCGCTGGCCTCAGCGTCGCCGCCTTTCTGGCCACCCGCCGCCGGTTCACCGGTCACCCTTCAGGTCACCCGTCAGGTAATGCTGGACGTTCGGAGCCACGAGCCGCACAAGGTCGTCGGGCGAGGCAGACGCGAGTGGCTCCAGCCGCACCACATACCGGACCAGCATCACCCCAACCATCTGCGTGGCCACAAGGTTTCCGCGCATGGCCACTTCTTCGGGCGGGCCGGGGACTCCTGCCATGATCCGGCCGAGGATGGTCCGCTGCACCAGTTCCCGCAGCAGCAACGTCTTGGCCTTGGAGCCGATGGTTCCCCTGAGGAAGGCCACCAGGCTGTGCTGGGCCGGGCTCTCCCACAAGCGCAGCACGGCCCGCACGATCGCCTCTGCCCGGTCCTCTGGCGAGTAGCCGTCAACGCCCGCCAGGACTTTCTCCGGGTCGGCCGGTAGTGCCACACTCAGCGCGAAAAGCTCGTCCTTGCCCTTGAAGAAATGGTGGACCATGGCGGGGTCCACGCCGGTTTCCCGGGCGATCTGGCGCAGGCTGGTCCCTTCGAAACCGTGTTCGGCGAAAAGCCGCCGGGCTGTGTCCAGGATCTGTTCCCTCGACTCGGTGGCCCCGCCGCGCCGGCCCCGCCGGCCCGTACCCGCCGCGCTGCCTGCGGAACCCGGGGCGTCCGCCGGATCATGCTGTCCGTTCACGCTGTCCGCCGCCGCAGGGTCAGGGACGCGAGCACCAGGACCGCCAGGACAATGGCCACGATGACTCCGGCATCCATCCACAGCTGGTCTGTGGGCTCGGTGTTGGCGGCGATCTCCTGGAGGGCATCCACCGAAAAAGTCAGTGGAAGGACATTCGATACAGCCTCGAGGGCCTCGTTCATCCTTTCGCGGGCCACAAAGAGGCCACAGAGCAGGATCTGCGGGACTACCACCACCGGCATGAACTGCACGGCCTGGAATTCCGTCCGGGCGAAGGCCGAACAGAGCAGCCCCAGCGCGACGCCAAGAACCGCATTGATCACGGCAATCATGACCACCAGTCCAGGGCTGCCTTGGATGTCGAGCCCGAAGATCCAGTAGGCCACGGCGGTAGCCACCAGCGACTGCAGGGCGGCCATAATGGAAAATGCCAGCCCGTAGCCGAACAGCAGGTCCGCCTTGTGGATGGGAGTGGTCAGCAGCCGTTCCAGGGTCCCCGAGGTGCGTTCCCGCAGCATCGTGATGGACGTAACCAGGAACATAACCACAAACGGGAAGATCGCCAGCATCATCAGGCCAACCCGGTCAAAAGTCCTGGGCACCCCCGGCGGCAGCGTTTCATTCTCATAGAGAAAGTACACGGCGGTGAGCAGCAGCGCTGGGACCACCAGGATTAGCGCGATGCTGCGGTGGTCGTGCCGGAGCTGGTTGAGGACGCGCCGGGTGGTGGCCAACAGCATCAACAGGTTCATGACCGTACCGTCCTTTCGGGGGAACCACTGGGCACTTCGGCGGTGTCCTGGATGATGTGCAGGAAAGCCTTCTCCAGATCGGCACTGTGCCCGCGCCGGCTCAATTCCGCCGGCGTCAGCTGCGCCAGGAGCTTTCCCTCCCGCAGCAGGAGGAGTGATCCGCAATGGCTGGCTTCCTCCATCACGTGGCTGGAAACCAGCAGGGTGGTCCCGGACTCGGCCATGGACCGGAAACGGTCCCACAGGTCAGCCCGGAGCACCGGATCAAGGCCCACGGTTGGCTCATCCAGGACCAGCAGGCTGGGGCGAGCCACCAGGGCACAGGCCAACGACACCCGGCTCAGCTGTCCGCCGGAGAGGTCGCCGGTTTTCTGCCTGGCCTGCGGTTCAAGCCCGACGGCGGCGATCGCCTCTGCGGCCTCGGCGCGGCCCTTGCGGTGCATGGCGCCGAAGTAGCGGACATTGGCTTCGACCGTGAGGTCCGGATACACGCTGGGGGACTGGGTCACGTAACCCACCCGGTGTCGCAGGTCAGGGTGCCCGGCGGGCAGCCCCAGCACTTGGACCGAGCCGGACGTGAGCGCCTGGACGCCCATGATGGCCCGCATGAGCGTAGTCTTGCCGCTGCCGGACGGGCCCAGCAGCCCGGTGATCTCGCCTGCCTGGATGGCAAAGTCCAAGCCGCGCAGGACGGGAACCTTTCCCCGTGTGACGTGCAGGGCGGTGGCGGCCACAGCGATGCTGGCTTCCGTGACGGCCGGGGCGGTAGCTTCTGAATGGGACATTAATGCCTCCGAATGCTGGGAGTCCGCCTTTGAATTCATCAGGTGATGAATTGAAACTAGACCTGCAAAAGGCGGCCGTCAATTACTTCGAATGGAAAAACCCTTGTGGATGTGTCGGCTATCACATATGTTCGATCTAGCTGCGCTGGAGTGGGTGGGCGGTCTCACCAGTCCTCACCAGTACCTAGGCGTCAACGGCCATGGAGCCACGTCCGCATGCAATGACCAGCCGTTTACGGCCAGGGGCTTTGCATGCCGGGCGTGGCTCTATTGCGTCCCGCCCCCGCGGTCTCTGGGCCGGCTCAGGTTCCGCCGCCTGGCGTGCCGTGGATAGCCGGTAGATTAGTACCCAGAAGAATTGCCCGGCTCTGCTTTCCAGCAGCTACTCCCCAGAAACGGATAACCACCCGTGGTCACAAGAATGTCCAAGCTTTTCCTGCGCACGTTGCGTGAAGATCCCGTCGACGCTGAGGTCGCCAGCCACCGGCTCCTGGTCCGGGCCGGCTACATCCGCCGCGCGGCGCCCGGCATCTACACCTGGCTTCCGCTGGGGCTGAGTGTGCTGCGCAAGGTCGAGGCCGTCGTCCGCGAGGAAATGGACGCCATCGGTGCCCAGGAAGTCCACTTCCCGGCGCTGCTGCCGCGAGAGCCCTACGAGGTCACCAACCGCTGGACCGAATACGGCGAAGGTCTGTTCCGGCTCCAGGACCGTAAGGGTGCCGACTACCTGCTGGCCCCCACGCACGAAGAAATGTTCACCCTTCTGGTCAAGGACCTGTACTCGTCCTACAAGGATTTGCCCCTGAGCCTGTATCAGATCCAGAACAAATATCGCGACGAAGCACGCCCCCGCGCGGGCCTGCTGCGCGGCCGCGAGTTCATCATGAAGGATTCCTACTCCTTCGACGTGGACGACGCAGGCCTGGACGCCAGCTACGCCGCCCACCGTGGCGCCTACCTGAAGATCTTTGCGCGCCTGGGCCTGGAAGTCATTCCCGTTGCGGCCACCGCCGGCGCCATGGGTGGGTCCAAGAGCGAAGAGTTCCTGCACCCCACCGAGATCGGCGAAGACACTTTCGTGCGCTCCGCCGGCGGCTATGCAGCCAACGTTGAGGCCGTCACCACCGTTGTTCCGGCCGACATCGACTTCAGCAACGCCCCTGCCGCCGAGGTCCTCGATACCCCGAACACGCCCACCATCGATACGCTGGTTGCCGCGTCCAACGAACTGGCTCCCCGGAGCGAGGCCGACGGCGGCGCGTGGACGGGCGCCGACACCCTCAAGAACGTGGTTCTTGCCGTCACCCTGCCCACTGGTGAGCGCCAGCTTGTGGTCATCGGCCTGCCGGGTGACCGCGGCGTTGACTTGAAGCGCGTGGAAGCCAACATCGGTTCCTTCCTGCCCATCGGCGGCGAGATCACGCTCGAAGCAGCCAACGACGACGACCTCAAGAAGCAGCCCCTCATAGTCAAGGGCTACCTTGGACCCGGCCTGACGCTGGACCAACCCCTACTGGGCAGCGAAAGCTCAACCAAGCTCCTCTACCTGGTGGATCCCCGCGTTGTCAGCGGCACTGCCTGGATCACCGGGGCCAACGAAGCAGGAAAGCACGTGTACGGCCTGGTTGCCGGCCGCGACTTCACCTGGGACGGCGTCATCGAGTGCACCGACGTCCGCGAGGGTGACCCGGCCCCGGACGGCTCCGGTCCGCTGGAGACGGCCCGCGGCATCGAAATGGGCCACATCTTCCAGCTGGGCCGCAAATACGCTGAGGCCCTCGAGCTGAAGGTCCTGGACCAGAACGGCAAGCAGGTGGTGGTTACCATGGGCTCCTACGGTGTTGGTGTCACCCGTGCCGTCGCCGCACTGGCCGAATCCAACCACGATGACAAGGGTCTGGTCTGGCCCCGCGCCGTTGCCCCCGCCGATGTCCATGTAGTGGCTGTCGGCCGCGGCGAGGAAATCTTTGCCACCGCCGAGCAGCTGGCCCTGGAACTCGAGGCCGCCGGCCTGGACGTCATCTACGATGACCGGCCGAAGGTCTCCCCGGGCGTAAAGTTCGGCGACGCGGAACTCGTCGGCGTCCCCACCATCCTGGCCGTCGGCCGCGGCCTGGTGGACGGCGTTGTCGAGATCAAGGACCGCCGCAGCGGCGAAGCGGAGAACGTGGCCGTGGACAAGGCCGTTGACTATGTGGTCACCGCCGTCCGCAGCTGACCTGCGGCGGTGATTTCCGGGTTCGAGTCGATCCAGCTCACCACAATCATCCTGATTGTGGTGGCTGGATTTGCTGCCGGCTGGGTGGACGCCGTGGTGGGTGGCGGCGGTCTGCTCCAGCTGCCGGCGATGCTGCTGGTACCCGGGATTACGCCGGTCCAGGCCTTGGCCACCAACAAGATGGGGTCAATTTTCGGCACCGCCACGAGTGCGGTGACGTACTACGGGCGGGTGAAACCGGACCTTCGGACAGCCGTGCCCATGGCGGTGATCGCCCTTGCCGGCAGCTTCGCCGGGGCGGTGCTCGCCGCCACGCTGCCGGCGAGTGTCTTCAAGCCGATCATCGTGGTGGCGCTGGTCGTCGTGGCGCTTTTTACGGCGCTGAAGCCCAACGTCGGTGACCTCACCGTGCTGCGGCACGATGGCCGCACGCACTACGTGGTGGCATGCATGATCGGGGCCGTGATTGGCTTCTATGACGGCCTGATTGGTCCGGGCACCGGCTCCTTCCTCATCATCGCGCTCGTCTCGGCGATGGGCTATGCCTTCCTGGAGGCAAGCGCCAAAGCCAAGATCGTGAACATGGCCACCAACGCCGGCGCCCTGCTGTTCTTCCTGCCCCATGGGTCAATCCTCTGGGGTGTCGGGCTGCTGCTGGGCCTGGCCAACATGGCCGGCGGCTACCTGGGCGCGCGGACTGCCGTGAAGCAGGGAAGCCGCTTCATCCGCGTTGTATTCCTGCTGGTGGTGGGCGCCCTGATCATCAAACTCGGCGTCGACGTCTGGCAGGAAAACCTAGCCTGATAGGGTAGCCGAAACCCTCGCAGCCGGTATCGCCCGCAGCCCCCGGCCGGGCGTACCATGCAGGTATGTCCGCAGGCGGGGAACCCTATTCGGAAGCATTGTCAGTCGCGGCCCCTCGCGCCGCCGAGTGGCTGGCGAGCCTGCCGGACAGGCACGTCGGGCCCGCCCAAAGCGCCCACGATCTCGAGGCTGACTTCGGCGGGCCCCTTCCCGAACAGGGCATGCCCGCCGCAGCTGTGGTTGAGTACCTGGCGGACAAGGCCGAACCGGGACTGATGGCGATGCCCTCGGGGCGCTTTTTCGGTTGGGTGATCGGCGGGACGTTGCCTGCCGCCCTGGCTGCCGACTGGCTGGTCAGCGCCTGGGACCAGAACTCGGGCCTGCGTTACACCACCCCAGCGATAGCCGCCATCGAGGAGGGGGCCGGCCACTGGCTGCTGGACCTTCTCGGCCTACCGGCGGAATCCGACGTCGGCTTCACTACGGGTGCCACCATGGCCAACTTCACCGGGCTGGCTGCTGCCCGGTGGCGGTTGCTGGCCGATGCCGGCTGGGACCTCGACGGCGATGGCCTGGCAGGCGCCCCGCGGATCCGGTGCTTTGTGGGCCAGGAGCGCCACGAGACCATTGACCTGGGCCTGCGGTACCTCGGCCTCGGCCGGCCCGTCGCGGTCCCCGCAGATGGCCAAGGCAGGCTGCTGGCGGTGGAGCTGGACCGCCTGCTGTCGGAAGGGTCCGGGCCCGCGCTGGTCTGCCTCCAGGCCGGCAACCTCCACTCCGGAGCCTTCGACCCCTTCGACGCCGCCATCGAGGTTGCCCGGCGGCATGGCGCCTGGGTGCACGTGGACGGCGCGTTCGGGCTGTGGGCCGCGGCCGTGCCGGAATTCGTGGACCTCACCCACGGCATGGAGCTGGCCGATTCGTGGGGGACCGACGCCCACAAGACGCTCAACGTCCCGTATGACTGCGGTATTGCCATCGTCAGGGATTCAGCAGCGCTACGCAGCGCCATGGGACTGCAGCACACCAGCTACCTGATCCACGATGTCGAGGGCCCGGGCGACCCGTTTGAAAAAGCGCCGGAGCTCTCGCGCCGCGCCCGCGGCGTACCGGTGTGGGCGGCGCTGAGATCACTGGGCCGGGACGGCGTGGCCAGCCAGGTCCGCGAGTTAGTGCTGCGCGCCTCGCAACTGGCAGAGCAGCTGTCAGCACTGGACGGCGTCGAGGTACTCAACACGGTGGACTACACGCAGGTTTCGCTCGCCTTCGGGGACGATGCCACCACGCGCGCCGTGACAGCCCGCGTGATCGAGGACGGCAAGGTCTGGATGTCCGGTTCACACTGGCGGGGCAGGGATGTCCTGCGCGTCTCGGTCAGTAACTGGAGCACTGACGCGGACGACGTCGGCACTGCAGTCGAGGCGGTCAGCTCCGCTTTGGCGGCTGTCCGGGCAGCGGGCTGACCGCCGGCGAGGCCCCATCCGACCACCGGGGAGGCACTGTCCCGCACGGAATACATCCGTCCTGCCCGGGAGGGCACCCGCCGCTCAGCTGTCGCCCTGCCCCGGCTCAGGCAGGGCGTGCGCCGAGGGGAGACCATCGAGGGTCCGCCCGGCAAGGGTGCTGGCCACCCAGAGTGACCGGGCCAGATCTCCCTGGTGGCGCGGCAAGGACGCGTAGCAGAGGGCGTTCTCCACTTCGCGTGCCACGGCCCACTGGCGCGCAGCTTCGGCGTCGAGGCCGGCCGCGGCGCTGAAGTCCTGGCACCGCCGCCTCAACCCTCCGGCCGGATCGCTCCGGGGCAGGTCGCCGAGACGGTTCCACAGCAGCGGTGCCACCGCGAACTCCGGTTCGCCGATCATGGGCTGCGGGTCGATGGCGACGAAGGCCTCCCCGGGCAGCCCTCCGCTGATGGTGTGGGGCCGGGCCAGGATGTTCAGGAAATGCAGGTCCGTATGGACCAGGACATCGCGGCCCGAGCGGCGGCCAACGGCGCCGCGGGTCTGGCAGACTTCCAGGGCCGCCTCCAGTAGCCAGCGCGGGAACGGGCGGCCCTGCTGTTCCCAGTCGGCGGGCAGGTCGTCGCTCCATTGTTCGGCCCGCCCGGCGATGTGATCGAACTCCTGCCACTGCGGCCGGCCGTCCGGCACCAGGCCCAACTGCCGCATGGTGCCGCCCCACGCCACCGCCGCTTGATCCAGCGGAAGGGTCTGGAGCGAGGAGTCCGGATTCAGCCGCTCCAGCAGCATGGCGCACGTTCCGGCGTCGGATTCCAACAGCCGGACGGCGCCGGAGCCGCCCCAGAGTGCCAGCGCATGGCGTTCCATCCGTGCCTCATCGTGGGGAAACGCTATCTTGAGCGCCGCCGGTGTCCCGTCCGTCCGGCGGACTGGAACCACCACGCCGCCGTGGCCATGCCACGGGAGGGCGCCGGCTTCCAGGTCAACAGCCAGTTCCCAATGCTCCAGCCGCCCCTGCACCAGTCCCGGGAGGGAGGAAAGCCAGGCCCGTCCCGCGCTGCTGTGGCTGAAACGCCCGCTGAGGGCTGGCGGGATCGGCACGCCAATCTGGACACTCACAGGACGCCGCTTGCGCTAAGCAGGTTGCCGATGGAGAACGTGGCAGCCAAGGCCAAAGCCCCGCCCGCCACCACCCTGGCGGCGGCCCGCAGCTTCGAACCGCCGCCGATCCAGGCGCCCAGCGCCCCGGTGGCAGCGAGTGCCGCCAGCACGGCCGCGAACGTCAGGGGGACCCGGATGTTCTCCGGCGGCAGCAGGATGGCGGCCATCGGCAGGATGGCGCCGGTGACGAACGCAATCGCCGAAGCAAAGGCTGCATTCCAGGGGCTCACAATGTCTGTTTCGTCGATGTTCAGTTCGGCGGAGAGGTGCGCGCCCAGGGCATCGTGGGCCGTCAGCTCCCGCGCTACTTTCCTTGCTGTGTCCAGGCTCAGCCCCTTGCCCTGGTAGATCGCCGCGAGTTCCTCCAGCTCTTCCTCCGGCTGTTCCTGCAGTTCCAGGCGCTCCTTTTCGATCAGGGCCCGCTGGCTGTCCTTCTGGCTGCTGACGGACACGTACTCGCCCAAGGCCATGGATACAGCTCCACCCACCAGGCCGGCCGTGCCGGCGACGAGGATCGGTCCGGACTGCGTGGTGACACCGGCGACGCCCACCACGATTGCGGCGACCGAGACGATGCCGTCATTGGCACCCAGCACGCCGGCTCGCAGCCAGTTCAGGCGCTGGGCGACGTCGTTTTGGTGGGGCTCATTCTCATGAAGGGCGGGGGCGCCGGCACTGTCCATGCCTCCAGCAAAGCATTAGTGCCTGCGCCTGGCCAGTGTGCCGTGCCTTGGCTACGAATTGCCGGGAGTGCTGGTTGTGGAAGTCCCCGGAGTTGATACAGGCTCCGGCAGTGGCGGCAGGAGTGCTTCGTCCAGGACCATGCCGGGGACCGGGCCTGGCGACGCACGCCAATGGACGGTCCGCCGGGCCGCCGACTGAAGTGCTGAGAGTGCCCATACGCGTTCGCGCCCCTCGCTGAGCGCCACCACGTCGCCGAGTACCGGAAGTGTCCCCGCCTCCAGGGTTCCCAGCCCCGCTGCAGGGTCGGCCAGGAACGCCGGGCTCAGGACATAGCCGGGCTGCCTCGGGGGTACCGTGGCGCAGCGGGACCTGCCCATGGCCTCCGCTTCGCCCCGGAGGACGCCGTGCTGGGCCAGGAAGGTCGACGCCGGAGCAGCGGCCCCGGAGTTAAGCCTGGTCAGCGCGGCCTGGTACGCGTAGACCAGTTCCAGCTCGCCCTGCACGGCCGAGGCCAAGGCTGAGCCGAGGTCCGCGCCAGTGCTGGCGGCGGGGTCGGCTGCTTCGCCGGCACAGCCGGCGGCTACTGATGCCGAAACAGGCAGTGTGGGCGCCGGCGATGCGGGGGAGGAGGGGCCAGACCCCGGGAGCGCAGCCAACGCAATCCCGGTCGCCGAGGCCAGGTCCTCTGCAGCCAGAAGCTGGGCAGTTCCGGTGCCGGCGAGAAGGCGGGCCATGCCGCCGTCGGCCGTTTCGGCATCGTGGAGCCGCTGTGCCCCGCTTGCCTGGAGGGCAGCGGCGAAGTCCGCGGTGGTGGACGGCCGCGTGACGGTGGCCAGCGCCGTGGACGGGGCAGGGACGGGGGCAGTAGCCGCACGGTCCAGGGCAGGATCGCCGGCCGCATCAGCCGGCAGCATCAACGCGCGGGCCTGGACAGTCAGCAAAGTCACAATCCGGGCAAGGGCGGCCGCTTGTGGGGCCGGCGCAGTGGCGCCGGCAGTGCCTTCGAGGTCCAGGCCAGCGGCCCTGAGGTTCAGGGAATCCGCGAACGCGGATGCCCTTGCCTGCTCGGAAAACGGCGGCGCCGCAGGCGGGGACGGTTCGCGGGGGATGAGCACCAATCCGAGGCTCACCACCAGAAGGGCGGCCAGCGCAAAAACGGCGTACTGGAAATAACGCCTGCGGCCGCCGGATTCCTGCGTGTCGTCTTTCACAACAGACCATGTTCTCACGCCTGATGCGAATCTTCGTGCACCACTGTGGCCGGAAAATCGTTAGGCTAGTAGTCACAACATCATCTATTGGAAGGCGGCCGGCATCGTGAGTAATGCAGAAGCCACGACTTCATCAGACGCTACCGGAACGGGTACCGCTGTTGCTGCGCCCGCCAACAATCCCGAAGCCGTCAGGCTCCGGGCGCTGTTGGAACCGGCGGTCCAGGCCAACCGCCTGTACCTCGAGGACGTAACCATCCTGGCCGGTTCACACCGCGTGGTCCACGTGGTGGTTGACCTGCCGCAGGAGGAAACCGGCGGCGTAAACCTCGATGTCATCGCTGACATCTCCAGGGTCCTCTCCGACGTCCTGGACAATGATCCCGCAGACGACGGGCGCCCCTACGACCTCGAGGTTTCCTCCCCGGGCGTCGCGCGTCCCCTCACCGAAGTCCGGCACTGGCACCGCGCCCGGGGCCGGCTGGTCAAGGTCAACGTCATCCAGGGCGAAAACGTCACCGGCAGGGTCCAGTCCGTGGACGATTCCGGCGTCACCATCATCCCGGAGATCGCCGTCAAGAAGGGCATGAAGCCCAAGCAGGGCGAGCCCCAGATTCTTCCTTTCGACAGGATCCGTAACGGAAAAGTCGAGATCGAATTCAGCCACCTCGAAGAAGCTGGTCTGGAACCTGAGCACAATGGACCTTCTGAGGAGGCCTGATGGATATTGACATGAGCGCGCTGAGACTACTGGAGCGTGAGCGCGAAATTCCGCTGGACCTCCTGATCCCCACCATCGAGCAGGCGCTCCTGGTGGCGTACCATAAATCGCCCGGCGCCTTCGAGAAGGCCCGGGCCGAGCTGGACCGCAAGAGCGGCCACGTAACCATCTGGGCAGTGGAGATCGACGACGACGGCGCCCCCATCGGCGAGTTCGAGGACACGCCTGCCGGCTTCGGCCGTATCGCGGCGAGCACCGCACGCCAGATCATCCTGCAGCGCCTGCGCGACGTCGAGGACGACGCCATACTGGGTGAGTTCAAGGGCCGCGAGGGTGAACTTGTGGCCGGCCTGATCCAGCAGGGCAACAACCCGCACATGATCCAGGTCAACCTGGGTTCGGTGGAGGCCCTGCTGCCGCCGCCCGAACAGGTGCCGGGGGAGAAGTACATCCACGGCAACCGGCTCCGCGCCATCGTTATCGATGTCCACCGCGGCACCAAGGGCCCGTCCGTCACCCTGTCCCGTTCACACCCGGGCCTCGTCCGGAAGCTCTTCGAACTGGAGGTCCCGGAGATCGCGGACCGCTCTGTGGAGATCGTGGCACTGGCCCGCGAGGCCGGCCACCGTACCAAGATCGCGGTCAAGGCCCACACCCAGGGCATCAACGCCAAGGGCGCCTGCATCGGCGAAATGGGTTCCCGCGTCCGCGCCGTTATGACGGAACTGAACGACGAAAAAATCGACATCGTCGACTTCAGCGAGGATCCGGCAACGTTTATTGCCAGTGCACTCTCCCCTTCGCGTGTGAATTCGGTCACTATCGTGGACGAGGCCACCCGCTCCGCGCGTGTGGTGGTCCCGGACTACCAGCTCTCGCTGGCCATCGGCAAAGAGGGCCAGAACGCCCGGCTGGCGGCCAAGCTGACGGGCTGGCGAATCGATATTGTCTCGGACGCTGCCCCGGCGCGCGAAAGCTAATCCGGTTCCGGGGCTTCGGCCGGCGGCGGATACCTCCGGCCGAAGCCCCGGTTTCGGGCAGAACTGCCCGGAGGGGCTAGAATAGACATGACCGCGCCTAACGGCCGGTATTCGTGTGCCCTGAGAATTCCCGTTCCGCCGATGCGGTTGGGGCCTCAGGGCCGGCAGTTATGAACGTCAGGAAGATACTCACCGTGGCAGAAGTGCTTCACACCGAGGATCAACCGCAGCGTACCTGCATCGGATGCCGGAAGCAGGCACCGCGGTCTGAGTTACTCCGGCTCGTCGCCGAAGGCAGCGGTTCCACCGCAGTGCTGGTAGACGAACGACGCCGGATGGCTGGCAGGGGTGCATGGCTGCACCCCAGCGAAGCGTGCCTGGCCCTGGCGGTCAAGCGGCGAGCATTCGGAAGGGCCCTCAACGGCGCAACCGGGTCCACCGCCGTCGAACGCCGGATCATGGCAGGCAAGCAGGACGCCGGCCCGTTGCAGGTACCCCTGGTAGCTGCAGCAAAAACCGTCCAACCTGAAAGCGGGTCAGAAAACTGATGGAAACCCGATGAGTTCCCAGCGATGAGTGCGCAACGATGACAACTTTGTTGCGCTCTGCAATGGGCCCTGTAGTTGCAACCGCGGCTGGGGCCCGCAGTAAGAAGTAGACGGTTCGTGCCTGGCTCGGTGCGGACCGAGACAGGAGAAATGTGGCCAAGGTCCGCGTACACGAGCTTGCTAAAGAGCTCGGTATTACTTCCAAAGATGCAGTAACCAAACTGCAGGAACTGGGCGAATTCGTTCGCTCCGCTTCTTCAACCATTGAGGCCCCGGTGGTGCGGAAACTCCGCAACGCCTACCCCGACGCAGCTGCCAAGACCGCAGCTCCGGCAGCCGCGCCCAAGGCGCCTGCCCCGTCGGCCGACACACGACCGGCAGCACCTGCTCCGGGCCCCGCAGCTCCCTCAGCCCCGGCGGCACCAGCTGCTGCGGCTCCGGCTGCACCCGCTGCCGTTTCCGCAGCTCCGGCAGCACCTGCCGCAGCACCGGTTGCGTCAGCCCCGGCCGCAAGCGCACCGTCCACCGGCGCCAAGCCCGGTGCCCGTCCGGCACCGAAGGCTGAAGCCCCGGCCGCACCGACCCGCTCCGGCGGATCAACACAGGGTGGTTCGCAGGGCGGCTCCGCACCGCGTCCCGGCGGTCCCCGTCCGGGCAACAACCCGTTCGCCACGTCCCAGGGCATGCCCCGCGGCCGCGGTGGCGACGGAGAGCGTGCTCCCCGTCCGGGTAACAACCCGTTCGCTCCTTCGCAGGGCATGCCCCGCGCGGGTGGAAGCCGTCCCGACGGCGACCGTCCGGGTGGTCCGCGTCCCGCGGCCGGTGCCGGTGGTCCCCGTCCGGGTGGTCCGCGTCCCGCAGCCGGTGCCGGTGGCCCCCGTCCGGGTGGTCCGCGTCCCGCAGCAGGCGCCGGCGGCGCTGGTGGTCCGCGTACCGCGGGTGCCGGTGGAAACCGTCCTACTCCGGGCATGATGCCCAACCGCACTGAGCGTCCCGCACCCGCTGGTGCAGGCCGTCCCGGTGGCGGCGCCCGTGGTCCCGGACGTCCGGGTGGCGCTCCAGGCACCGGTGGCGCACCGGGTGCCGGTGGCGGCGCTCCGGCCGGCGGTGGCTTCGGCAAGGGTGGCCGCGGTCGCGGTGGCACCCAGGGTGCTTTCGGTAAGGGCGGCGCAGGCCGCGGCAAGCAGCGCAAGTCGAAGCGTGCCAAGCGCCAGGAACTCGAGCAGATGAGTGCCCCGTCGCTGGGTGGCGTGAGCGTACCCCGCGGCGACGGCAACACCGTAGTCCGACTTCGCCGTGGCTCGTCCATTACGGACTTCGCCGACAAGATCGAGGCGAACCCCGCAGCACTGGTGACGGTCCTCTTCCACCTCGGCGAAATGGCCACGGCCACGCAGTCGCTGGATGAAGAGACCTTCGCACTGCTCGGCGAGGAGCTTGGCTACAAGCTCCAGGTTGTCTCGCCGGAGGACGAGGAGCGCGAGCTGCTCTCCGGTTTCGACATCGACTTCGAAGCAGAACTCGAAGCCGAAGGCGACGAAGACCTTGAGGCACGTCCTCCGGTTGTCACCGTTATGGGCCACGTTGACCACGGTAAAACCCGCCTGCTCGATGCCATCCGCAAGTCCGACGTTATGGCGGGCGAGCACGGCGGCATCACGCAGCACATCGGTGCTTACCAGGTCACGCACACCCACGAAGACATCGACCGTAAGATCACCTTCATCGATACTCCGGGCCACGAGGCGTTCACCGCCATGCGTGCTCGTGGTGCGAAGGTCACCGACATCGCCATCCTGGTGGTCGCAGCGGACGACGGCGTAATGCCGCAGACCGTTGAGGCACTCAACCACGCGCAGGCTGCAAATGTGCCGATCGTGGTGGCTGTGAACAAGATCGACAAGGAAGGCGCCAACCCGGAGAAGGTCCGCGGCCAGCTGACCGAGTACGGCCTGGTTCCCGAAGAATACGGTGGCGACACCATGTTCGTGGAGGTCTCTGCCCGCCAGAACCTCAACATTGACGAGCTGCTCGAGGCTGTCCTGCTCACCGCGGACGCTGCCCTGGACATGCGCGCCAACCCGAACAAGGACGCCCGCGGTATCGCGATCGAAGCCAACCTGGACAAGGGCCGCGGTTCCGTGGCCACCGTCCTGGTGCAGTCCGGCACCCTGCGTGTCGGTGACACGATCGTGGCCGGTACGGCTCACGGCCGCGTCCGCGCCATGTTCGACGACGACGGCAGTGTCCTGACCGAGGCCGGCCCGTCCCGCCCCGTGCAGGTTCTGGGTCTGTCCAACGTGCCGCGCGCCGGCGACACCTTCTTTGTGACCGCTGACGAGCGCACCGCCCGCCAGATCGCCGAGAAGCGTGAAGCAGCCGACCGCAACGCCGCCCTCGCCAAGCGCCGCAAGCGCATCAGCCTGGAAGACTTCGACCAGGCCGTGGCCGACGGCAAGATCGACACCCTCAACCTCATCCTCAAGGGTGACGTGTCCGGTGCCGTGGAAGCCCTCGAAGACGCACTGCTCAAGATCGACGTCGGCGAAGGCGTGCAGTTGCGCGTCATCCACCGCGGCGTTGGTGCTATCACGCAGAACGACGTCAACCTGGCAACGGTCGACAGCGCCGTTATCATCGGCTTCAACGTCAAGCCTGCCGAGCGGGTTGCCGAACTGGCAGACCGCGAAGGCGTGGACATGCGCTTCTACTCCGTCATCTACGCAGCAATCGATGACATCGAGATGGCCCTCAAGGGCATGCTCAAGCCGGAGTACGAAGAGGTCCAGCTGGGCACCGCCGAGGTCCGCGAAGTCTTCCGCTCTTCCAAGTTCGGAAACATCGCCGGTTCCATCGTTCGCTCGGGCATCATCCGACGCAACACGAAGGCGCGCATCAGCCGCGACGGCAAGATCATCGGTGAGAACCTCACCGTTGAGACGCTCAAGCGCTTCAAGGACGACGCCACTGAGGTCCGCACGGACTTCGAGTGTGGTATCGGTCTTGGTTCGTTCAACGACATCACCGAGGGCGACATCATCGAGACCTTCGAGATGCGCGAAAAGCCGCGCGTCTAGGGTTCGTTGCTTGACGGGTCGGGGGCGTCGGATTTTTCCGGCGACCCCGCCCTTTCCGCCGCAGAGGGGGCCCCGCCCCTACGACGGACGGCCAGCGATCTACGATCGTTGGCCGTCCGTCTCCGGCAGGCCCGATGCCACTCCCGGGCCCCCTCAACGGCTCCAAAGGGCCGCCGGAAAAACCCAACGGGAGTCCGTCGTAGACTCGCCTTTAGTGCGTGGCAGATAACTGAAACGTGCGACGTGGCCCATTTGGCCGCCGTCGTACATCCCAAATTTTTAGGAGTGGAAATGGCTGATCCCGCACGGGCTGCCAAGTTGGCGCAGCGGATTAAGGTTGTTGTTGCTGAGGCCTTGGGCCGGAAGGTTAAGGATCCTCGGCTGGAGGGCATTACTGTTACTGATGCCCGGGTGACCAATGATCTGCAGCATGCCACGATCTACTACACCGTTTTCGGCGACCAGGCTGTGCAGGCCGATGCTGCCAAGGGCCTGGAGAAGGCCAAGGGTGTGCTCCGCCAGGAGGTGGGGCGCAACGTGACTGTCCGCCTGACGCCGACGCTTGAATTTGTGGCGGACCAGATCCCCGTCGTTGCCTCAAACCTGGAGGACCTGCTCCGGGCCGCCAAGAAGCGCGACGCCGAGGTGGCTGCGCTGGCCGAAAACGCCAAGCACGCCGGCGAGGCCGACCCGTACAAGAGCGACATTCCCGCCGATGTGGAGATCGATGAGGACGACTTCGACGAAGAGGATATTGACCTCACCGACGACGAAGACCTCGACGAAGACGCCAACAAGTAGCTTGACGCGAAGAAGGCCCGGACCCGAAGTTGGGTCCGGGTCTTTTTCGTCTGCGGGATGTTCCCTGCGTTTCCTACCGGATACTGGCCTTCAGGACCGTTCCCGCGGTGAGGTCAGCGAAGCTGAAACCGGCTGTGGCATAGAGGGTTTTCCCTCTCAGCTCCACCGCGGCAGGACCGTCGACGGCCAGGAACTGTGACTGTTCGCGGGTCCAGGCGTCGATCCTGACGATCTCATTGCCGAACATGGAAGCTGCGTAGACGTCCCCACTGCCGGATACGGCTATGCCCGTGGGGCTCAGGATCTCATCGGCCCACAGGTGGATCGCCCCGGTCCATGGATTGACCCGGAAGATGGCACCGCGGTGGCCCAGGGAAGGATCCTCCGGACCGCCCGGCAGCGACGAGACGTACAGCCAGCCGTCGGGGCCGATCTCTACATCGGTGGGCACCGGTTCAAATGCGTAGTCGTGTCCGACAACGCAGGACGGGAAGCCAACAGCCGAGGCAGCCTCTGCAGTGGCTTCCGCCGGACGCGGAGGCAGGACCGCGAGGGTGGAAGTCTCCCCGGTGGCGGCGTTGACCTTGAGGATGGCATTCATCCCGGCGTCGGCCACGAAGACGGTATTGCCATGAACCGCTGCGGCATAGGGGTGTGAGTCGACCGCCCCGGAGTATTGTGCCGGCGGGAACGGCGCCGTAATTTGGGCCAGGCACTCGGCGGTCACGTCGGATCCGAAGCCGTAGTCCTGGAATCCGTCCGGGTTGTTCTGACGCTCGTAGGTCGCGAGGTCCACAATGGTCCTGACCTCCCCGCGCCTGTCGATTGACTTCAAATAGCCGGCCAGTGCTGTGGGATCTCCGCCGCCTCCCCCGACGCTTTCGACGAAAAACGTGGTGGTGCCCCGTGTCTCAACACCGCCAACGTCCCAGCCCGCATTCGTGTAAACGTTGGTCGTTTGCCCGTCATCCTCGACGCGGTCCAGCGTGCCCGCAAAGTTCTGCGTGATGAGGACGCTCTTGCCAGGACCCAAGGCCAGGCTCAACGGCGTCATCAGGTGCTCCGCCAGGGTTTCGGGTCCGGACGGTTTCTGCTTAGCCGTGGCGGGCGCGACGGGGATGATCATCGCCGCTGCTGCCAGGCACGCGACGATCGGAAACTTCTTGTTCATTGGATCCTCCGGAGTTGACGTGCACCCCGTCGCCGGGGCCTGGCCTGAGACCAAGTCAAAGCGATCCGAACTGCCCCCGGCGCTAGGTTAGTCCCGCGAAAGCAATGACGTCGACGGCATTTCCCCCTAATGTGCCCCCTATTTTGAACCGGAAAACCTGGGTCATGGCTAGGATCTAGTTATGACGCAGGCGAGCGACAACCACGAGGCCACCCGATACCTGGAACAGGCCATTGAGCTGGCTGTCCGGAACGTCTCCGACGGTGGCGGCCCGTTCGGTGCGCTGGTTGTGACCCCGGATGGGCGGGTCCATGAAGGCACCAACCGGGTCACCCGGGACAACGACCCCACCGCGCATGCCGAAGTGGTGGCAATCCGCGCTGCGGCAGCCGCAGGCGCCACGTTCGACCTGAGCGGCGCCGTGCTCTACACCAGCTGCGAGCCGTGCCCGCTGTGCCTGTCAGCCGCACTGTGGGCGCGGATTGATCGAGTCTATTTTGCGGCCGACCGCCATGGTGCAGCCGCGGCCGGTTTCGACGACGCCGTGTTCTACGAGTATTTCAACGGCACGCGTCCGGAACTTCTGCCGGTCGCCCAAACCGCCATTCCGGCGTCGGACGCTCCGTTTGACGCGTGGCGCCGCAACACGAAACGCAAGGATTACTAACCAGGTGCCGGATCATGAATCCTGGCGTTCAGGCAGCCTGCCGACACCCTCCACCAAATCGTTGCGGGTACCGCACAGCGCGATCCGTACCCAGCCCTCGCCGATCGAGCCAAAGGCAGTTCCCGGCGCAAGCGCAACGCCGGAATCGGCCAGGAACCTGCGGGCCCAGCTGCGGACGTCCCCGTCGCTGACATGGGAGACGTTGGCCCACAGATAGAAGGCTCCCTGTGCACTCAGGTACGGGATTCGCTTGTCCTCCAGCACTGCTGAGGCCGCGTCCCGGTTGGCCCGGTAGTGGTCGTGGGCGTGACCGACGTAGTCCTGCGGGCCTGTCAGTGCCGCGAGCGCGGCGTACTGCGACGGCGAGGCAACGCAGGAGACAATCGCTTCCATCACGTTGTTCATCTTCTGCTCCAGCCCCGGCGGACAGACCAGGGCGCCGATCCTCAGGCCGGTGAGGCCGTACGTCTTCGAGAGAGTCAGCGACGTGAACACGCGCGCCTCGCCGGGCACGTCGCTGTCGAACCGGGCCGGGCTGACGTGGGGGACGTCGTAAGTGAAGGCCTCGTAGCATTCGTCGGAAATGATCCAGAGATCGCGCTTGCGGGCCAGGTCCACAAGTTGCCGGGTCAGGTCCTCGCCGAGGACGGCGCCCAGCGGGTTGGACGGGGAATTCAGGATGAGCACCCGGGTCCGGTCCGTGATGAGCGCTTCAATGTCCTGGATCCGCGGCTGGAAGTCATGCTCGGGATACAGCGGGTAGCCCACCGGCACGGCATTCAGGAGCCGGCTGGTCATGGCGAACGTGGGGTAGCCGGGGTTCGGGATCAGGATTTCGTCGCCGGGGGAGAGCAGGAGGCTCATGGCGAAGTGCAGGCCCTGTTGCGCTCCGTCCACCACGTAGACGCGCTCGGCACCGAGGCCGGTGTTGAGTCCGGCGCGTTCACGGAACCGGGTGGCGAACGCTTCACGGAGGGCCGGGATGCCGGCGTTGGGCGTGTAATTCGTTTCGTCCCGGTCGAGGCACGCCATGCCGGCTTCCAGGATGTGGCGGGGGAGCGCGAAGCCCGGCTCGCCGATGCTCAGGACGATGGCCCCGGGAGTATGCCAGGCGGCCTCGGTGATTTCGCGGATCTGGTTGACGGGGACGTCGCGCGCGTGCGCCGCAAGCTCAGGCATGGATGCCATCCTAGCCGCCACCCGCGCACCTGGGCGGGGTCCGTCGCCAGCGCCGATATACTGGGAAGCGTGCTTTCTGGACTGGTGATAGTGGACAAACCGCAGGGATGGACCAGCCATGATGTGGTTGGTCGGATGCGGCGTCTCGCCGGGACCCGGAAAGTGGGGCACGCCGGCACCCTTGATCCCATGGCTACCGGCGTCCTGGTGGTCGGCATCAACAAGGCCACCCGGCTCTTGACCTACATCGTGGGCACGTCCAAGACGTACACGGCAACCATCCGGTTGGGCCAGTCCACTATCACGGACGACGCCGAAGGTGACGTGATTGCCGCCGTCAGTGCCGCCGCCGTCGCCGATGAAGCAATTCACGACGGCGTCGCCGCCCTCACGGGTGAAATCCAGCAGGTGCCCAGCAGCGTCAGCGCCATTAAAGTCAACGGAGAACGTGCCTACGCCCGGGTCCGCTCCGGTGAAGAGGTAAAGCTCGCGGCGCGCCCGGTCACCATCCACCGTTTCGAAGTTCACGCCATCAACCGGGAAGCGGGCGGCGACGTCGTGGACATTGATGTCACCGTTGAGTGCTCATCCGGTACCTATATCCGCGCCCTCGCCCGTGACCTCGGCGACGGGCTGGGAGTGGGCGGCCACCTGACCGCCCTCCGCCGGACCCACGTTGGCCCGTACTCGCTGGACCAGGCCCGGACGTTGGAACAGCTGGCCGAGGAGCTGAATGTCCTGGAGATGTCCCAGGCTGCCCGGGCACTGATGCCTAACCGCGAACTCACAGCGGAGGAGGCCAGAGAGATTTCCTTCGGACGCCGGATCGCAGCGGGAGCGGAAGCAGGAGATCCCGCGGCTGCCACCACTGAGCACCCGGCAGCAGCGTTCGCGCCGGACGGCAGCCTCGTGGCGCTCCTGGCGGACTCCGGAAACTTTGCCAAGCCTGTCCTGGTATTCGCGCCTGGCAACGGTGCGTCAGAAAAAACTGCGGCCCGGAATGCTGCGCCCGAGAATGTTGTGCCTGAAGATGCTGCGGGCGGGGACGCTTAGGCATGGACGCCTATTTCTACATCATCCTGGTGGTCGGCCTGCTCTCCAGCGGAATCTGCCTCGGTGCCGGCATCCTGAAAAAAGCCCCCAACGATCTCACCATCCTGTCCGTTGCCGCCGTCGAGCTGGCACTGCTGGTTTACCTGGTGGGTTCGATCGTGCGGGTGATCGCGGGCGAACCGATTGCCGGGGAAGCCTGGGAATTCTGGGGATACCTGGCCACGGCGATGCTCCTGCCGCCGGCAGCCGTGTACTGGTCCATCCTGGAACGGACCCGCTGGAGCAACTTTGTCCTCGCCGCCGTCGGTGTCACGGCCTTGGTGATGGCCGCCCGCATGAACCAGATCTGGTACTGAAATGGAAGAAGTACGCAACGTGAAAGCACCTCGTTCCGAAGCCGCCCGTGCCAAGGCAGACGCCAAGGCCGGCGTCAAGGACACTCGGAACACCGGCCCCGGACGCCTGCTCATCGCCGTCTATGCAGTGTTTGCCATTTCGGCCACCGCACGCGCCGGTTACCAGATCCTTACCAAGTTCTCCGAAGCCCCGCTCGCCTACCTGCTTTCCGCGTTCGCGGCGCTGGTCTACGTTGTGGCAACGGTGTCCCTGGCCAAGCCCGGCCGCACCTGGTTCAAGATCTCGCTGGCCGCCGTCCTGGTGGAACTTGTGGGCGTGCTGGTAGTGGGGGCGTTGAGCGTGTTTGATTCAGTGGCGTTCCCGCATGAGACCGTCTGGTCCCTTTTTGGCCGGGGGTACGCGTTCATTCCGCTGCTGCTGCCTGTCCTGGGTCTGGTGTGGCTGTACCGGCGCCGGCCGAACCAGCAGTAGACCGCACCAGCGGCAAACAGCACCAGCGATCGGCCGCCGCGGTCGGGCCTCCGGACATGTCCTCGTGTGCCATCCAGTTGGCCCGGCGCCGTCCGGCAGCAGTACTGAATGCGGGTAATCTTAGAGAGTTCCGGCGCCGGTGCGTTCGGAGAGATGTCAGTTTTAGGCAGTAAAAGGCGAGGGTGATGGTCTACATCTGGAACGATCCGTCCGAGGTCCCGGCGGACTTTGGTCCCTCCGTTGTCACTTTCGGCAACTTCGACGGCGTCCATCGCGGGCACCAGCAAGTGCTTTCCGAGCTAATCCGCTCGGCCCGCGTCAACGGGACGAAGGCCGTTGCCGTCACCTTTGACCCGCACCCGGCCTTGATCCACCGCCCGGAGTCCGCGCCTGAAATGATCATGGGCCTGCAGGACAAACTGGTCGCATTGGGGGAGCTGGGCCTGGATGCAATTTTGGTGATGAAGTACTCGCTGAACCTGGCCAGTCTCACCCCTGAAGAATTTGTGAGCCAGGTCCTGGTGGACAGCCTGCACGCCAGCCACGTGGTGATCGGTCACGATTCCCGGTTCGGCCGGGGCAACTCCGGTGACCTTGACACCATGAAGCAACTGGGCGAAAAGTTCGACTTCGACGTCCAGGTCATCAGCGAGTTCGGTTCGGAAGGCTACCCGCTGCATGACGACGACGGCACCGACCGCCGCTGCTCCTCCACCTGGGTGCGTGAAGCATTGCAGGAAGGCGACGTCGCCACCGCCGCCGCGGTGCTGGGACGACCGCACCGCATGCGCGGGGAGGTTGTCCACGGTGCTGCCCGCGGCCGCGTACTCGGGTTCCCCACCGCTAACCTTGCCCACGAGGCCACCGGGTTCATCCCCGCGGACGGCATCTACGCCGGCTGGCTGGTGGACCAGGCGGGCACTCGCTGGCCGGCGGCCATCTCGGTGGGGTCCAATCCCACGTTCGACGGCGTCAGCCGCCAGGTCGAAGCCCATGTGATTGACCGTCCGCACGAGGCCGTGGAGGATTTCGATCTGTACGGCCAGACAGTAGTGGTCGAATTTGTGGCCCGGCTCCGCGGCATGGTGGCATACCGTGGGCCGGAGGCGCTTGTTGACCAGATGCGTCTGGACGTTATTCAGGCCCACGATCTCCTGGTGCGGCGCTGACCCGGTCCCACCAGCACCGAACACCCAGAGAGGCAGCACCGTGGCCGTCGAGAAGAACACCCGCAAACTGGACAAAGGCATAGTCCGCGATTTCAGTTCCCGGATGAGCTACGCGTCCTACCTCCAGCTGCCCACCCTGCTCAGCGCACAGCAACCTGTCAGCACGCCCGAACACCACGACGAGCTGCTGTTCATCATCCAGCACCAGACCACCGAGCTGTGGCTGAAGCTGGTGCTGCACGAGCTCCGCAGCGCCGCGGCCTGGCTGCGCGCAGACGATCTCGGCTCCGCGCTCAAAGGCATCGCCCGGGTCAAGCACATCCAAAAAACCCTGACGGAGCAATGGTCCGTCCTGGCCACGCTGACGCCCACGGAGTACTCCCAGTTCCGCGGGTTCCTGGGCAACTCCTCCGGATTCCAGTCCAGCCAATACCGGGCCGTGGAGTTTATCCTCGGCAACAAAAACCGAAAAATGCTGCCGGTCTTCGAATCTGACCCGGACGCGCACGCCATGCTGGAGGACGTGCTTAAGGCGCCCAGCATCTACGACGAGTTCCTGGCCTACCTGGCCCGGCAGGGCTTCGACGTACCACAGTCCGTCCTGGAGCGGGACGTCACCCGTGCCCACGAGTTCTGCCCTGAGCTGGTGCCGCTGTTCAAGCACATCTACGAAAACGCCGCCGCTAACTGGGGTGCGTACGAGGCGTGCGAGGAACTGGTGGACCTGGAGGATAATTTCCAGCTCTGGCGGTTCCGGCACCTGCGAACCGTCCAGCGGACCATCGGGATGAAATCTGGAACCGGGGGATCCAGCGGCGCTGCCTTCCTGCAAAAGGCCCTTGAGCTCACCTTCTTCCCGGAACTGTTCGCCGTACGAACGGAGATCGGCCAGTGAGCAGCGCAATGGACGCGAACATGGAGAACCACGACGCCGCCGACCTCCTTGAGCAGGCCGCGCAACTGGATGCAGGCGACCCGTTGGCGCGCTACCGCGGCCTCTTCATCGGGACGGACACGGACCTTTCCTACCTCGACGGCAATTCCCTGGGCCGCCCGCTGAAGCGGACACAACGGGACATCAGCACCTTTATCGGGGAAGGCTGGGGCGGCCGGCTCATCCGTGGCTGGGATGAGGAATGGCTGGACCTGCCCCAGACCATCGGCGATCAGCTGGGCCGCGCTGTCCTCGGCGCAGCCCGGGGCCAGACCGTCATCGCCGACTCAACCACGGTGGTGCTCTACAAACTGATCCGCGCCGCGCTGGCCACCGTGGCTGACCCCGCCCGCACAGAGTTCGTCCTGGACACGGATAACTTCCCCACGGACCGCTACCTGGTCGAGGGCATCGCCCGCGAGGAAGGCCTGACCCTGCGGTGGATCGAAGCCGATCCTGCGTCCGGAGTCACCGTCGAACAGGTGCGGGACGCGACCGGCCCGGCCACCGCCGTCGTACTTCTGAGCCACGTGGCCTACCGCTCAGGCTTCCTGGCCGACCTTCCGGGCATCACGGAAGTTGCACACAGCGCGGGGGCGCTGGTGGTCTGGGACGTGTGCCACTCCGCCGGATCCGTGGAGCTGGACCTGGACGGGGCAAACGTGGATTTTGCCGCGGGCTGCACCTACAAATACCTCAACGGGGGACCGGGCTCGCCGGCGTTCGCCTACGTCAATCGCAGGCACCTGCCCGGTCTGAAACAGCCGATCTGGGGCTGGATGGGACGCAAGGACGCGTTCGAGATGGCCGCAGGCTACGAGCCGGCGCCCGGTATCCGGAGTTTCCTCAGCGGCACTCCGGCCATCTTCGGGATGTTGGCCATGCGCGGCACCCTGGACCTCATCGAAGAGGCCGGCATGGCTGCCATCCGGGAGAAGTCCCTGAAACTCACAGCCTTCGCCGTTCAGCTGTTTGAGGCATGGCTGGAACCGGCGGGCGTCGAGCTGGCGTCGCCGCGTGAGCCGGAGCTTCGCGGGAGCCACATCACCGTGGATCATCCGGCGTTCCGGAACGTGACGGCGGCGCTGTGGGAACAGGACGTCATCCCGGACTTCCGCGCACCACACGGGATCCGCGTGGGGTTGTCGCCCTTGAGCACCAGCTTCGCGGAGCTGTTCCGGGGGATGGCCGCCATCCGGGATCAGCTGCGTCGCTGAGCCACGGGCATTTGGTGACGGCCTTTTGGGGACGGCCGCGGCTGACGGCGGCGGCTGTTTCGACAAGATTGCGACGGGGCCGGTAAACTAGCAGATGGATCCGGCTGCAGTCCGTGGCGGCTGGTTCCTGCCATGTGTGGAAATTCCCTGGTTTCCGGGGGATTCCCGCGCGGGCAGACCCGGCAGTGAAGTACTGAATCGGGCCTCACGGCACATCTATAGGAGTTATTGTGGCACTTGACGCCGCTGTAAAGCAGTCCATCATCCAGGATTTCGCAACGTCCGAGGGCGACACCGGTTCACCGGAGGTCCAGGTTGCAGTCCTGACTCAGCGGATCAAGGATCTGACTGAGCACATGAAGGTGCACAAGCACGATTACCACACCCAGCGCGGTCTGCTGGCCATGGTTGGTCGTCGCAAGCGTATGCTCACCTACCTCAAGAACACTGACATCACCCGCTACCGTGCGCTCATCGAGCGTCTCGGCCTGCGCCGCTAGTCAGCTTTAAGGGGCGGCCCCTTCCGTGACGGAAAGGGCCGCCTTCTTCAGAAGAAAAACTAAACAGGAGGATCAACCGCATCACGCATTCGCGGTCCTCGGTAGTGATCCCCGGGAACGGCTTCGAAGAATGAAGCCCCCGGCCCGTGGATCTCGATCGATGACCGGGTGCAGTGCAGGCCAGTAGACAGATGCTGGCCTGGGTTGATGCGGCTGGACTCCGTGAAACAAGAAACGGAGGTGACTCTCTTGGAGGGTCCCGAAATCCAGTTCTCAGAAGCAGTCATTGACAATGGCCGCTTTGGCAAGCGTGTAATCCGCTTTGAAACCGGCCGTCTTGCCAAGCAGGCAGCCGGCGCAGCCATGGTGTACATCGACGAAGACACCGCACTGCTGTCCGCCACCACCGCCGGCAAGCACCCGCGTGAAGGCTTCGACTTCTTCCCGCTGACGGTTGACGTTGAAGAGCGCATGTACGCCGCCGGCCGTATCCCGGGCTCGTTCTTCCGCCGCGAAGGCCGCCCGTCCACCGAGGCCATCCTGGCCTGCCGCCTCATGGACCGCCCGCTGCGTCCGGCCTTCGTCAAGGGCCTGCGCAACGAGGTCCAGATCGTGGTGACCGTCCTGGCCATCAACCCCGACGAGCTCTACGACGTGGTGGCCATCAACGCCTCCTCCATGTCCACCCAGCTCTCGGGCCTGCCGTTCTCCGGCCCGATCGGCGGCGTCCGCGTTGCCCTCGTCGCTGACGAGCACGGTTCACAGTGGGTTGCTTTCCCCAAGCACTCCCAGCTCGAGAACTCTGTGTTCAACATGGTTGTAGCCGGCCGTGTTGCCGGTGACGACGTCGCCATCATGATGGTCGAAGCCGAAGCAACCGACAATTCCTGGAACCTCATCAAGGAACAGGGCGCCACCGCTCCCACCGAAGAGGTTGTCTCCGAGGGCCTCGAGGCTGCCAAGCCGTTCATCAAGGCACTCTGCGACGCCCAGGCGGACCTGGCTGCACGCGCTGCCAAGCCCACCGTTGAGTTCCCGGTCTTCCTGGACTACCAGGATGACGTCTACGCCGCTGTTGAGTCCGCTGCCGCTGAGAAGCTGGCCGCTATCTTCCAGATCGCTGACAAGCAGGAACGCGATGCTGCAACGGATTCGCTCAAGGACGAAGTCACTTCTTCCCTGGCCGGCCAGTTCGAAGGCCGCGACAAGGAGCTGTCCGCAGCATTCCGCTCGGTTACCAAGCAGGTTGTGCGCCAGCGTATCCTCAAGGACCAGATCCGCATCGACGGCCGTGGCCTGACGGACATCCGCCAGCTCACCGCCGAGGTTGAGGTTCTGCCCCGCGTGCACGGCTCGGCAATCTTCGAGCGCGGCGAAACCCAGATCATGGGTGTCACCACGCTGAACATGCTCAAGATGGAACAGCAGATCGATTCGCTGTCGCCCGTCACGCGCAAGCGCTACATGCACAACTACAACTTCCCGCCGTACTCCACCGGCGAGACCGGCCGCGTGGGTTCGCCCAAGCGCCGCGAAATCGGACACGGCGCCCTCGCCGAGCGCGCCATTATGCCGGTGCTGCCGTCCCGCGAGGAATTCCCCTACGCGATCCGCCAGGTGTCTGAGGCTCTCAGCTCCAACGGTTCGACGTCGATGGGTTCCGTCTGCGCTTCGACGCTGTCCCTGCTCAATGCAGGTGTGCCGCTGAAGGCAGCTGTTGCAGGTATCGCCATGGGCCTGGTCTCCGACCAGGTTGACGGCCAGACCCGCTACGCAGCCCTGACCGATATCCTCGGCGCCGAAGATGCTTTCGGCGACATGGACTTCAAGGTTGCCGGCACCGCCGAATTCGTTACGGCCATCCAGCTGGACACGAAGCTCGACGGCATCCCCGCTTCCGTGCTGGCAGCAGCGCTGAAGCAGGCCCGCGAAGCCCGACTGCACATCCTGGACGTCCTGAACTCCGCGATCGACACCCCGGATGAGCTCTCCGAGTTCGCGCCGCGCGTCATCGCGGTCAAGATCCCGGTTGACAAGATCGGCGAGGTCATTGGGCCCAAGGGCAAGATGATCAACCAGATCCAGGAAGACACCGGCGCCGACATCTCCATCGAGGACGACGGCACGGTCTACATTGGCGCCACCAACGGTCCGTCTGCTGACGCAGCACGCTCCGCCATCAACGCCATTGCCAACCCGCAGATCCCGGAAATCGGCGAGCGCTACCTGGGTACGGTCGTCAAGACCACCACCTTCGGTGCCTTCATTTCGCTGACTCCGGGCAAGGACGGCCTGCTGCACATCTCCGAGCTGCGCAAGCTGGCCAACGGCAAGCGCGTGGACAACGTTGATGACGTGGTTTCCGTCGGCCAGAAGATCCAGGTGGAAATCACCAAGATCGATGACCGTGGAAAGCTGTCGCTGTCCCCCGTAGTGGCTGAAGAAGAAGGCGCCGAGAGCGTTGACGCTTNCCACTGACGTGGAGGAGCATCCTCCTCCACACAGCATGAATCGGCGGGGCCGGTGGATGATCCACCGGCCCCGCCGCTGTTACGATGGCAGCCAGATCCGGCTGCCGCTCCTGAAAGGCTTCAATGACTGTTGTACCCCTGCCGCTTGAGCAGAACCAGCCCGGCGACACCCTGGTCCACGGCTCCGACGGCGGCTCCGTTGTCCGGCGTTCGGTGCTGCCGGGCGGCGTTCGGGTGCTCACCGAAGCGATGCCGGGCCAGCGTTCGGCGACCATCGGTTTCTGGGTGGGCGTCGGGTCACGCGATGAAGCCCCGGGCCAGCACGGCTCCACGCACTTCCTGGAGCACCTGCTGTTCAAGGGGACCAAACGCCGCACTGCCCTGGAGATCGCCTCGGCCTTTGACGAGGTGGGCGGGGAGTCCAACGCAGCCACGGCCAAGGAGAGCACGTGCTATTTCGCGCGCGTGCTGGACACGGACCTGCCCATGGCCATCGACGTCATTGCCGACATGATCACCGGTGCCGTCCTGGATCCGGCCGAGATGGAGCAGGAGCGCGACGTCATCCTGGAGGAAATCGCCATGGACAGCGACGACCCCACGGACGTTGCACATGAAAACTTTGTGGCTGCCGTCCTGGGCACCCACCCGCTGGGCCGCCCTATCGGCGGCACGCCCGCCGCGATCCGCGCCGTCGCCCGCGAGTCCGTCTGGGAGCACTACCGCCGTTACTACCGCCCGGATGAGCTGGTCATCACCGCCGCCGGGGGCTTGGAGCACGACGTCGTCTGCAGCCTTGTGGTGGACGCCCTCCACACTGCCGGGTGGTCACTTGAGCCGGATGCCGCTCCGGTGGATCGCCGCTCCACCGAGCGGGCGGACATCACCGGCACAGCCGGGCTGCATGTGGTCAAGCGTGCGGTGGAACAGGCGAATATCATCATGGGCTGCCCGACGATTGTGGCCACCGATGAACGCCGCTACGTCATGAGCGTCCTCAACGCCGTCCTGGGCGGCGGGATGTCCTCGCGGCTGTTCCAGGAGATCCGCGAGAAGCGTGGCCTGGTGTACTCCACGTACTCCTTTGCCTCCTCCTACGCGGATGCAGGCTACTTCGGGATGTACGCAGGGTGCACTCCGTCCAAGGTCCGCCAGGTACTGGACCTGCTGGGGCTGGAGCTGGACAAGCTTGCCGAAGGCGGGATCTCCGACGACGAACTGCGCAAGGCCGTGGGCCAGCTCTGCGGTGGAATTGTCCTGGCACTGGAGGACACGGGTTCCCGCATGTCCCGCCTGGGCCGTGCTGAACTCGTGTCCGGTGAATACCAGGACATCGACGAGACCCTGCGCCAGATCAAGGCGGTCACTGCGCAGGAGGTCCAGGAGCTTGCCAGGGAACTGGCGGCCGCCCCGCGGACTGTCACCGTGGTGGGCCCGTTCGAGGAGACCGAAACCTTCGGTCTCTGACGGGCAGGCTTGCGCCCGCCATAATGAACCTATGAACTTTCCGCAGCCGGGCACGGTGCACGCCGTCCTGGAGAACTTCCTGGGCCATTGGCGCGGCACCACCTGGCTGGACGCGTCGGCCTGGGGGCCCAAGCGCACGGCCTCGGCGGAAATCAGTTACACCAGGGCTGCCGGGGGCTACGCAGTCGTGCAAAGTTACAGACACACCGAAGCTGATGGCACGCACTTTGAAGGCCACGGCGTTTTTACTGTCGACCGTGACCACAACGACATCCTCTGGTACCACGTGGACAGCATGGGCCTACCGCCGGGAGCCCCGGCCCGCTGCACGTGGGTGGACGGTGTGCTGCGCGTCGAGCGCCACAGTGACCGGGGGACTGCCCGCCATACTTTCCGGGTGGACAACGACGTGCTGATCCACACCGCCGAGTTGCGCCTCGGCGACGGCCAGGCCTTTGTCCCGTTCATGAACTCCGAGTGCCGCCGCGTCTGACCCCATCCCGACCCCTGCGCGAACGGACACTTGGGGCCCCTGCAGAATTCCGACCGTCAGCCGGCTGATTCCAGAATCCTTGTCCGCGGAGCGCCGTTCAAGGCTGGCGCTGCGGAAGACGAATTCCACACCCTACTTTTCAGGTTCGCCGGCAATTGCTCAGCCTGGCCGGGTTCGTTGAAATCGAGTTCCACCACCACGTAGTGGGAATCATCCACAGGCTGGGAAATCCGGTGGCCGACGACTCCGGAGGCCGCGCGGTCCACTGGATCCCGGTCGAAGGCTTCTTTCCACATGCCAAAGTCCTTAATGCCATGTTCGATTTGCAGTGTGTACATTGCTAATTCTCCTTAGCTCATCGTGTTAGTTGATCGCACTTATTTGCCTCCGTGCTGTCCAACCCATGGCTCCTGTCCTGGGACAGCCGCACGGTTCCGCTGCGTCGCGTACTGTCACGTTAACTGCCGGCCGATGTGGCCGGTATCCCAGAAATCTGGGGTCTTGGTAGAAAACCCGGCGCTGTCCACAGAGGGCATACTGGGGGAATGACCCCCGGCAGGCCCTGGAACAGGAGCTTTGAACGGATCCGGCTCATCGGCGACTCCGCCCCGGATCACCACTCGTTACGCACTGCCGTGCTCGCTGAGTTGGGCCGGGTGCTTCCGTTCAGTGCTTTCGTGTGGCCGCTCTCAGATCCGCTGACGGCGACGGGCATGTCGCCCATGGCCCGGATTCCGTGCCCGGACGAACTGCCGTTGCTGATCAGGCTCAAGTATCTGACGCAGGCAGGTCGGTGGACGCAGTTGGCGATCAGCCCGTCGCCGGTCACGACGCTGCTGCGCGAAACTGCCGGCAATCCATCACGGAGCCTGGTATGGGATGGCCTGATGAAGCGCTACGGAGTGACCGATGTCCTGTTCGCAGTGCTGGCGGACAAGCACGGTTGCTGGGGTTGGATTGACCTCTGGCGAACGGCGAAGGAAAATCCCTTTACCGCCGACGAAGTGGGATACGTCGCTGCCGTGACGCGTGAGGTCATGCCCGCCCTTCGTCGTTCGATAGCCCGGCAATTTCTCCTGGAGGTGCCTGGCGGACGCGACCCCGTAGGACACGAGGTGGTCCGTACGCGGGCGTCAGCCGTCGGCGAACGTCCTGGGCCGGACTTGCCTCAGCAGGCTGTGCTGACTCTGGATGCGGATATGGCGGTGGTGGGTGGAACGGCTTCGGTGGAGGAGTGGCTTGGACTGCTCCAGGCCGGCCCGCGTCCCTTTCAACGCGTACCGGCCGAGGTCCTCAACGTCGCTGCCCAGCTGCTGGCGCGTGAGGCGGGCGTGGATCGTCATCCTGCGTCCGCCCGTGTGCACATCGGGTCAGGCCAGTGGGCCCTCCTCCAGGCCAGCCGGATGGACTCTACCGGCACGGCGGCCATTCCGCCATTGGCCGTCACCATCCAGGCCTGCCCTCCGGCGGCGAGGCTTGATATGTTCGCCCGGAGCTTCGGGCTGACAACGCGCCAGCGGGAATTGTTTGAGCTTGCCGCCAGCGGCGCCGACACCAACGCCATGGCTGACGCCTTGGGGATCGGGGCCCATACCGTCCAGGATCAGTTCAAGCAGATTTTCGAGACATGCGGCGTCCATAGCCGTGCGACGTTGTTGGCCCTGGCGATGGGAACGGCCCAGTAACCGAAACGCAGTTCAGCTCCGTGCCGGTGGTATGCCCAGGTCCAGGTCCAGGTCGAGTTCCAAGTCCAGGTCCGCGTCCAAGACCGAACCGGTGCTGGTGCCGGCGCCGGGCATGGGGATGTTGGCTGGCCAGTGGGGTGGTTCCCAGTCGGGGTGTTCGCTTTGGTAGTGCCGTCCGGACGGTGATATCCAGCCGGGTGGTTCATTCTTGGTGGCGGTGGTGGGTTTCCAACCGGTGGTGTGTCCCAGTCTGTGGTGTTTGTGGCAGGGTTGGCCGAGATTTGGGATGCCGGTGGTGCCGCCGTGGGCCCAGGCGAGGAGGTGGTCCGCTTCGTTGTCGAGGGACTGGTTGCTGCAGCCTGGGAAGGGGCATTTTCCGTCGCGTAGTCGTAGCCATTGGCGTTGGGCTTTTGTGAGCCGGTAGCTGGTTCTGCCGATTTCCAGGGGTGCGCCGTCGCGGGGATCGATCAGGACGCGGTGGAAGGATTCGGCACCGTCGGCGATCAGGTGGCGGGCCATGGATGGCGGGATCGGCCCGTATCCGTCGAGCATGGCGGGTTCGTCGGTCTGGCCCAGCAGCGCCATGACCGGGACCGTGATCAACACCTGCGCCCGCGGGGATGGAACACCGCCGCTCACGGCGATGCCCCCGGTCTCTTCGTGGCTCGTTTCGCCGGTCGCGCCGCCGCTCTTTTCCCTACCTTCATCACCGGTTCCGCTGCCTGCACTGTTGTTGGTCAGAAGCCAGGTGGCGGCGATGTCTGCTCGGAGCTGGCTGAGGTTCCGGTCCTCATGAGGCCCCTGCAACGCCCTGGCCACTGTGGTGGTGCGGTTCCAGATCCCGGCGGCGGTGTCCGCAGGGAGGTAGGCGGAGAGCCAGGCCATGCCGTCGCGGTCCGGGGCATATTCCAGGCGTCGGTCGGCTGCGCTCTTGATATGGCGTTTTTCGATGCTGACCGGGTGGTGGCGTTCCCGCCAGGTGCGGGCCTTGTGCCGGAACCTTCCGGGGATGAGCTCACCGGCGCGGCCACGTGCCGGATTCACCACGTGAGGGTCCAGGAAATGTGCCTCCAACGCCGCCGCGCCCGGCCTGTCGAGGTTGGTGGTTTCGTCGACCATGATCCGGGCGTGCTGCCACGAAATCGTCCCTGCCTGCAGCGCGGAGAATGTCAGCGGCAGGGCCGTGGTCAGGGCGTGGGCTTCGGCG
>NZ_JBTNDK010000039.1:0-24578 GCF_054511035.1 Pseudarthrobacter sp. MDT1-22 | reverse complement strand
ATGATGTCTTCCTCCGACTTGTAGAGCACTGTGAGATAATTCACCTTGTAAACACCAGTCTGTAGTGGCAGAACCACGACCCGGTGTCCCAATTTGGAACACTTCCGATCCACCCGAAAAGTCGCGATTCATACTCATTCGGCAATAAACCCGACGGCCTTCGGACGGCATACGACATGGCAAAGGGGCAGTATGTCCGACCCGGTGCGCGAAGCTCGCGAGCAGTTGATTCGCGTTGGCCTAAGTGGAAAGTACGGGTCCAGCGACGCCGTCCCGGATGTGATTGTCCGAAGCTGGCGCCGATCGATCAGCAGCGCAGTAAAAAGCTCCGTCACGTCTCAGCGGTATCAGGACGTCGACACAGACTCACTGCTGTGTCGGGCTGCAGTGCCCGTCCTCGACCGGTGGCAGCACCAACTGGCAGACACCGGCACAACGCTCTTCCTGAGCGATCGCGGCGGCAGCATCGTGGCCCGGCGAACCAGTGACAACAGTGAGCGACGCCGACTCGACAGCGTGCACGCAGCAGAGGGCTTCGACTACTCCGAGGACGCCATCGGCACCAATGGACTCGGGACTTCCATGGTGGAAAAGCGTCCCATATTCGTTAAGGGTAGCCAGCACTACAATGACGCATTGGCCGCTTTGGCGTGTGCGGCCGCCCCGGTCTATACGCCGGCAGGCTTGGTCGTGGGCTCAGTCTCACTTGGAGGGCCTGTCGAGGCTGCAAGCCCAATCATGCTGTCGCTCACTCGGGAGATCAGCCAACAGATCGAGGAGAGGTTGCGGGCCTCCTCCAGGCCCCAAGACCTTGCGCTGGCGATGTCTTTCATGCGCTTCACCAGCTCACAGCGACCCACAGTGGTGATGGACAAAGAGTCCATCCTTGCCAACACGCCGGGACTGCCGTACGTCAACGTCGCATCACACGTCATGCTCTGGGAACTGATCAACTCCCACAACTGGTCCTCCAACAGCACGCTTCGCCGTCATTTGGAGGAGACTTTCATTGAGATCACGGCAAGGAGGGTCGTGGATGGGCCGCGCGAACACTTCGTGGTTCATTTTTCCAATTTTGGCGAAACTCCAGACCACGATTCTGGAGTGGCGGTGCCCTCTAAGACGACCATTACCACGCTAGGGCGGGATAACACCGCCCCAGCAGTTGTCGTCGTTGACGGACCGCGTGGTTCTGGACGGGCGACTGTAGCCGGACGGCTGCGCACCACGCGAGAACGTGTGGCACGTCTTGAAGTGTTTGTCGTATCCGCAGCGGCGGCTCCGCCGTGGACGACCGTGGAGGGCCTCTTAGCCGGCGGCACGGACGTCCTGATCCGGCGCGTGGAGGAGCTAGCCGAGAACGAGATCCCCAGTCTCGCCGGCGTCGTGGAGCGGCAACGGAAGGCGCGTGCAGCTGGGCAACGTGCCAGCAGCCTGTTGCTGACCTCCTGGCGCGACCGAGCTGCGGCGATTGCCCAGGCGTTTATCGATGCCGCCGGACCAGCGGAGCATACTGAGTGCTTGGCTCAGCGCCCGGAAAGGATTCCCGGTCTGGTGAAGGTCCTCCTGAACGTCGTTGATCCGGAAGCGCGTCACACCATTTCGCCGGCTGCTCTGCAGTCGATGGTCCAGTGGAACTGGCCCGGCAATATCAGCGAACTCGCTGACACCGTGGCAGGCCTCGTACGTGAGGCAAAAGTATCAGTCATCGAACGACGACACTTGCCGAAGCATCTACAGCAGTCACCGCCACGACGCCACATGAGCATGATGGAGACGGCAGAGCGCGGGGCCATCATCAGGGCGTTCGACGCAGCCGGAGGCAACAAATCCGAGGCCGCAGCGCTGCTGGGTATGGGGAGGACGACCCTGTATCGGCGGCTGCGCCAACTTGGCCTTGATACGGGCGAAGGGTCGATCTGATTTTCAAGGCCGCGCTTCGCCGATGTCACGGCCCGCGTCGGGCCATCGAGGCTGATGACTTCGTCCACTACGGCCTGTAGGGCCGGACTTGTGTCGTCCCGACGCCACCCTGCCGTCAGGTGGATATCGGCGGTGGAGTCATTAGGAGGGACGAACACCACATGTGGATCCTTCGCCTTACGCGCGACAGACGCCAGTGTCAGATGGCATCCAACTTCGGCGCTGACCATTGCCAACGCCATCTGCGCGTCCGGGGCCGCCCTACGATGGCGGCAACAAGGCCGTTGGCATAGGCCAGCCCTCGAGGCCACTCAGGCATGACTGCGCCTTCGGACAGGGTTAGCGAAATGAGGCCTCGCCAGCAAGCCTGGCAAGCTGGGCCACTAGTTGGTCAGTAGAAACGCCGGCGAAGCATTCCGCACGAGTCCACGCGTCGTCGTCGGCGATCGGACCGCGACTTCGGCTCCGCGCAAAGGCACGAGCAACTCGGTAACAGGGGCATTCAACGCCTGTCCAGTGGAAGTGTCAGCGCGGAACGGGTATTGCGGTCCAGCAGGCGAGTCCCAAGTTCGGCCGCAAGTTGTTTTATCGTCCGGCGGCGGGGCGGACGGGCGGTGGGGAGCCGTTCGGCGGCCCGCCCGAAAATGAAGTTCCTGGGCAACTGTTAGGAATGCCTGCAGTTGTCCGGCGCCCATGAGGAAATCTTCGTGCGCCGGACAGAACTGTGCAGAATTTGGACACTCCAATCAATTGCGGGTAATCCACAGGCAGGATGAGGATGTGCCGCAACCGCGGGACATCCCTGCAGCTCAACGACGAGCTTGTGGGCAGTTACGGAACGATCCCGGGAGACGGACGGCACGGAGTTGACCAGAAGTGTTGAATAAGGCTCGAAGGCTTCGCCTCTGGCCGCAGCACGGGGCAGCTCCACGGAGAGGCCCGGTCGATCTCTGCGCCTCTTGATCAAATGCTCCCACTAGAGCTGAAGGAGACAACATGTCAGGACGTGTAGAGGGACGCAGCATCCTTATCACAGGTGCAGGGAGCGGTATGGGCCGGGTCATCGCCATCGCGCTTGCAAAAGAAGGGGCGAACATAACTCTCTTCGATCTAAACCTTGCAGCGGCCAACGCTGTGAAGGACGAAATCACCCTTGCGGGCGGTAGCGCCGTTGCCGCTTCGGGTAATGTCGTCGACCGAGCCGACGTCGCCATGGCAGTCCAGACCAGTGTCGATTCCTTCGGTCAACTCGACTGCATGTTTGCCATTGCGGGCATAATAAAGCCGACACACTTCCTGGAGACCACCGAAGAGAACTTCCGAAGCACCCTGGACGTGAACGGCCTGGGAACTCTTATCTGCCAGCAAGAGGCTGCTAAGCAGATGATCAAACAGGGCAAGGGTGGCAAGCTCATAGTCACATCGTCCATCGCAGGCCGGCAAGGTTACCCGAATTTCGCATCTTACTGCGCTAGCAAGTTCGCGGTGACCGCTTTGAACCAGTCGGCTGCCCATGCATTGGCGAAGCACAAAATCACGTCCAATGCCTTTGCGCCCGGCGTTGTGGACACCCCGCTATGGAAGAAGCTCGACCTGGACCTCATGGACATGGGAGATACATCCCGTCCTGGCGAAGCATTCGAGTCCTTTTCCGGAGCGAACCTGATCGGCCGCAAAGGCGTTGCGGAGGACGTGGTTGGAACGGCCCTCTACCTCGCATCTTCGGACTCCGACTATATGACTGGCCAGACCATCATGATCGATGGCGGTATGGTACTCGTCTAACGTCACCAACATGCTTGGATGCTTCGAAGGGGCCAGCGCCGAACGAGGAAATCGAACTTCTCGATCGGCGCTGTCCCGTTCTAGGGCAGAGCACCTTCGGTGAGCTCATGTGCCTCCGCGGAAGGCTCATGGTTTATGGGTTCGGCGACCATTCTCAGCAACCTCGACGAAGCGCAGTCCGGACTCACGAGACGTTTGCTTTCTAGCGTGGATGAGTAGTCCAGCCAAGCCTTCCACGATACTCAGCGCCCCGGAACTAAGCGCGGCCTTCCTGGATTTCAGCGACGACCCCTGGCAAGGTGTTTTGGACTCGGCACCGCGTCCACTTCCGATGGAACTGCTCTGCGCCCAAACCGTCTACGGAACCAGCTCGAGGCATCAGCGCTCAAGCTGCTTGACTGAAAATTGGCGTACCACGGCTTTGGTACTCAGCCGCCGATTACTCCCGCGAGGCAGTCACGGATCCTGACAATGTCCGGGGAGCGCCGCGTCCAAAGCTCCTTTCCACGACATGGCCGGCACCAGGCCGCGACAGATGGGAGGAACCACCGCTGCATCCAGGCTTCCGCGCCCGTTTAGGGCCCGATAGACGGTTCAGGCGCGAGGCGCACGTCCGGTTGTCCGGAACAGCGGAGCGTGTCGTTTTGCTAATTTGGCGGGGCGCCGGCTTTGTTCTGGGTGCCTGCAGGAAACCCCGCAGCTCCAGGTCGCGGGCGACTCTCCCCGATTCACCGACGGCCCTTTTCTGCCGCTTGGCACGGCGTGGACGGTCGTTGCCAAAAGGCTTTTTGAACCTTGCAGCGGATCTCTCTGCTCGCAGTCCACGGACTCCTCCCGAGCTCCGCGGCAATTGCACTGGATACGGGCGGCGGGCAGGTATCAGGTCCGCTATCTTAATCCGTTCCGACTCGAAGAGACTGGGCGGAGATCAGCGCACGCCGTTGCCGAGAAACCGACGGGGCGCCCGGGACTTCCCGGGTCCTTTCATCTCTGCCGAAATTGCAACTCCCAATGCGCACAGTTGTTGTAGCGACCACTGGTGCCCCGCCCCCGAAGCGCTCACGCCGTTCCCCCTCGGACATCTTGCCTGGCGTCGTTTAGGCCAACACAGGCGGTGGTGCCGCTTGACCCGTCACAGGGCATACCCGGGCCGGGGTCGCAAACACTCCCCCACGCAGACCACGGTTTTGACGCTTCACGCATCTATCGCTGTGCCTTCCAAGGAAGGCTCCCGATCTTCCAGATTTCTCTGGGACCAGGTCCTCGGTCGACCACGCCGGTGGATTTCCCGGGGCGCTCCGCTGGCAAGACAGGAGCGCCCCGGCAACCATACTGTCCCTTTTGGGTGAGAAGGTTCTCTCTCAGGTGACGGCTAGGTGAGGCTGGCGCCGCCTCACAGAGGCGTTGTGGGCAACCACTTTAGCGATGGCGAACTCCAAAAGGATCACCACCAGCAACAGGACACCCGTGAAGAGCTCGGTGACGAAGGCCTTGACACCGATCGACGACATCCCCGCGGCGAGGACTGCAGTGATCACGATACCGAACGCGACGTTTATCATGCCTCCGCGCCCACCGGTGAGGCTGACTCCGCCAATGAGGACTGCGGCCAGCGCTAGAAGCAGCATGTTGGCCAGTCCATCCGGCGTTGCAGACCCGCCGCGGAAGGACGACAGCGCGCCTGCCAAGGCGCCGCAGCCGCCCGAAATGGCAAACGCGAGCACCAAACGCGATTTGAGCTTGACCCCCGATGCGACAGCCTCCTGCCGGGCTCCGCCGATCGAAGATATCTCACGGCCCCATCGTGTCCGCGACAGGAAGATGCCAAGAACGGCGAGCACCGCGATGGTTGTCAGGGACAGGGGCGTGAAGACCCAGATCCGGACCATGAGTGCGTCGCTCAGGTTGTAGTCGGTGAGGGTGACCGGGACGCCGCCGGTCGCCAGCCAGGTTGCGCCGCGGAGCAGGATCAGCGTTCCGACCGTGAATACAAGCGAACTGATTCCCAGCCGAGCAATCACCCAACCTTGGAGCGAGCCGAGCAGTACACCCACGACTGTAGCGATGAGAATGCTCGCGATCAGGCCAAGGCCACCGAGCTGTACCGCAATAGCCCCTGCAAACGCGGCCATCGACGCAACTGAGAGGTCGAACTCCCCCGCGATCATTGTGACCGCCAGCCCGGCCGCGATGACACCCAGCGGGATGAGCCGTTCAAGCGACGAGAAGAGCGCAGCCTCGCCACGGAAGCTGGGCGAGACCACCGCCATGATGCCGATAACCAGGATGAGGACGAGGATTTGGAGCGCGTACTTGAAGGCGAACTCCTTGGCTGCATTCATCGAGTACTGACCTTTCTAAGAACGTGAAGAACTACGACGAGTACGACGACGATGCCGCCGACAAGGAACACGCGCCAGCCGGCGTCGAGACCATGCAGGAGCATGATGTTTCCCAGGGCCACAATGAGCAGCGCACCGAGCGCAGACCGGGTGGGTGATCCTTCACCGCCGGATACTGCCGTGCCCCCAACCAGAACCGCCGCAATGACGTCCATGGTGAGTCCGGCAAGGTCATTCGCCTGCATCTGATGCAGTTGTGAGGCATTCAGTGCTCCGGCGACTCCGAGCCCCACCCCAAACGAGATGAAAGCCCAGATGGTAGTCGCTTGGGCAGAGATGCCGCTGTTCCTCGCTGTGGCGCGGTTGGCGCCGAGCAAGTGGATGTTGCGGCCGATAAGTGTGTGTTCGGTGAGGAACCAGGCAACGGCCGTGAAGAGCACGAAAATGTAGACAGGCAGCGGGATTTCCAGGAAGGTCCAGGTTGCCAGCCACGCCACGTCAACGCTGCCCGCAGTGACCACCGCACCTTTGGTGGTGATGGCCACCAGACCATAGATAACCGAACCCACGGCGAGGGTGGTGATAACGGGGTTGAGACCCGCTCCAACGATGAGGCCCTGCATGACCCCGAGTGCGACCGAGAGCAGGACGGCGGCGCCGAGCCCCGCGAGCGCCGATCCGGTCAATCCTGAAACTGCGAGGAAGATGATCCCGGCGAGCACCGTGGACGATGCAATGCCTAACGAGAAGAAGTTGCCGGAAATCGTGATAGCGGTCATCGAGACAGCGATGATCCCGACGATTGAGGTGTTGATGAGAATGGCTCGGACGTTCGCAAACGTTGCGAAGTCGGGCGTGCTGAGTGCCGACACAACAAACACTGCCACCAGAAGAAGCGGGAGCGTGTAGTTGTTGATGAAGCGCACCAAGCTGCCCCGGTGTGATGGCGCTGTGAAATTGGCGGCAATGGTTGCTGCTGTACTAGTCATGATTCACTTCCTCACGATGCATTACTTCGCGAACGAGGGCGGATTCGGTCCACTCTTCGGCTGGGCGGATTGATGTTTGTTCGCCGCGGAAATAGGTGGCGATTGTGTCAGAGAGACCCAGAACCTCGTTGGTGTCCGAGGAGCTGACTATTACGCCTACCCCGGAGTCGCTGAGTCGTCGAAGCTGCGCGTAGATGTCGGCGCGCGCGCCGATATCCACGCCGCGGGTAGGCTCCTCAACGAGGAGGACCCGCGGGTTGATTCCCAGCCATTTGCCGAGGGCCACCTTCTGCTGGTTCCCACCGGAAAGCGTTCCAACGTTCGAGTTCATGCGCTTGAGGTCGATAGCGAAATGACCTGCATAGCGATTCGTCTCGTCGACCTCCGCCCGTGCGCTTACAAACCCTACTGCGGACAACCGGTGCAGCCAGGGCGACGATAGGTTCCGGCGGATCGGAACTCTTGCAAAGATCCCGTCCTTCTTGCGATCAGCGGAGCAGTACGCGACGCCCGCGGAGATGCCGTTCTGCCGCCCGCGAGTGTTGAGTGCCTGGCCGTCGACGATTATTTCACCGGACACAATTTCGCCGACGCCGGCAAATGCCTCCATCAGCTCAGATGTTCCAGAGCCAAGCTGCCCCGTTAGCCCCAGGATCTCTCCCCTTCGGAGAGTCAAATTGATCTCCGATCGGAGCTCGGGAATCCGGAGTCCACGTGCCTCCATCACGACTTCACCCACTGCGGCGGCCTTTCCGGGATAGAGGTGGCCCAGTTCCCGGCCGATCATCTTGGCGACAATCGTCTCGACGTCGAGCTCTTTCACCTCGAGAGGGGCCTCGCTCATGCCGTTACGGAAAACGGTAACGCGGTCAGCAATCTCGAAAACTTCACCCAGCCTGTGGGTGACATAAACAACGCTCCGCCCCTCCGACGCGAGACGTTTGACGGCACCAAGCACTCGGACGATCTCCGCATCCGAGAGGGCGGCGGTCGGCTCGTCGAAGATGATGACCTTGGCATCCCTGGCAAGCACGCGCGCAATCTCAAGAAGTTGCATCTCAGCAACTGAGAGTTCCTCAACCGGAGTAGACGGGTTCATGCCTGCCAGCCCGACGCGCTCAAGAACCGCCACGGCGTTGTCATTCAGCTTGCGGGGGCTCCACCACCAGGGCGCGGCTAGCTGACCGAGCACGAGGTTCTGTGCCACCGTCATCGTTCCGACCGTGCTGAACTCCTGCTGGACGACGGCGATTCCGGCGGCTTGTGACAGCGAGACGCTGGAGATGTTTGCTGGTACTCCGTCGATCTCGATGGAGCCCTTGTCGGGTGAGACGAGGCCTGAGATGACCTTGACGATCGTGCTCTTGCCTGCGCCGTTCTCGCCCAACAGGGCCATGACCTCGCCGGCTCGGAGCTCGAAGTGCACGTCCGACAGGGCGTTCACTGCTCCGTAAGACTTGAAGATGCCGCTCGCCTTAAGGCGGAGGGGAGTGCTTCCAGTCATTGGTTTCTCCTCGGTTTACATGGGTGGTGCATAAATGCGCCCACCGGATAGGTGCGGAGCCTCGGATAGCTCCGTTTGAGGGAGGTATCCGAGGCTCCGCGGTTGGAAACGGACTCCAGTTGTGAGGTCCTATTTGCCCATCAATTTGTCGAACGAGAGGCCCCAGATGTCGAAGGAGGCGTTGTTTTCGGCTGTCACCTGGGGGTTCATCATGTACGTGGCCGTATGCGGGGCCTCGACCTTGAGCTCGGGCTTGTTCGACGAGGATTCAATGGTGACTTCGCCGGGCTGCACCTGACCTGTGGCGATGTACTGGGCAGCGGTCCGAACGACGAGTGCGCCCTCGATCACGGGAGACTGCAGGGTAGCCGACCAGATCTTGCCGCTGCGCAAGTTCGTCATGTCGCCGGAAGAGGTTCCGGTGATCAGGATGACGTCCTTTCCCGGCTTCAGCCCGTTTTGCTCCAGCGCCTGCACGACACCATTGGCTACGTCATTGCTGTGTGCATACACGATGTCGATGCCCTGTCCAAGGAAGCGCGGAATGACCTGGCTGGCTGCTTTGAATCCGCCCTGAGCGTCAACGGTCGGGGTGGGTTCGACGGCGAGCACATTGAACGCGCCGGGCGTTGCTTCCGCGAAGGCTTTCTCTCGGTCGTCACCAGCGGCGTACCCGGCAGTGAACCGGATCTCTACCACGTTAGGCTTGCCATCGGGCCCGTGAAATTTGGCCCCTTCAGCCTTGAGCTTCTCGACGGCGGCAAGAGCGTTTAGTGCGGCTTCCTTGCCGATGCCCGTGTCCGAGACCCCCGCGTATGCTTTCACGTATTTGGACGCCTCGGGGGTGACCAGGTTGTTGAACTGGATGACCGGTGCCTGCGCAGAAAGCAGGCGAATTGAGTTCGTTGCGGCCGCGGCGCCGGCCGGCCACATCAAGACTGCGGCCGCACGCTCACCGGTGGCGAGCCACTCCTGGACCTGCTGATCTTGCTCAGTTTGGTCCCAGTTATTCTCCACAATGTTGACGGTGTAATTGAGGGACTTTGCTTCGTCCTTGATTGACTGGGAGGCAGCCGCCAGATACACGTTCGAGGTCGAAGGCATGAAAACCTTCAAAAGAGCGCCACCGCCATCTATGCTTCCAGTGCCGGCAGCTTGGGTGCCGACGTTGGCGCCCGGAGAAGGATTGCCGTTAGTGCCGCAAGCGGCAGTAGTGGTAATTAGACCGGCAGCCAAAACCGCGACAGCGATTTTTCTCCATGTAGCCAGATACGGATGATGCATTTTCTATGCTCCTTTGAATAGAGTGGGTTCGGGCTAGAAATGCAGGAGAGGGTACAGAGAATTCTGTGTATGGGGCAACGCCATTTCGTTCCACGTGCTTCGTAGGGCTGCGGGCGTATTCCTGACCTGTTCCCAGGTTCTAGCCCGAGTTATTGGATTCTTGCGTAGAAACCCCCGGGATCCGCGCTATGTACAGAACTTGAACACGTTACGTCGAGGGTGTCCGCTCACCAGAGCGCTGGCGCCTCAGGCTCCGGAGGTCAGTTGTACATTGCTTGCGCGCCGGACGGTGATTGCCCAGTGACGCTTCCTTAGGGTCCGCTGACTTCCGTCGCGGCCAATGTCCCAAAGCGAGGGCCAGTTGGTGTCTGAGGTTTGCTCTCCGTGGAGAGTTCGAGTTTCCGTTCTGGGAATGCGTTGAGGCGGGCGCGCAGGCATTCCGATGTGGCAGGGTATCGACCCGGTCTCGTTCATCTGGGACGTCATGGACCGGATCTCCCATGTGGACCGCAAGGACACCAAGCTGCGCCAGACCGGCCGGAACGCCGTCCTCGGCTCCCACCTGGTCTGGGGCGACCCCCCGCCGGGGCTGATCACCTCTAATTCGGCGTCCAATATCGAAGATGAACGGCGCTATCGATGTTTATGGGTCAAAGTAGGAGAGCTTCTCCCGCTGATCACGTTGTCGCGACGGACAGGTTGGAGAAGAAGGCAACGGTTCCGATGTCAACGAAAAGCCCGACGCTGCCACGGGCCGGCTGTGCCTTGGTTTCAGTGAGATCCAGAATCTGCGTCCCGTCGATCATGACCCGCAGGCTCCTGTCCTGCACTTCAATGCGCAGACGGATCCATTCGTCCGGGCCGATGTCGGCCCCGGACTCGTAGCGGCCGTCCGGGTACTCCTCACGGAGGCGTTCATACTTCCATTCCGGGTACGCGAAATACTGCACCGCACGGTCTATCCGAGGCCCCGGCGGGTCAACCTTAGCCCCATTGAGAGGCCGGATATAGACAGCCTCAAAGCTGTCCAAGCTCTCCGTTATCCGGTAGGCAAGGCCAGCGAATGCCCGCGCAAAGTCGGGCGCATTCGCACTGAGCCGGCTCAGCACATCGACTTCGACGGTGCCATTTTCGAAATCCGCGGGTATCAGGACGAATGTGGGCTGGTCTATGTAGTCGATGCCAGGGACGCCTGAGGCGGCGGCGTCGGTCAGTTCGATGCGAAGTGCCTGACGGCCTGCAACACTGACGCTCTCGGCTGTGACGGAGTTCAGCGAGGCCCCGGCGGGCAGGTTTTCCAGTGCACGCACCGCCGTGCTGTTCGGCTTCAGATCGTTCATCATGAGTTCCTTTCCTCGGAATGTCCCGAGGGGACGTCGGATTGTCCGCCCAGCGTGACCACGAGCTTGCCGGTCACCGAGCCGTCCTCCATGTCCTGGTGCGCCTGGACAATGTCCTCGAAGGGATAGACCTTCCCTATTGGAATGTGCACCTCCTCTGTTGCCACCGAGTCGAGGAATTCCTGCAGGACAGCACGGGGGAGGTCTTCCGCACCGCCCGAATAGGCGGTAAGCCGCACACCGTTGGGGATGTAATCAATGGGGTAGAAGTCTGGCACCGTCCACTCGTCCGACAGCATGCCGGTAAAACAAACAGTCCCGTGCACGGCGGTGGCCCGGAGTGTGTCGCGCAACGTCGGCGTTCCAACGAGTTCGACGGCGCCTCCGACGCCATCGGGGCAGATCGCCCGCACATCCTCGGCGATGCTTCCGGTGTCGATGATGGCATGGTCTGCTCCGGCGTCGAGCAGTGCCTGCGCCTTTGTGGGGTTCCGGGTGGTGGCGAGGACGGTGATGCCGCGGCGTTTGGCCAGGACGACCAGCGCCATGCCGATCGATGAGGTGCCGCCTCGGATCAGGAGGCTGCTGCCGCGGGCGGCGTTGACGCCGACGGTCAGCGATCCATTGGCGGTTTGCAGCATTTCCGGAACTGCACCCAGGATGGCCCAGTCAAGATGGCTTGTGAACGGGACGACGTTCGACGCTGGCACCGTGACGTACTCGGCGTACCCGCCGTCGAACGTTCTGCCCATGCCGCCCATCAGGGCGGCCACCTGGCTCCCCGCGTCAAACTCTCCGCCGGGTGCCTCCACCACCACGCCCGTGGCTTCGATGCCGGGGATGCGGGGAAAGGAGCCAAAGGATCCCAGACCACGCCGGAAATGCAGTTCGGAACGGTTCAGTCCGAAAGCATGGACCTTGACTAGGACCCAACCGGGCCTGGCAACTGGCCGGGGCACCTCCCGTATTTTCAGGGCGTCCGGGCCCCCGGGTCCGTCGAGGACGACGGCGCGCATCGGGTCAGGCATGGTCCTTCACTCCTTGTGAATCGGTGTCATGTGAAATATCCAGGTTCACTGGGTTAGCCATGGATGGTTCTGTTTGGCGCGCAGCCGTCTCGGGGCCGCGCCGGATGGCCGGGATGGCGGCGAGCGCAACGGCCGTAATCAGGAGTCCGGGCACAAGGGGCCATTTGGTCGATTCAGTAAGCGTCTGCACGGCGTAGGGAGCGATGCCGCCGAAGATCGTGGTGGCAACAGTCCCGCCGATCGCCAAGGCGGTCAGGCGCCCCCTGACAGCGAACTGTTCAGGAATCGCCGACGCCCCCACGGCACTGAGGCTGCCCGCAAGACACGCAAGCACCACCACCGCCGCGACCGCGACTCCCACGTCCGGTTGGCCGGCCGCAGCGAACATCGGGACCGGGAGCACAATCGCCGCAGCCGCAAGGACCAACAGAGTCGCACGCCGCCCATACCGGTCGGACAGCCAACCTGCCACGGGAGAAGCAAGGACGACGACGCCGGCCGCAAGCGTTGCCAGACCCATGGCCGAGGATTCGCTCCATACCTGGACCGAAATCAGGTACGTGGGCAGATAGATGATCCCCACATAATAGGCAGCCGAGCACAGTCCCGAAATGAAGAACGTACGAACTACCGCACGCCACTGACGCCGCAAAATACGTACTATTGGCTCCCGCTGTGCCGCCAGCCGGCTTTGCAGGAACAACGGGGTTTCGGGGAGGGCCGACCGGAGAGCCAGGATCACCGCAGCGAGAACGCCGCCCACAACGAAGGGGATCCGCCACCCCCACTCCTCGACCTGGGAAGCGGAAAGCGACAGAACCGTCAGGGCCGAAATGCCGGCCGCCAGCAACGCACCGATTTCGCTGGCCGCCGCAGCCAATGAGGTAACCAGTCCGCGGTTCCTTGCCGTGCTGCTCTCCAGGAGGTAGGTCATGACCCCGGTGTATTCGCCGCCAACAGAGAACGCCATAACGCAACGAAGGGCAAGAAGCCACAAGGCCGCCGATTCACCCACCTGGGCGAATGTGGGCAAAGCAGCCATCCCGGCCGTGGCCAGGAACATCAACGCCATCGACGCCAGAAGAACCGGGCGCCTTCCCCACCGGTCACCCACATACCCAAACACCAGCCCGCCCACGGGGCGCAGCAGATACGAGACAGCAAACGTCGCCAGTGTCATCAGGACGCCCGTCGGGCTGTCGCCAAAAAAGACCCGGGACAGCACTGAACTCAGGAAGAGGAACAGGGTGAAGTCGTACCACTCCACCACGGTCGAGACCACAGCTATGGCGAGGCGGCCGCGGGAAAGACCCGGCCTGCCAGAACCGGGGACAAGCAATGAGGGCATGGGAGGTCCTTCGACGGAGGATGCAAGACCCCAGCATATACCTCGAAACGAGGTAATGACGAGCTAATGCCTCGTTTCGACATATTCATGTCATGTAGCATGGCGTTCGTGCTGGAATTGATGATTTTGGGCTTCCTTTCAGAGGGCCCGCTTCACGGCTATGAACTGCGCCGGAAAATGAACGAACTGTACGGCTTCGCCCGTGAAATCAGTGACGGGAGCCTGTACCCGGCCATCCAACGCCTGATCAAGGCCGGCGCCATCGTCCGGCATGTCGAGAAGGGACGCGCCGCGCAGCGCCACACGCTAGAACTCACACCAGAGGGCAGGAAAGAACTCCACCAGCGACTGCGGAGTGCATCAGCCGGCGACGTGACCGACCTCGGCAAGTTTATGGTCGTTCTCGCCTTCCTGTCCCAGCTTCCCGACATCAACGACCAGCACGACGTACTCCGGCGCCGCCTCCAGTTCCTCGAGGCCCCAGCCAGCTTCTTCTACGACAACGGCCGCCCGCTGCGCCGGGCAGAAATACAGGACGTCTACCGCAAAGGCATGCTCACCATCGGCCAGGCCGCCAGCCGTGCCGAAATCACCTGGATTCGGCAATCCCTGGGCATCTGACGTACGAAGACAACTATCGGCGTTAGAAAAACCCTGGAAAAACTGGGGAAAAGCGCTCGCCGGAGGCCATTTAGGCGGGCGGCCAAAATCCTGTTGGCCGCTCTGAGGGCGGCAGGTGCGAGCTGGATGGCAGCGACCGCACGATGTTCGCGAATGCCCCTGGCTATTCGGCCGAAGGCTTTCTCTTGTTCAGCGTTCCACAGCCCGAGGTCCCACTGCGTAATCCGCCCATCGAACGGGACAGCCGTGGCCTCCACCATGATCAGGCCGGCTCCCCCTGCAGCCCGGCTGGCGAGGTGACTCCTTATTGCAAGGGGACTTTTGGGCAGACGACGCCCGTCGAATCAGAGTGGCATCCAGGCCACCTGCCGTCCAATACCTATTTCACGGAGGATTTATGCAGTTCGCTGCAAATATCTTGTCATCGCAGCATGCACTCCCCTTGATGACTATTACGAAATTGTCATCAATAAGCACCCTAATAAGTATTGGACTGTATAGCCGGCAGCTGGGATCGTAGTCCTAAGACAAACTGCCTTCAGAAAGAGTTCAGGACGATGAGCAATTACGCAACCACCAACCCGGCAACCGGAGAACGCGTTGCCGAGTTCCCGTCCCTCAGCGACGAGGACGTGCAGGACGTGCTGAAGCGCTCATTCACGCAATACCGTGAATGGCGCGCCGTCCCGCTCGCCGAACGAGGTGCCATCCTCAGCCGGGTTGCCGAGCTGCACCGCGAACGCTCCGACGAGCTGGCCGCCGTGCTGACCCTTGAAGTAGGAAAGACGACGGCGGAAGCCAAGGGCGAGGTCGCCCTCGTCGCCTCCATCTATGACTACTACGCGGACAATGCCGAACGATTCCTCCGCGAGGAGCCCCTGGACGTCAAGGGACCCGGCAGGGCTGTGGTCCGCACCGAACCCATCGGGCCCCTCGTGGGCATCATGCCGTGGAACTTTCCGTACTACCAGGTGGCCCGGTTCGCCGCGCCCAACATCGTGCTCGGCAACACGGTCATCCTGAAGCACTCCCGCAATTGCCCACAGTCGGCGCTGGCCATCGAATCAGTCTTCCGGGATGCCGGGCTGCCGGCCGACGTCTACATCAACGCGTTTGCCACCAGCGGCCAAATCGCCACAATGCTCGCCGACCCGCGGGTCCAGGGCGTCTCCCTGACGGGCTCGGAGAAGGCCGGGTCCGCCGTCGCAGAGGTCGCCGGACGCCACCTGAAAAAGTATGTGCTTGAGCTGGGCGGTTCAGACCCGTTCATCGTGCTACCGGACGCCGACCTGGACAAAGCAGTGGCCGGCGCCGTTTCCGGCCGCATGTACAACGGCGGCCAGGCCTGCACAGCGTCCAAACGTTTTATCATCGTCGGCGACATCTACGATGAATTCCTGAAGCACTACACCGATGCCATGTCCAGGATCACGCCCGGTGATCCCACGGATGCAAAAACGACCTTCGGTCCGCTGTCCTCCCGGTCCGCCGTCGAAGAAATTGACGAGCTGGTCCAGGACGCCGTCACCAAGGGGGCAACCGCTTTCACGGGCGGTGCCGGCCCAGAGGGACCGGGCGCGTACTACCCCGCAACCGTCCTGACCGGTGTGACACCCCAGATGCGTGCCTACTCGGAAGAGATCTTCGGCCCGGCAGCAGTGGTCTTCCGCGTGGATTCCCCCGAGGCTGCCATCGACCTGGCCAACGATTCGCCCTACGGCCTGTCCAGCTCCATCTACACCGCCGACGTCGACTACGCCCAGCAGCTCGCCGACCAGTTGGAAACCGGCATGGTGTGGATCAACAGCATCAGCCGCAGCGCCCCCGACCTGCCCTTTGGCGGCATCAAGCGTTCAGGCGTCGGCCGTGAACTCGCCCAGTACGGGATCAACGAATTCGCCAACAAAAAGCTCGTCCGGATCCCCAATGCATAGATCCTGCGACGAAGACTTCGAGGAGCATCGTGACGATTGAAACAAGCCCCCTCAGTGCAAGGCATCGGGCCGCAGAGTCCGCGGCACCAGACGCGCCGCTCGGCTCTGACATGTTCGGCCGCACCGGCAGCGGACCCCTTGCCGGGCTCCTCGTGGCCGACTTCGGCCGCGTGCTTGCTGGCCCGTACTGCACCATGCTGCTGGCTGACATGGGCGCCACCGTGGTGAAGATCGAAAGCCCCGACGGCGACGAAACGCGGGCATGGAAGCCTCCCGTCCGGGACGGCCAGTCCACCTACTACCTCTCGATTAACCGGAACAAGGGCTCCATCGCCCTCGATCTCCAGGATCCCGAGGACCGGCGCATTGCCCAGGAGATCGCCGGTCAGGCGGACGTGGTGGTGGAGAACTTCAAGCCCAACGGCCTGAACAGGTTTGACCTTGACTATGACACTGTCGCGGCAACAAACCCCGGCGTTGTCTACGCATCCATCACCGGATTCGGGACGGCAGGCGGCGCGTCCCTCCCCGGCTATGACCTCCTGGTCCAGGCCATGTCCGGACTCATGAGCGTGACCGGCTCGCCCGAGACTCCCGCATACAGGTCCGGCGTGGCCGTGTTTGACGTGATGACCGGCCTGCACGCGGCCATCGGCATCCTGGCCGCCCTCCAGGAACGCCAGCGCAGCGGAAAAGGCCAGCGGATCGAAGTCAACCTGATGTCCTCCGCCCTGTCCGGCATGGTCAACCAGACCGCTGGATACCTCCTCAGCGGCAGTGTGCCCACCCGGCTCGGGAACGAACACCCCAGCATCTACCCCTATGAGCCGCTGGCCACCGGCGAGGGCGACATTGTGATCGCCATCGGCAACGACCCCCAGTTCCGCCGGCTCTGCCAGGCGCTCGGCACGCCGGCCCTGACCGGCGACGACCGCTTCGCGACGGCTCCCCAGCGCAGCCTCAACCGCAAGGCACTGAGGCCACTGCTGCTGGAGGCCCTCCGCAGCCGAAGTTCCACCGAATGGTTCGAGGTCCTCACAGAGGCGCAGATCCCCTGCGCGCCGATCAACGACGTCCGCCAGGGCCTTGAATTCGCCGAACGGATCGGCCTGGATCCCGTCGTCACAGTAGGTACCGGCGACTCTGCTCTGCCGGGGATCCGCAACCCCATCACCTTCTCCGAAACCCCGGTCAGCTACGACATGGCCCCGCCGGATCACAATGCCCACCGAGAGCCCATTCTCGCGTGGCTACGCTCAGCGTCCCCAGGAGCAGCAGTCCCCGCCGCAGCATCACCACAGTTCCAGCAAGCTTAAGAACAGAAAGTTCAATCATGACAACCACAGTTGATCAGCGCACAACGCTCTCCGATTACTTCCTGTTGGATGACGACCTCACCCCCGAGGAGATCGGCATCCGGGACAAGGTCCGTGCGTTCGCCGAGCAGCGTGTCCTGCCGGTCATCAACGAGTACTGGGAGAAGGCCGAGTTCCCCACCGTACTGCTGCCGCCGCTAGCCGAGCTGGGAATCATCGGCACCATCATCCAGGGCTATGGATGCCCGGGTATGAGCCGTAAGGCCGCCGGCATGGTGGCCCGCGAGATGGCCCGCGCCGACGGCAGCCTCAACACCTTCCTCGGCATCCACTCGAATCTCTGTATGGGGGCCCTGAACATTCTCGGCAGCGACGAGCAAAAAGAACGCTGGCTCCCAGCCCTGGCCCGGATTGAAAAAACAGGAGCCTTCGCCCTGACCGAACCGGACCACGGCTCGGACTCCGTCGCCCTGGAGACCAGCGCCCGCCGCGACGGGGACCAGTGGGTTTTGAGCGGCCACAAACGGTGGATCGGCAACGGGCACGTCGCGGACGTCATTGTCCTGTTCGCCCGCAACACCGAGGACGGGAACGTCAACGCGTTCGTCATCGAAAAGGACGACGACGGCCGGTACCCGGCGGGCTACTCCCCCACCGTGATCACCGGCAAGGTGGGCAAACGTGCCATCCTCCAGGCCGACATCGTCATCGAGGAAATGCGCCTGCCCGCGGCCAACAGGCTTGAGGGATGCCACTCGTTTCGTGACGTGTCCCGCGTACTTCAGGCAACCCGGGGCGGCGCAGCTTGGGAGGCGGTTGGCCATGCCATGGCTGCCTTCGAAATTGCTTCCGATTATGCGCAGACCCGCATCCAGTTCGGCAAACCGATCGCGTCGTACCAGCTGGTGCAGTCACGGTTGGCGAACATGCTCAGCGAACTCACCACCATGCAGCTGCTGTGCAACCGCATGGCCGAACTCGCGGACCGGGGCCAGCTCACCGTCGCACAGGCGTCGATGGTCAAAATGGCAACCGCCCAAAAAGGCAAATGGATCTGCAACGAGGCACGTGAGCTGCTCGGCGGCAACGGCCTGCTGCTGGAGAATCACGTCATCCGCCACATGACCGACATGGAAGTCGTCTCCACCTATGAGGGCACCGACTCCATGCAGGCTCTCATCGTGGGCCGCGACATTACGGGTATCTCCGCCTTCAACTAAGCTTCCCGGTCCGCCATCGCGGATCGCGACAAATGACCGCGGCAGAACGCCAGCGACACGAACAAAGGAATGCAAAACATGGCTGAGGCCTTTCTAATTGGCGGCGCCCGCACGCCCGTGGGCCGCTATGGCGGTTCGCTCTCTTCCGTGCGTCCGGACGATCTAGCGGCACTCACGGTGCGCGCCGCCGTCGAACGCGCAGGCATTGACCCGGCCGTGGTGGACGAGGTGATCCTCGGTAACGCCAACGGTGCCGGCGAGGAGAACCGCAACGTCGCCCGCATGGCGTGGCTGCTCGCCGGCTTCCCCGACACCGTCCCCGGCATCACCGTCAACCGCCTGTGCGCCTCCGGCCTGTCCGCCATCATCATGGCCTCGCACATGGTCAAGGCCGGCGCCGCGGACATCGTCGTCGCAGGCGGCGTGGAGTCGATGAGCCGTGCCCCCTGGGTCATGGAAAAGCCGGACAAAGCCTTCGCCAAACCCGGAGCCGTCGTTGACACCTCCATCGGCTGGCGCTTCCCCAACCCCGCCTTCCTGTCCGGGGAACTCTCCCGCGACGGCAAGGCCGCGTTCTCCATGCCGGAGACCGCCGAGGAAGTGGCCCGCGCCTACAACATCTCGCGTGAAGACTGCGACGCCTTCGCCGTCCGCTCCCACGAACGCGCCCTGGCAGCCATCATGGCCGGCCGGTTCGCGGATGAGATCGTGCCCGTCCCGGTCAAAGGCCGCAAAGGCACACAAACCATCGTGGACACCGACGAAGGCCCCCGCCCCGGAACCGCCACGGACGTCCTCGGCGCCCTGCGCCCGGTAGTCAAGGGCGGCAGCGTGGTCACCGCCGGGAACTCCTCGACGCTCAACGACGGCGCCTCGGCGATCATCGTCGCGTCCGAAGCCGCCGTGCAGAAATACGGCCTCACCCCCCGCGCCCGCATCCTCGACGGCGCGTCCGCCGGCGTGGCACAGGAAATCATGGGCATCGGCCCCGTCCCGGCCACCCGCAAAGTCCTGGCCCGCGCCGGAATCGCGGTAGCCGATCTGGCCGCCGTCGAACTTAACGAGGCCTTCGCCTCCCAGGCCCTGGCCTGCATGCGCGAACTTAAGCTCGAACCCGACACCGTTAACAACGACGGCGGCGCGATCGCCCTCGGCCACCCGCTCGGCTCCTCCGGCTCCCGACTGGTCATCACCCTGCTCGGGCGCCTCGAACGCGAAGCCACACAGGGCCGCAAGCTCGGCCTCGCCACCATGTGCGTCGGCGTCGGACAAGGCACCGCACTGCTGCTGGAAGGCATCTGATGACAGAAGTAATGAACGACGCCGGAACGCGCCTTGATACCTCGGGATTCGTCACGCTGCTGGTTGAGGAGCGCGAGGACCGTTTGGCGGTCCGGCTGCACCGGCCCGCAGTCAAGAACGCCATCGACCAGGCAATGGTGAACGAGCTGCACGCCGTGTGCGCGCACCTCGAGCGCACACCGAAAATCCTGATCCTCTCCGGCACGCCCGCCAACCCCGAAACCGGAGCCAAAGCCGTCTTCGCATCCGGCGCCGACATCGCGCAACTGCGCGAGCGGCGTCGTGCCGACGCTCTGGCGGGAATCAACTCCGGCATCTTCGACCGGATCGCGAAACTGCCCATGCCGGTCATCGCCGCGCTGGACGGCTTTGCGATCGGCGGCGGCGCGGAACTGGCCTATGCGGCCGACTTCCGCATCGGCACCCCGGCCCTGCGGATGGGGAATCCCGAGACCAACCTGGGCATCCTGGCCGCGGCCGGTGCCACCTGGCGGCTGAAGGAACTCGTCGGGGAGCCGATGGCCAAGCAGATCCTGCTGGCCGGCAAAGTTCTCACAGGCGAAGACTGCCTCACGATCGGGTTGATCAGCGAGCTCGTGGACCCGGAGACGCTGCTTGACGCAGCGCACGCCCTGGCGGACGCCATCGCGGCGCAGGATCCGCTCGCAGTACGCATCACCAAGGCCGTGTTCCACGCTCCGCGGGAAGCCCATCCCGTCATCGACACCCTGGCCCAGGGCATGCTTTTTGAGTCCCAGGCCAAGTTCGACCGTATGCAGGCGTTCCTCGACAGGAAGAAGAAGTAATGAACAACCCAATAGTGCCGGCCGGATTCCCGGCGCGCGTAGGCGTCCTCGGCGGCGGCCGAATGGGTGCCGGCATCGCCCACGCGTTCCTCATCATTGGGGCCGACGTGGTGGTTGTGGAACGCGACGAAGCCTCCGCCCAGGCAGGCCGGGAGCGGGTCAAGTCCTCCGCCGCGAAATCCATCGAGCGCAATCCGGGTGGCAATCTCGACGAGATGGTCTCCCGCCTCTCCGTTTCCGTGGACTACGCGGCCTTCGCGGACCGCGAACTGGTGGTGGAAGCCGTCCCGGAGGACTGGGATTTGAAGGTCACAGCGCTCCGCCGGGTCGAGGAGCAGCTCACGCCGGGCACGGTGCTGGCCTCGAACACCTCCTCACTGTCCGTGTCCGGGCTGGCCGAGGAATTGGCACGGCCCCAGGACTTCCTCGGACTGCACTTCTTCAACCCGGTCCCCGCCTCCACCCTGATAGAGGTGGTCATCGGCAAGCAGACCCGCCCCGAACTCGTTGAGCAGGCCCGAAGCTGGGTCCACGGACTGGGCAAGACCGCCGTCGTGGTCAATGACGCCCCGGGCTTCGCGTCCTCCCGGCTGGGCGTGGCGATCGCCCTCGAAGCGATGCGGATGGTCGAGGAAGGCGTCGCCTCCGCTGAGGACATCGACAACGCAATGGTCCTCGGCTACAAACACCCCACAGGGCCGCTGCGCACCACGGACATCGTGGGCCTGGACGTGCGCCTAGGCATCGCCACGTACCTGCACGAGACGCTGGGTGAGCGGTTCGCACCCCCGCAGATACTGCGCGACAAAGTGGCCCGCGGCGAACTGGGCCGGAAGACCGGCAAGGGCTTCTTCGACTGGACGCAGTCGCCCGAATAGCCAAGTCGATTGTTACCCCTTTCTCCGAAACAAGGACCCCAGTGATACGCTTGCGTCAATAATGTGCGGAGGAGATGCAGTGGAAATCAACCAACTTGTTGCCTTTCTTGCTGTCGCGGACGAACTGCATTTCGGCCGCGCAGCGGAACGCCTGCACGTTGCCCAACCGCCGCTCAGCAGGACCATCAAGCAACTTGAAACTGAGCTGGGTTCCCGCCTCCTCGACCGGACAACTCGATCCGTGAAACTGACGTCCAGCGGTCGGGCGTTGATAGGGCCTGCCACCGAAGTCCTTGAAGCCCTGCGTCGCGCGGAGGATGCGGTCCGTTCGGCTGATGGCGGCGAGTCGGGCCTTGTTCGCATAGCTTTCGCCGGTGTCTCAACGCACCAACTCGTTGCGCGGCTTGCCCGGTTGGTGAGGTCCCAACGCCCAGGGATTCAGTTGGACCTTTCCAGCCAGAATTTCGCGCAGCCCGCAATGACCAAGCTTGTGCAGGGTGACACGGACATCGCCTTCGGACGCTGGGACGTGATCCCGGCAGAAGTCGCTTCCAAGGTGGTGTCGCGGGATTCACTGGTCATCGCTCTCCCCGACACCCACCGACTGGCGGGAGCCCGTCGATTGGCGATCGTCCAGCTGGCGGCGGAGGGCTTTGTTTCGCTCCCTTCTTATGAGGGGGCTGTGCTTCCCGACCGGCTCCGACGTCTCGCGCGGGACAACGGATTCGTTCCTAGTATCGTTCAGGTGGCACCCGACACGCAGACGGCATTGGCCCTCGTCAGCGCTGAAGTCGGATGCCACCTAACATTGGCCTCAGTAGCAGTCAACGCAACCGATCCCCACATCGTCTTTATTCCGCTGGACGATACGACGGCCGATGTAGATCTCAGGGCGGCTTGGCGCCGGAATGACACGAATCCGGCTGTGAAGGCCGTTCTCCATGAAGTCATGAATCTCGATGAAGCGTTCCGCATTCAGCCCCCATACGAGTGACGTCGGTTTACAGGGTCGCCTCCCCCGACTCGAGTCCAAGCTGCCGGAGGCGGCGGTAAAGTGTGGTCCTTCCCATCCCCAGCAATTCCGCGGCCTCAGATTTGTTCCCGCCAGCAGCGTCTAACGCCCTGATGATGGCATACCGCTCAGCGGATTCGAGGAGTGACAAGTGACGCCGCGGAGGAGCCTGCTGTAGGTGCTTAGGCAGATGCCGTCTCTCAATCACGGAAGCGTTTACCGTACGCACGAGCTGGGAAAGAGTCTCCGCCAACTCGGCAATGTTACCGGGCCAGTTCCATTGGACCAGTGACTGTAGCGCGGCCGGAGACATGGTGTGCCGTGAATCCAGATCCACCTCATTGAGTATTCGCGTCACCAAACCCGGAATTCGTTCAGGGGCCTGACTCAGGGGCAACGTTCGTGCCGTTGCGCCGATGCTGTCCATGAGAACTTGAACATCCGGAGAGGCATGTTCACGCGAAACAGTAACGAACAGGCGTCCCGACCGGCCGTCAGAGCCGAGTCTCTTCCCGGCTGCCTTCAACACAGTGGTAAATGCAAGAAATTCGTCCGTGCTGATCTCCTCGACGCGGCGCACGATGACGTCCAAGCCGCGCTCCAATAGATCTTGCACCTGATTCCACGGAACTCGGGACTCGGATGCGATCACAAACATTTCCGGCGTTCCAGTACTGCCCCAGCTTGCACGCAGGTCCGCGGCCGCCGTCAGTCTCCCGGAACCAGGCGGCCCCTCGACGACAGCGACAGCAACCCCGAACGCCTTTGTCCTTGGCGGTGCCACAAGAGAATTTTCACCGCGGCCCAGTACGCCCGTTTCATGGCGCCCGCCGTGAGGCAGCGCATCCGGCTCGGAAAAGTGCACCACGAAATGACCGCGTGGGCCATCGGTGACCCTGCGGGCCGTAATCTCAATCGTTGTCCCCTCAAGTTGGCGACGAAGCATGGGCGCAGAAGACCAGTTGTGGGTGTTGAGCACTTCCCACAGCATCACGTGCGAAGCGACGTTTACGTACGGCAATCCGGGCGTGTTGGCGAGAATGGATTCGTGGTCCAGAACGACCGTGGGACGCTGGGAACTGGAAAAGCGCATGAAAGACATCGCAAGTGCAAGGTCTTGGGGTCTGGAAGAGGTGCGAAGCCTCTCCTCGATCTGTTGGCTGATCTCCCGCGTGAGCGAGAGCATGATTGGATTGGCATCCTCCATGGGTCCGCCTAAAGCGATAGAACCCACAACTAGGCCTGCTGGCGTATATATGGGCGCCGCCGCGCAGGCATTTGTGGCCAGCGCATCACTATAGTGCTGGCTGCCCTTGACGAACACCGGCCGTTTCTCGACCATGGAGGTTCCCAAGGCGTTGGTGCCGATGGCGTCCTCGGAGTAGTCGAAGCCCTCTGCTGCGTGCATGTTGTCCAGGCGCCGTCGCTCACTGCCGTCGCTCGTCCGCCTATCCACGATGCTGCCGCCGCGATCGCTCAAGAAGAGTGTGGTTCCAGTGTCTGCCAACTGGTGCTGCCAACGGTCTAAAACAGGCACGGCCGCCCTGCCAAGCAACGTGTCCGTATCCACGTCCCGGAAGCGCTGCGGAGGTGCAGAAGCTTCCACCGAGCTACTTAATGATCTGCGCCAGCTACGCACGATGAGATCCGGCACGGTGTCAGCGTGGTAGATGCCGGTGAGTCCTACGCGAATCAGCTGCTCGCGCGCTTCCCTTACGGGATCGGTCATTTGTGAACCCTTGCAATGTTCGTTCGTACGTCTGAGTGTTCACCTTCCGATGGGACCGGGCGGTTCGGATTATTGCCGTCCGGGTATCAAACCCCCAATCGCAAGCGCCGTTGCAGTGTTCCAAATTGGGACACCGGGTCGTGGTTCTGCCACTACAGACTGGTGTTTACAAGGTGAATTATCTCACAGTGCTCTACAAGTCGGAGGAAGACATCAT